>NZ_CP020373.1:314722-629444 GCF_003957745.1 Shewanella khirikhana | reverse complement strand
AAGATCCCGCCAACCCTAACAACGTTATTCTGCTGTACACCGGCCGCTCGGAGCCCAAAACCAACCGCGCCGGTATGAGTAACTCCCTCGACGCCTGGAACCGCGAGCACGTTTGGCCCAAAAGCCATGGCTTCCCCGACAGCAGCAGCCACGCCTACACCGACCTGCACCACCTGCGCCCGGCCGATGTTACCGTTAACAGCAGCCGCAGCAACAAAGACTTCGCCATGGGCGGCACGCCACTGGACGAGGCACCGGCCAACAGCACTGACAGTGACAGCTTCGAGCCTGCCGATGCAGTCAAAGGCGATGTGGCGCGGATGCTGATGTATATGGATGTGCGTTACGACGGCGACAGTGCCAGCGCCACCCCGGATCTGATGCTGGTATCAGGCACCACTTCCACCGAGCCCAAGCTTGGCGATCTGTGTACCCTACTGGCCTGGCACAATCAGGATCCGGTCAGCAGCTGGGAGCGTCGCCGTAACAACCGGGTGTACGAGTGGCAGCACAACCGCAATCCCTTTATCGACAACCCTGCCTGGGCAAACGCCCTGTTTGGCAGCCGCTGCAGCAACTGATGTGGCAGCCACTGATATGACAACGGCTGATGTTGTAAAAGCTGCAACCTGAGCAATAACAACCTCGGGAAACAGACATAAAAAAGGCCCCGACGGGGCCTTTTTTATCTGCGGCGGCTCAGTCGGCCAGCAGGCTGACCATCTCATCACAGCCATTATGGAATGAGCTGGCTTTGGCATAATCCAGGGCAACTTTTTCATCGCCATTTTTAATCGACTTATCGGCGCCCTTGGCCAGCAAATATTTGCCCGCCTCGGTTTGGCAAAACTTGGCGGCCTGAATTAATGCCGTGTCCATTTTATTCCAGTCCTGAATATTGATATCGATCCCCTTATTCACGAACTTTTCCAGCGGTGCCAGTTTGCCCATGGCAGCACCATTATGGAACTCGGTAATATCCTGACTCGAAAACATATCGTCGCCACAAACGCCTTTTTTAAAGCGCATCACAGAGCCGCGCTTCAATTCCAACAGGTCCGCATTCAAGCTCAGCAGCTTATGGTTTCCCACCTTGGCCAGATACAAGCCATCGGCGTCCAGCTCCCATTCGCCGGTCTGCTTAAAAGCACTCTCAACCCAGGTGTAATTGCCGTCTGCCGCAAGATTTATATCAATTTTTTCAGGCACTTTAGAGCCAAAACCTTCCTGCTCGTAAAAGCACCAGTCCCCTACCAGCGCCGCCTTATCCACGGCAACCGCTTCAGCAGCAACAGATGAAAACCCCATACCAGCCAGCAAAAGCCCAGCAGCCAATGTCGTTATTCTCATAGATATCCCTATTTTTAAAATCCATATTACTCAGGTGGTTGCGGGGAATCCCCCGGCAACACCATTAATAACATACAAATGTGCAGCAGCAATACCACCATTACACTTTCTGCACGGCTTGCCGCCACTGCAGGTTTCCCTAGCTAACTCAGGCTGAGGATAGCGCATGCGATTACCCATAATTTGCTGCGCTTGGATGAGTTCAAGGCGGTCAAACTTTGACAACCAGGGGGAGAATGAGGTTTGGCAACCTCTGTGTGCCGGTGGTTTGTGATTCCGACTTAAGCCATTGGTTCATTGGAATTTTCATGATGGTTGTGTTTTTAGCAGTACAAGTTGATTGCTGACAGGACGGAGTTTGAACTAACGGCGCAGTTTGTCACTCCTTGATGAGAAGTCGCTTTGCAAGCGACTGAAAATCGCGGCCTTCCAGCCCGCCTCCGGGCAAGGGGTGTTGCTTGCCCAACACCCCTTGCAACCCCAAGGACACCCCGAACGAAGCCGAGCACTTTGGTCTTACGGACTGAAAACGGCCACCGCGACCGACTCGCTCCCAGCTCGACGGTCTCTGCCTCGATATCCCTATCTCGGCTTACCCGTTTCACTCAGCCCAACGCCCAAAGCGGCTTCGATGGGGTTCAAAAACCGGCGCAATCTGTACGTGAAGAATTGTGCCTGCCCTATCTTTCATTAATCACTCTTAAGTGCTTTGTTAACTATCTTGTTTCGCCTTGCGCAATTCTTCAAATGTAGAGTGCAGCATTCTTGTACGACGATACATATTGAATAAAGAGAAACCATTAAAAGGCACAATTTCTGATTGTAATACTCCTCCTGCACTGCCGGGGTAAAATGATAGGAAAATACGGTTCTTTTCTACGGTTCTCTTAAATATTTTCAGTTGTTCTTCATTTACTTGCTTTAAGAAAGTTGTAACAGGGTCAGTGTCTTCGGCATATGAGAACGGAATATTAAACCATGTTTTAGATGCAACCTCTTCTAGAGCAGTAGCCGCTATATCGAAGTTTGACTGTACCTTTGGCACTGAAAGAAATAAGTTCGCATACTTGCCAGTGAACTGATGTACTTGAATTGACATCGCTACAAGTCGTTTGCGCTTCAGAGCGATTTCATGACCTCTAGTGTTTTGGTATGACACTAAGAATAGTTTTTCCTGATGATCTTTAGACTTTCGAACTCTTGCTGAGGTTTCTAATATTTCATTAGCATAAATTTCGCAATCAGTAACGAGTGCCCCGACCTCAGTAAAAAAAGCGTTTAACTCACCCCAAGCTTGTAACTTTATATTGGCTAACAGCTGTGATTTCCAGTTTGACGTAGCACTTGCGTAAGCGACCAAAAAACCGACAACTGTTACCAATGAACTTACTATTGCCACCTTCATTTCATCATTCAATGTCCTTAACCAAACCATTAGCTCATCAAAAGAATATGCAGGATAACCAAAGATAGATTCACAAAAATGACGTACTACAAGCAACGTAATCAAAACACCGTATAAATTCCCCAAGAAGAAACGTGTGCAAACGCCTAAGCTGATACATATATAAAAGAAGACCGTTTTAGCAACGGAAATATACTGTAAAGTCAAATGTAACCTCCTAGATAGTCAACGCCCTGTTAAGGGATTAGCAACGCAATACCGAAGCTGACGCATACCACCTTAATCACTTAAACCAACGCATAGTAAAATGCCATGCGTTGCGAATCCCTCTTGAACAGTTTGTTAGACGAATGATGTGAATGTTTGTCTTGAAACTAACGAACCATCATTATGATTGGCAATCATCTTTCGCGTACTTATATCAAAATCATTTTGAGTCACTTCGTATGCGGAAAATAGATCTTTATCCAATGGAACTGAAGCATAAGGATTATAGTATATATGTAAGCCATCCAAGTGTGACTCTTTATGTTCACTCGATGGGTAAATATACGTGTCAGAGCCAAATACAAAATCGCCACTTAATATTCTCATTGAGAAGACATCATAACCGGGCTTTACTATCTTATGAGTTGTACCTAGCATGTTATGACCCTCTTTTGCCATAAACTCATCAACATCCATTTGACGATAGCGCGTTGCTCGAACAATGTTCTCTAGACCAGCTTGAACTACAGCTTTGCCAAACATACCCGTAGTAGAGAAAATTACCGCGCTAACTTCTTTGTAACTTGGGTTGGTGAATATACCTAGTTCAACCTTTTGACCATTTTCCTTTGAGATATGACTTATTTTTTGTCCATTGCCCATTCAGGGCCGGAGCATACTTTGAGCAGTTTCTAACCAAAGAACACTCTTTCCCGATAATCGTCGCACCAGCCAGCCTGTTTTAGCTTGTTTCTCTGGCTCGGGGCGCCACAGTCACATTGCCGTAGCATATTCATGACGAAGCGGCGGAACAGGGCTACGTTTTCGACAGCCCCTTCAAGTGCTATCCGTGAGTCGTCTTCTTTGAAAACTACATCCAGCACGTAATGCTGACTGTTTTCAATCCGCCAGTGCTGACGGATGTAATGACCAAGCAATTTATGCCGTGGTGATAGCGAGCTCACGTAGTAGCTGGTATCTGTCGTTGTCTTACCATTCTGCGAGCGATGTCGTTCCACAGCGACGATGCTTCGGATTGTTGGCCATCTTTCTGCAAGCTTTTCAGGCAGCTTTGCCTTCAGTTGGAAAACGTAGCGCTCTTCTTTTCGGCCATGGGCTTCTTGTTTGATTTCGGTGACAACTTTCTCTTTCTTCGCATCGAAAACAGTCTGAAACTGCGACTGAACAGCCTCCCAAAGAGCAGGCTGGTTATTTTTGACCTGAACAACAACGTGAGCCTTCTTTTCGCTGATTTTCTCCAGCGTTTCGCGCTGGCAGTGCAAGGCATCAAGTGTGATCACCGCGCCTTTCAGGTTAAGAACATCAAGCATCTGCCGAACCACGCTGATTTCACCGTTCTTGGTTTGGGTTGGCTTTTGGCTAAGGACCAATCCGTTTTCGGTGTCGTAGGCTGTAACCAACTGCAACGCCGTTTTGGAGTCATTGCGGTAAGAGCCTCTGAGCACCTTGCCGTCAAAAGCTATTACGGGTTTACCGATGCTGGCTCGCTGTTCATTCACCCAATTCAGCAGCGCTTCGAGCAATGACTCCGCGACCACGGTACGAAGGATCCGCGCAATAGTGTGTCTTCGGGGAATACCATGCTCAAACGGGCGAAATTTTCGCAGCCATGGCAGTTTATGGTCACCGTAAGTTTGAATATCCTGCCAGCCCTCGGCACCTGACATGATGGCGCTTAGTACGAGGAACATGACATCCACAAGGTCATGCCTTTGATTAACTTCAGAGCGGGTTTCTTCTACAACGGTCAGGTGTTCGAGCAAGTTCATTGGAGCAGCGACTGATTAAATGAACCGCTATTAGATCACAGCTGATCTGCTCACTCAACACTGGCTAGAAAAGTACGATCCCGCCCTGATTGCCCATTGGTGGGGGTGGGTTTAGCCCATAAAGCACCCTATTTATAGCCATATTGTTTTGCGAATACGAAAGATGGTTATCGAAAGGAGCTACAGCGATGACAAAAGGGTTACCTTTGACATGTTCTAGTGAGTAATATGGGTGCTTTTTATTGTTAGTACCAATGAATAAATCTCTTTTATCCTTTAGCTTTCCAGCAAGTTTAATTGTTGATCCATCCAAAAATTCATCGTTGTTTTGCATTGAAACTGAACGAAGTGATTCGTTCAAATAATATTCTGTCTTTAGATTATCCCTACTATTTGAAGTAACAGCTTCCACATTTACGATACGACCAGATCTATGACACAAATTGAAATCAGGGCTTTCTTTGGAGTAGTCGATACTGAAGCCAAAATCAACAAATGCTTTATTTAGATAAAGCTCCCACAATGACGAGTTGAATGATATCTGAAAGTCTTGAATGAACTTTTTAGATTCTTTCTTTCGCCCCATCAGACCTGTAGCCCAGCTGTTTATAACATCGATGGTTGGTTCATAGCCTTTAGTAGAGATGATTCTCTTGAATAAAGGATGAAGCCGATCTTCTTTTACTGCTGGTTTAAACAATTCCAAAGTTAATCCTCATTGTTTGATACGAGTGCTTATTCGCCTAACGCCCGGCACAGCGGCGAGGTAAAATTGGCGCTAAATTTGCGCCAGCAAAATTAGTGACGGCTTTTGCCGAGTCCGACTGCTGCCGCTTGTTATGTGTGTATTTCAAACTCTAGCTTTCCACCTCGAATATTGACCGAACCAAAGTCACCTGCCAAATAAAACGAGCCATCCTCGATATTGAGTACATCAATGCTTCCGAAATCTGCCGCCCCTTCAGGATCGGTAGTTGAACGGACCAGATCCTTTAGCTTTAGCCCTTGCACTTCATTTACGTTCACAAACCGAAGTGTTGCTTTCTTGTAGCATGTATACTCATTATCCTTTGGCTTTGAGTAATGTTCCGACTCAGGCCAAATGCTTGCCTCTAATTCGAAAGACAAACGATCACCTTCGCAACACCAATCCAAAACGAATGAATCGTTGAGATCTATACCTTTGAAAATTTCGAATTTAGACCATTCCATGCCGAGACTCGCTCACACATAACATTTTATTCATACGACCTTGCAAGGTTACCCGAGCTTGTAAGCTCGCCCTACCTTGCAGGGTAGCTCTATTTACCAATAGCAACTCGGCTGCAGAAGGTTGCTCCAATCCCGCTCGAAGCGGCGGCGGGTGTTGCTGAAAATGGCGTGGCGAGGCATGGATGCCGAAGCAGCGACCGTTGAGCTTGGAGCGAATCGGTCGCGACAGCCAATTTTCGGCTAAAGCCCGACGGGGCTGTCCGCTTCGTCGCGGGTCGCTGGGGGATTGGACAAGGGGGCCTGTCGAAACGGTCCCCTTTCCCCGGGTGTGGGTCGGAGACCCACGACCTTCGTCAAGCGCAGCTTGGCATGCCGAAGGCATTAAAAACGCCCCACAGCTGCACCCAGCAACACCAAATAACCAATAAAAATAACGCTATAGCAGGAAGAGGAAAGGTTCTGTGAACAAGATCAGAAGACTGGCTGCATCCCTGCGCAATTACGGATATCTAAGGGTGGTTTCTGTCGCTGACGGCTCAATCCCTCTAAACCAACAACACACACTAACGAGCCAATCTACCCAAGAAAACAGACTAAAACAAGCGTACCAATTAGCAAAAAAACAAAATGAAACAACATGCTAAGCACATGACATAAATAGCGAAAAACGCTATCGACGCACCACAAAGTTCGAACTAATCCTTAGCGACCACGGGATACCCCCAAACAGCTGCAATGGCACTCAGCCAAGTGCCCAGCAACCGGTGGGCAGAGCCTCCCAATGAGTGGTATACTCCCCGCCCCGACGGCTAAGCTGTAGTAAAGAGCCATGCACTGTGCCCAGAGCCAGCAGCCAACAGCCGAGCGAAAGCGCAAGCCGGCTTTAACGTGTGACCACCGCAAACGGTGGTAATATTTTCGAGGTTTTTCAAGGCAATGGCCTTAATAATTGACGACAGCTGCATTAACTGCGATATGTGCGAACCCGAGTGTCCCAACCAGGCGATTGCCATGGGCGCTGAGATCTATGAAATCGATCCGGATCGCTGCACCGAATGTGTGGGCCACTACGACAAGCCTACCTGCGTGTCTGTCTGCCCGATTAACTGTATCGACCCCGATCCGGCGCACCCTGAAAGCCAGGACGAGCTGCTGATTAAGTACGCCCGCCTCACCGGCAAGCTCTAAGCCAAGGGCCGCAGCCAGATACAAAAAGGCGCTGATTATCAGCGCCTTTTTACATTCTGCCACTTCGCTTTCTTAACCATATATTGCTAATCGCTTGCCGCTTTTGCGCGGTCAGGCTTTTGCGAGCCCAGCTCAGAGAGCAGCGACAATAGCAGCATCCCCAGCAGCACCGCCACTATCACAGAGCCCAGCCGCATCAATGACGAGGTGAGCGACGCGGCGCCCTGATGACTTATCACCTGATACACCAGCATCACAAAGCCACTCATCAGCAACTGATATTCAGCCATCGACACCTTGCGGGCGGTGGCGGCGGCCCCAAGCCAGAGCGCCAGCGCCACGGCCAGCAGCATTTGCAGCCACCAGACCATATCGAGCCAAAATGCGATAAGCAGCGGCAGGCTGTAAACCACCGCAAGCCAAGTGGTCCACAGCCGCTGGCGGGCATTATGACTGCCGGCAAGGGGATTGGGGTCTTTTATCAGGCTGGTGAGGGTGATAACGATAAGCAGTGCCTGACTGCTGTCGGCGTCCATCAGCAAAAAGATGATCAGCATGATAAACAGTGCCTTGGCCAGCACCTTAAGCCAATGGCTGGGGGTCACCTCCCAGCTGATATCGGCGCTGACTTCCAGCTCGCCGCCGGGAAACAGCCAAAACATCAGATAAATCACCCCTATGGCACTGATAAAGGCCAGCGCCAGCAGCCAGGGCAGATTGGTGAGCGTCATCGCGTACTGAAAATGCAGCACAGTTACCACTATGCCGAGGATCATCATCATCAGCCCAACTACGTCTTTGGGATTCAAGTGGATGCGTGACAGGCTGTAAAACAGCACCGCGAACAAAAACAGCCAGGTACCGGTTCCTGTGCCGCCAAGCAGATTGCCCGCCGCACTTTGCACCAGTGCCGCCACGACCACCACGGCGGTAAGCTGCAGCAATACCGACACCGACGGCTTACCGGGCATCAGGGTAAGCATGACCACGGTAAACACAGACACCAGCATCGGCAGTGGCACTTCGAAGTATTGCAGCAAAAACAGCGGCACCAGAGTGCCCACCGCGACCCGCAGCAGCGGGTTGGCCGCCGCGAAATATGGGCGTTTGCTGGCACTGCTACTGGCACTGCCTGCGCTATTGGCGCTGGGCTCTGCAGCCGCTGTAGTCTCTTGCTCAGCCATGGTCAGGCTCCACTCCTGGGTCGCTTGTCACCCAGCCAGGACAGATTTCACGAGACATAGGTCAGCTTGCTCCAACACCACATCCACAGACTGGCAAGCATATCGCCAAGGCTGCTCTCGCCGGTGTAGAAGGCCACTGTGGCCTGAGAGCCGAACCTCAGCTCCCGGTCGATGCCATTGGTATCAAAGCGAATATGCACCGGGAAACGCCGCGCCTGCTGCTTGCCGGTCTGGGCCGACTCAAAGCCGGTGCTCTGGTCGATATTGTTGGCGCCGCCACTGCCCCAACCAATGCTTTCCACTTCCCCTTCGAACACCCGTCCCGGCAGCGCATCAAACACTATGGCTACCTTGCCGCCGCTGTGGATATGCTCGAGGGAGTTTTCCCGCACCATCGCGGAAATCCACACTTCGCGGGGGTCGATAAAGGTCAGCGCCGCTTGTCCGGGCGCCATATATTGGCCGGTGGTCAGCTGCACATTGGTCACCAGCCCGCGGGAGGGCGCGCTCACCCGGGTCCGCTTGAGGTCAAGCTCGGCCTTGGCCAGCGCCGCCATGGCCGCTTTAAGCTCAGGGTTGTTTTCACCCACAGGCCCCAGATTCTGCTGCGCCTGAATAAGCGACGCCTCGGCTGCCGCCAGCGCCGCCTTGGCTCTGTCTTCGGCTTCGCGGGCGTTATCGAGCTCTGCCTGACTCAGTACGCCGCGACTGGCGAGCGCCGCCACCCGCTTGGCCTGGGCCGACGCATTGGACAGCGCCGCCCTTGCGTCACCCACCTTGGCCTGGGCCACTTCCACCGCCGCAGTGTTGGCACCAAGGCTTTGACCTACCCGCTCCAAATCGGCCCGCGCCTTGGCCAGGGCGATATCGTATTGGCGGCTGTCGATTTCAAACAGCAAGTCACCTGCATCCACCACCTGATCGTTTTTCACCTCCACCCGGGTAATGCTGCCCGCCACCTCGGGGGTAATGCGCACCAGATAGGCATGCACGTAGGCCTGGGTGGTCATGGGGGTAACACGGTCGGCCCACAGGCTATAGAGCCAAATGGCAAGCACCGCCAGAAACAAATAGCTGCTGATTTTTTTAGACGCCTTTGCAGACTCAGTCATGGGGTATCTCCCTGATCCTTAATGGTTCCATGCTAGCGCTATGGGTAAAAGTTCGCCACCGTTGGCTGTGCATTTGTGAGGCAGTGCAAAGCTCAAACCGAGACAATAAAGCCGCCAAACGGCAAGCGATTTGGCAAAGGACGTAGCCTGCCGCTACTTGGCGGCATTCACGGCGGGACTTAAGTAAAAAAACAGCCCGCAAAAGCGGGCTGTTTGGTGCAATCATCTGAGCTGCTGACTGGCTCTGGCTCAGTCTCTGGCTCAGGCTCAACGTCAGGCCCAGGCAGGCTCGGCCTGACGTTCCAGCGCCTGCAGGGCGCGGGCAAGCTGCGACAATGTTGTCGTCACAGGCGATGGCAACCGCTCAAGGTCGATGGCCAGCAGCAGGTTTTTCACCATCAGCCCAAGCTCGGTATCGCCTTCAATGGTGAGTTTACGCTGGAAGAACAGGGTATCAGGGTCTTCTTTACCGGCCGCAATCAGCAAAAGCTCTTTGGAGTCGGCACTGAAGCGCACCTCGGCCGCTTGCCCATTGGCTTCATTAAGCTGGCGGTTAAACGCGGCTTCACGCACGCACAGGCGGCCTGCGCTTTGCACGCCCTCACCTGCTTCAAAGCTGACCTCAAACTTAAGCCCTAAATCGGTCACTTCAATGCCCACCCAGCGACCTTCGAGGAAGTCCAGCTCTCCATCCTTCACTTCCCTTGCGAGCAGCAAATTCAGCCCGGGGCGCAGCACCGCCGCTTTGGCAGCAAAGGGCACACGGGACAGCGGCAGGCGCACCAGTGCAGGGGCGATGTCGAGCGCGTCTTTGGCAAGACGGGCGGCAAAGGGGAAAGGCATAAGAGGTCCTCAGTACGGCGAACAAACATCCGGCGAGTCTAACTTGCTTTTAATTCCAGCCATTTGTCTTACATCAATTCCCGGTGGGGTAAACATGGGTACACTGCGGGCGTTTTGCATTTCTTAACACATTTTTGAAGCGTTTATTGAAGAGAGTCACACTATGGAACTCCTGTGTCCGGCCGGTAATCTGGCCTCGCTCAAGGTGGCGCTGAATGCCGGGGCCGATGCCATTTACCTGGGGCTGAAAGATGACACCAACGCCCGCTCCTTTGCCGGGCTGAACTTCACTCCTGAGCGGCTTAAAGAGGCGCGCGCCCTAACCCGCGCCGCAGGTAAAAAGCTGTTTCTTACCTTAAATACGTTCCCCAAACCCGGCGAAGAAGCGCGCTGGTATTCAGCGGTCGACATGGCGGCAAGCATTGGCGCCGACGCTTTGATTGTCGCGGATGTGTCGCTGCTCGATTATGCCCATAGCCGTTACCCCGAGCTGCCGCTGCATCTGTCGGTGCAGGCCAGTGCCACCAACCTTGCCGCCCTGAGTCTGTATAAAGATGCCTTTAATGTGGAGCGGGTGGTGCTGCCAAGGGTGCTGTCAATGAAACAGGTGCGTGACCTTGCCGCCGACACCCCGGTGGATTTGGAAGTGTTTGCCTTTGGCAGCCTGTGCATCATGGCTGAAGGCCGCTGCCATCTGTCATCCTATGTTACCGGGCAGTCGCCCAATACCGGCGGTTCCTGCTCGCCCGCCAAACATGTGCGCTGGCAGGAGCAAGGGCCAGACCGGCTGACCCGCCTCAATGAAGTGCTTATCGATAAATCTTCCGCCAACGAACAGATGGGCTATCCGGTGGTGTGCAAGGGACGCTTTATTGCCGAAGACAGCCATACCCCCGAGTATCTGCTGGAATCCCCCACCAGCCTGAATACCTTAAGCCTGCTGCCGGAACTTGCCCGCGCTGGCATTGTGTCGCTCAAAATTGAAGGCAGACAGCGAAGCCCGGCCTATGTGGAGCAGGTCACCCGGGTGTGGCGCGCCGCCATCGACAACTATCTGCGAAACCCGGATGCCTATCAGGTGCAAAGCGATTGGGACCGAGCCCTGGGCAAGGTGTCAGAGGGACAAGTCACCACCCTTGGCGCGTACGAGCGCCGTTGGCAGTAAGCGATAAAAGCAGGAACAAATACCATGAAAACCAGTTTAGGCCCCCTGCTGTACTGCTGGGAAAAGGACAAAGTCAGCGACTTTTATCAGCATGTTGCCCAAAGCGACATTGAGCTTGTGTACCTCGGCGAAGCCGTATGCAGCCGCAGGCGTGAACTCAGAAGCAGCGACTATCTTGAGCTTGCCAAAATGCTCAAAGGCAGCGGCAAGCAGGTGGTGCTGTCAACGCTGGCGCTGATTGAAGCCGCCGGCGAGCTCAGTGAGCTTAAAAAGCAGGTTAACAATGGCGAGTTTATGATTGAAGCCAACGACATGGCGGCGGTGGGTTATGCCCGCGAGGCCGGCGTGCCCTTCGTTTGTGGCCCCCATATCAATCTCTATAATGCCGCCAGTATTCAAAAGCTTGCCGACTGGGGCATGCAGCGCTTTGTAATGCCGATCGAGCTTTCAAAAGACTGGCTTGCCAAGGTGCTTGAGCAGCTTGGCGGCAAACCGCAGCGCCCCGAGGTGGAAGTGCTCGGCCATGGCCATCTGCCACTGGCGCACTCGGCCCGCTGCTTTACCGCCCGTCACAAGGGGCTTGCCAAAGATGGCTGCCAAACCATTTGCCGCGAGCACAGCAAGGGATTGTTGGTGCAAACCCAGGAGTCGCAGCCACTGCTGCGCTTAAATGGTATTCAGACCCAGTCGGCGGCCTGCGTTAATCTGGCCGGACAATGGGCCGAGATGCAGGCAATGGGGGTGGATTGGTTTAGGATCTCCCCGGCCTCAGCGACCCTGCCAACGCTCGATATCCATACGCCGGTGACGGCGGATGAGTGCAATGGTTATTGGTTTGGCGAAGCAGGCTTTAGCCGCTCCACAGGCTAACCTGACCGTTGGGGCGTGTACTGCTTGAATGCAGGGAGAGAGCATCGCACAGGGAAGTGCTGCTATTCGGGACGTCGCAGCAATTCAGCCTGCCACAGCAGCATGGCCAGCAAACTGCCCCATTCCAGCACCGCAGGCCACCACAGGCTTGGACGGGGGAACGGCGAATAGGCTTCTTCATAAAAGGGGCGGTTAAACGGCAGTGACTCCAGCGCCAGATGGGGCAACACCAAAAAGGCGCTGACAAACAGTAAACTGACTGAGCAAAGCCCCAGCGCCAGAGGGCTGCTCGGACGCTCACTTCTGAGCGCAAGCCACAGCAAATACCCAAGGGTTGCCGCAAGCCCAAAATAGAAATACCACTTCAGTGCCACCGTGTGCAGGTGATAGACGTTGGACGGAAACAGGCCAGACAACGCCAGCGCCAGCCAGCTCGCCGCCAGGGTCAGCCACACCAGCACACCAAACCCTGAAACACTTCGCATCCCCTGCAGGCTCGCCAGTGTCAGCAGCAAGCCGCCAAAGAACACCCCGCCATTGGCCAGCACCGCCAGCGCCGACAGACCATAGGTGCCAAGCTCCGACAGGCTGTGATTGAACGGGCTGAACAGCTCACCTTCAGCCGGGTGGTAACCCAGGGCAGCACTGAGCAGACTGACGCAAATCAAAAAGGCGCCCACCGCAAACATCTGTCTTGCGAGCCTGAGAACCCTGTGCCCTCTGGTGTTCAGTTGCATTGCCCTGAGCGTCCCCTGTTAACTGCGACCTGGCTGTTGTCTTTGACCCGCATCGGATGCTCCCAAGGGAGCGACATCCGTGCCGGGGCTTAGCGAGAAACTTAAAAAACTGCTTTTTTACCATACAGATAATTAACGTCCTTTGCAGTATGACCGTATGACATTTTTTTAAGCGCCCCTAAAACCACAACTCAGAACAAATAACCAGAATCAGCCGGTTTGACCACGAATTCACCTACACCTTACAAAACTCATGGTTATGTGGAACAAGCAACTAATTTACATCAATAAAAAAGTGTAAACCCCTGCATCAAACAAGGTTAAAAACTGCTACATTGTTCGCAAATTTTCAAGTTATTCGACCAACATCAACTTTCGTAGTAGAAAATGTCCAGAAACCGTCCAGTTAATAATCGCGAAGTCCCGCTGCGCAGGGATGATGAACTGATTTCCACCACAGATTTACGCGGTGTTATCACCTATGTGAATCCACGTTTTATTGAAATTTCGGGTTACACAGAGTCGGAGCTCCTGGGGCACTCCCACAATCTGGTGCGTCACCCCGATATGCCTGCCGCCGCCTTTGCCGAAATGTGGACCATGTTGAAAAAGGGCAAGTCCTGGCGCGGCGTGGTAAAAAATCGCTGCAAAGACGGCGGCTTTTATTGGGTTGACGCCTTCGTTACCCCGATGTTTGAGGCCGGTAAGGTCATAGGTTACCAGTCGGTGCGCCGGGCGCCGGAAGCAAACTGGGTGCGCCGCGCCGAGGTGCTTTATCGCCGCCTGCGTGATGGCAAGGGCATCCCCCGTCATCTGTCATTGGCGCAAAAACGGGTGCTGTCGGCCATAGTGGCGGGCAGCGGCCTGCTGGGCTGCGCCTGGTTGTGGGGGCCGGGTGTGATGGTGGCAGGTGCCGCGCTGATGGCGCTGAATCTGGCGATTTTTTACGATGAAGCCTTTCGGGTACCCGCCCGCTTGATGGCGCTCAAGGCCAACTACGACTCGGTAAGCCGCTACGTATATGCGGGCCACGACACTTCATCGGTGCTGGAATTTCAGTTGCTGCTGCAACAGGCGCGTATGCAGGGCGTGCTGGGTCGCAGCCAGGATCAGGCGCTGCAATTGCAGCAGATTGCCGAATCTTTGGTGGTTGCCACCGGCCAGACCCAGACGGGTCTGGATATGCAGCGCCGCCAGCTGGAGCAGCTGTCCTGCGCCATGGAAGAGATGAGCGCCACCATCTCTGAGGTCGCTTCCAACAGCCAGCAAACCTCGGCCAATATCGAAGATGCCCACCAGCTTTGCCGTCAGGGCGAGCAGGCCATGTCCCGCAACCGTCAGCGGATCACCAATCTGGCAGACGCTGTGGCAACCGCCGCCAGCAATGCCGAGCTGCTGAATCGGGAAGCCGAACGGGTGGCCAGCGCCATGGGTGAGATTGATGCCATTGCCGAGCAAACCAACCTGCTGGCACTGAATGCCGCCATTGAAGCCGCCCGAGCCGGTGAGCAGGGGCGCGGCTTTGCGGTAGTGGCCGATGAAGTGCGGGCATTGTCGGCGCGCACCCAGCAGTCAACCCAGAGTATTTCCCGCAGCGTGGAGCAGATGTTCAGCATGCTGGGGAACTGGGCCGAAGAGATGGGCCGCAGCCAGCAGGAGGCCGAGGCCTGTGCCCATGCCATTGCCGCCAGTGTGGAAGACATTTCAGCAATTTACCGCCAGATCAGCGACGTGCACGATTTTGCCCGTCAGAATGCGGTAGCGGCCAGCCAGCAAGGCACTGTGGTGCATGAAATTAACCACAATCTGCAGGAAATCGCCCATGCTGCCAACGAGAACCTAAGCGCCATGAGCCAGGTGGCCCGTGCCGCCAGCGAGCTGCAGGCGAGTGCCGACAAGGCAAGTTCACTGCGCAGCACATTCGGCCAATAAGCGGTACCTTTGGCCAATAAGCAGTTGATAAATAAAAAGGCGAGCCCGGAGCTCGCCTTTTTTACCCAATAGCCACTGGCCTTCCAACACCCCTGTGATACCCCTTTTAACCCCCTTGCAGCCGTTTACCACCGGGTTTTAGCAAGGCATTCACTTAGCGGCCAACCGGCTCACCTAAACCAGACAACAGCCTTCACAGCAGGGCTTACAACAGCCTGCACAACAACAGCTTAAGCAGACCGCAACAATCGAGTCACACACAAATAACACCATGATTATCATGAATTTATTTCGTGATGTTTCGCCACTGCAAAGGTAAGCTATATCCAGTCATTCATGGTCAATAACTATGCTCAAGCTCAAACTTGAGCAATATCGTCCGCGAATCGTTTTACAGCGCCGCCCATTGGGAGTAATCTTGCCCCCTTGCCGATTTTCGGCCTGCATGGACATGCAATTGGCGCTGCGTATATGGCAGAGCCCCAGCCCCAGGAACCGGGTTTTTAAAGCTCACTCGCAACAGGTTAAGGTGCTTTCACCGTGGCTACAGAAAAACAAAATCACAACATTCGGACGATCCTGACCTTTATCGTGCCGTCTCTTATTGGCCTTCTGCTGTTTATGACTCCGGTCAGCTATCAGGATGCCATTACCATTCCTATCGCCATTATCTCCAAGGCGCTGCAAAACGCCCTGAGTGATTCGGCCACCGCCGTGGTAACGGCTGTGGTGGTGATGACCACCCTGGCCTCGATTCTGACCAAGGTATTCAAGCCCAAGTTTGTTACCCAGAGCAGCTTCCTCAGCGGCCTGCTCAATGTCAGCCCCATGTGGTTTGTTATCCGCATTCTGGGTGCCGTATTTATTGTGATGACCTTTGGCGGTTTAGGTCCTGAAGCCATTACCTCCGGCAATACCGGCGGACTGGTGCTGAACGACCTGCTGCCGGTGCTGCTGAGTGTGTTTATTTTTGCCGGTATGCTGCTGCCACTGCTGCTGAACTTTGGTTTGCTTGAGCTTTTTGGCGCACTGCTGACCAAAATCATGCGCCCAGTGTTCAATTTGCCCGGCCGCTGTGCCATCGACTGTATGGCATCCTGGCTCGGCGATGGCAGTGTGGGCATTCTGCTGACCAGCAAGCAATACGAAGGCCGTTTCTACACAGCCCGTGAAGCGGCGGTGATAGGTACCACCTTCTCGGCGGTGTCCATTACCTTCTCGCTGGTGGTGATTTCCCAGGTGAAGCTTGAAGCCCTGTTTGTGCCTTTCTACCTTACCGTGTGTCTGGCCGGTATTGTGGCGGCGATTGTGGTGCCCAAACTGCCACCGCTGTGCTGGAAGAAAGACAACTACATCGATGGCAGCCCGCGCCATCCTGACGATGAAGTGATCCCTGAAGGCCACAGCACCCTGTCATGGGGTTATGACCGCGCTCTCGCCAAAGCCGCCGCCAGTGGCGGGGTGAAGGAAACCCTCACCGAAGGCGTGAAAAACGTAGCCGATATGGTGTTTGGCATTCTGCCTGTGGTGATGGCAATCGGCACCATGGCGCTTATTGTGGCCGAGTACACTCCGATATTTGACTACCTGGGCATGCCCTTTATTCCACTGCTTGAACTGCTGCAAGTCCCTGAAGCCACCGAGGCGTCCAAGACCATTGTGGTGGGCTTTGCCGATATGTTTATCCCCTCCATTCTGGCAGCTGGTATCGAGTCTGACATGACCCGCTTCGTGATTGCGGCGCTGTCAGTAACTCAGCTTATCTACATGAGCGAAGTGGGTGCCCTGCTGATTGGCTCACGCATTCCGGTGAATCTGCCGGAACTGTTTGTGATCTTTATTCTGCGTACCCTGGTTACACTGCCGGTGATTGCCGGTGTTGCCCACCTGATTTTCTAATCGAAAATCCCATGAAAAACCGGCGCCTGACGCCGGTTTTTTATTGCCTCCGACTCGCATCTTTTCATTCAGCTTCTACACTTTAACTACTTATTCAAAGGGTTCTTTACGTGAAGCTGACCATTTCCGCTCTGCTGATTTTTTGCGGCGCCTTGTTTTGCGTCCAGGCATACGGTTACACGCCGGCGTTCCAAACGTTGGAGGCTGAACACGGCCTGTCGATGAACACGGTGAACGATCTGGTCACTGACGACAGAGGCTATCTATGGGTCGCCACCCAGGCTGGCCTGAACCGCTACGATGGTCAATCCTTCAAAGTTTATACCCACAACCAAACCAGCAAAGGCCCCTCGGCCAACGACATCAGCTTTGTGTATGTCACCCAGTCCGGTGCCCCGGGCGAGCTGTGGCTGCTGACCGAAAATGCCGGCCTAAACCATTATCGCCACCAAAGCGACGACTTTGAGGTATTCGGCGCCGATGCCGGTATTCCCGATGTGGCCTTTACCGGCATCGCCGAAGACCATTTGGGCAACCTCTGGCTTGCCACCGACAAACAAGGGCTACTGGTGTTCTCCCCCGCTGAAGGCAAGGTGATAAAACGCCTCAATAATCAGTCAAGCCCCGCCCTTGCCGATAACCATCTGCAGGGGATAACCGCCGATGGTCGCGGCGGTTTCTGGATTATCAGCCAATCGGGGGTATCTCACCTTGGCTTCAGCGGCAAGGAGGTTAGCCCGGATG
This sequence comes from Shewanella khirikhana, assembly GCF_003957745.1. Lineage (NCBI taxonomy): Bacteria > Pseudomonadati > Pseudomonadota > Gammaproteobacteria > Alteromonadales > Shewanellaceae > Shewanella > Shewanella khirikhana. The sequence continues at coordinate 611,806 of NZ_CP020373.1, read as the reverse complement.
CACTCAAAGGCCTTGGGGTCAGTGCTATCACCGCCGACAGCGCAGGCACCCTCTGGCTTGGCACCCACAGCATGGGGCTGTTCAGCTATCAAATCGAAGAAGACATGCTGGAGAGCTTCCATCAGCACTTTCCGCCGGAAATGTCCCCCAATACCATTACCGATTTACGCCTCGACCGCGAAGGCTCGCTGTGGATAGCCACCTCCGGCAGTGGCCTGGCCAAGCTTGTTCCCAAACAGAACAAGATTTCCCTTTATGCTCACTCCCCCAGCGACTACCTGAGCCTGACCAGCCAAACCCTCACCCGTCTGTGGGCTGACGACAACAACCTGCTGTGGATAGGCACCCGCAGTGCAGGTGTATCCCGTTTGTCGCTGGCAGCGGCCGTCTTTGGCCATGTGCATGGGTTAAGTTTTGCCGACCACAACCTGCGCAGCACCGATATTCGCAGTATCTTCCGGGACAGGCATGGCCAGCTGTGGGTTGGCTCGACAGGTGGCTTAATGCGCGCCATGGAAGACAAGGGCGAAGTCTCCGGCTTTTTAGCCCACAATCTGCCGTTCGATGGCCTCGATCAGGCCTTTATCAGTTTTATCAATGAAGATGACGAAGGACGGCTGTGGATTGGCACCCGCGGGCTTGGACTGATTATCGCCAGCGCCGATCGTCAATCGGTGGAGCACTTCAGCTACCAGCCGGGGGTCAGCGGCGGCTTGCCAAGCAACACCCTCTACAGCCTGTTTCACGACAGTAATCACAACTACTGGATAACCACCCTAGATGGCGGCATCAGCCGCATGGACAGAACCACAGGCCAATTTGAGTCCATCGACCGTTTTGGCAGTAATATTCTGCCCGAGGATCAGGTCACCGGCATGGCCGAAGATGCCGCCGGCAACCTGTGGGTGTCGACCTATGGCGGCGGCCTGGCAAGGCTTGCCAAAGACGGCAGCGCCACCCATTTCAATACCGCCTCCAACCCGGCACTGCCCAGCAACCATTTGTTTTCTATCTATATGGATAACCACAGTCGGCTGTGGATTGCATCGGACAATGGTGAGTTTTCGCTGGATACCCAAAGCATGATCCTGCAGCACTTCAACCAGGACAGCGGCCTGGTGGGCAATGTGGTATACCTGTCGATTCTCGATAAAGCGCAGCGACTGTGGGCAGGGACTTCCACCGGGCTGAGCATCATAGATACGACCAGCGGCCATATCCGCAACTTCACCCGGGCCGATGGCCTGCAGGACAATGAATTCAATTTCGGCGCTGCCTTTGTCGATAACGATGGCAGCCTGTACCTTGGTGGCATCAATGGCTTTAACCACATTCGCCCCGACAAGCTGAGCCCCAGACCTGCCCCCAGAGCGCCGGTGATCCACAGCTTTTTGCTGATGAATAAGCCCGCCGCCTTACCCGCGGCAAACCGCGATGACGCGGCGCCGCGGCTTGATATCAGCTACCGCGATACCCTGTTCTCATTTAGCTATCAATCACCTGCGCTGATTGACGGCAATCAGCTCAATTACGACTACCGTATGCTGGGGCTGGACGATAACTGGTTCAGAGACTTAAACGGCCATCAGGCAAGCTTTACCGGCTTGAGCCCGGGTAACTATCGCTTTGAGGTCAGGGCGAGAAATATCGATGGAGCCCTGAGTCCGGTCACCGCGCTGGATATTCATATTTTCCCGGCGCCCTGGCAGACCTGGTGGGCATACAGCCTGTATATACTGATGATGGCATCTGTGCTTGGCATCATCCTCTATATGAGCATGTCGAAATACCGCGCCAAGATGGCGCTGCTTGGCAAAATTGCCGTCAGTGAACAGCGCTTGCAGCAGGCGCTGTGGAGCAGTGGCGATGAATTCTGGGATTGGGAAATCGCCAATAAACGTCTGACCCGCTCCAACACCTTTATGCTGTATCCGGAAAATGAAACCAGCCTGGAAAGCACCCTGGCGGCGGTGATCCATCCCGACGACCAGCCGCTGGTGATGCAAACCATGGAAAGCACCCTCTACCACGGTGAGGATGAATTTGAGGTAAGTTACCGCGGCCGCACCGGCGAAGACAGCTGGCTGTGGGTGCTCAACCATGGGCGGGTGATTTCCCGTGATGAGAAGGGCCGCCCCAACCGTATCATGGGCACCATCAAAAACATCCAGCGGCTCAAGGAAGCCGAAGAGGCACTTCGCAGCCTCAATGCCGAGCTGGAACACAGGGTGCTGGACCGCACCCGCGAGTTGTCGCAAAAAAATGAAGAGCTGAACGAGACTCTGGAAGAGCTGAGTCAGGCAAGGGATGAACTGATAGACAAAGAAAAAATGGCCACTCTGGGCGGTCTGGTGGCGTCCATTACCCACGAAGTGAACACCCCCATAGGTATCTCTGTCACCGCCGCCTCTCACCTGCAGGACAGGGTGCGCGAGTTTACCGCCGCCTTCCAGAACGGAGAGGTGGATGAAGACGACTTTATGCAATACCAGAACGAGGTAAACGACTGCTGTAAGTTAATGCGCACTAACCTCGAGCGGGCGGCCAAGCTTATCAGCAGCTTTAAGAAGGTGTCGGTCGACCAGTCCCACGAGGAGCTGCGCGAGTTCGACTTATGCCAGTATGTCGATGAAATCTTTTTATCGCTCAATCCGTTACTGTCGCGCTCCGGCCACCACTACAGCTATCAGTGCGATCCACAGATGTACATTAACAGTAACCCCGGCATCTTCTATCAAATCATCAGTAACCTGTTTAACAACTCGATTATCCACGCCTTCCCCGAAGGTGGCTCCGGCCATCTAACCCTGAATATCAGCCACCATGAAAACGGCATAGTGATTGATTACCGCGATGATGGCTGCGGCATGAGCGAAGAAGTGCAAAGCCACATTTTTACCCCCTTCTTCACCACCAAGCGCGGCAAAGGCGGCAGTGGTCTGGGGATGAACATAGTGTATAACCTTGTTCATCAGGTGCTTGGCGGTGAAATCACCCTGGAAACAGCCCCAGGCGAAGGTGCCCACTTTGTTATCACCCTGCCGGAAACCATTCTGGTGAAAAGACTCGCCTGAGTCAGTAAGGTGCCATAGCTGAAACTCGGCCGACGCCACCCGCTAAAACTCATCTGCGCTGCATCGCCAAGTCCCCCCTAACCTTCCAAAGCACCAGGCGATAATTGTCATATCCGCGTCATTTGGCCGTCATTTCAGCGTCATCCCCCCATCCTAGACTGCAGCTATTGCAAACGCCCGGAGTCGCTATGGACACCAACACGCCATCATTGACGGCAGCCCAGTCCGCCACTTCTTCCTGTACTACTGACAGCTGTAATACTGACGGTAACGCTAATACCGACACTAAAATTGCGCCCACTACTGGTATCAAGATCAGCAGCAACGACAACATCAACCCCAAGCTCAGCGCCAACGATTCATCCGCTACACCACTATCATCAACGCCCACATCATCAGCACCCCGCTCATCAACACAAGACTCCCCAGGCAAACGTCGCGGCGGCGCCCTTGGCAGCTTCCACTGCCTGTGGATTTCCGATGTGCACCTTGGCACCCCGGACTGCAAAGCCGAAGCGCTGCTGAGCCTGCTGTCGTCCTACCATTACGACAAGCTGGTTTTGGCGGGCGATATTGTCGACCTGTGGGCGCTGAAACGGCGCAGCTACTGGCCTGAAAGCCATAAAAAAGTGCTGGAATTACTGTTGGCACTGGCCGAGCAGGGCGTGGAAATTGTTTATGTACCCGGCAACCACGATGAGTGGTTCCGCCGCTTTGAAGGCGGTCTGTTCCGCGGTATTCGCATCAGCCTGTTCCACGACCACCTGAGTCGCCAGGGGCTTAAAGTGCGGGTAATCCATGGCGATCAATTTGATGCCGACATCGCCATCGGCCGCTTCCATGCCCGGCTGGGCGACAACCTGTATGACCTGCTGCTGTGGCTTAACCGCGCCCTGCACAGCGCCCGCAAACGCCTTGGCCTCCCCTATTGGTCACTGGCCGGTTACATCAAGTCGCGGGTGAGCAAAGCTCAGGCCGCCATTGGCAAATACCGCGATGCCGCACTGCGTTACTGCGCCGCCGAAGGCTGCGACATGGTGGTGTGCGGTCATATCCACCAGCCCGCGCTGGATGAAAACAGTCAGCGCATTTACGCCAACACAGGTGACTGGGTCGAAAACACCACCCTTATCGCCGAAACGCCCCAGGGCAATTTCCAGCTGCTACGGTGGAACCACGGTGCCCATCGCCTGGAACTGGAACAGGAAATCTTGCTCGCCACCAAGGCCCGCCGCCGGGTCGCCTGATACGGGAACCGCCATGATATTTACCGTCGATAATCTGATAGACAGCCACCTGCCCCAACTCTCGGGCAAAACCTGGCTTAAGCGTCCGGTCAGCGCCGCCCTCAAATACCTGCTCCATGAAGAAGAATGTAACCGTATCGCCTCGGAATTTGGCTTTCTGCGCGGCGTCGACTTTGCCAGCGCCGTACTGGAAGCGCTGAATTTCAGCTTCAGCGTGCCCGATGCCGATATCGACAATATCCCCCGCGAAGGCCGGGTAGTGATTTTTGCCAACCATCCCATCGGCTCTTTGGATGCGCTGGCGATGATCAAACTCATTGGCGAAATCCGCCCGGATATCAAGGTCGTGGCCAATGAAATCCTGATGGCCATCGAACCGCTGCACCCAATTTTGCTGCCGGTACGCAACATGGGTGGCGGCACGCCCAAACAGCATTTGGAAGCCATTCACCGTCATTTGCAAAACGAAGGCGCACTGCTGATATTCCCCGCCGGGGAAGTGTCGCGTCTGCGTCCCAACGGGGTACGCGACACCCGCTGGCAATCCGGTTTTCTGAAAATAGCCCAGGCCTGCGATGCACCGCTGCTGCCGATGTTTGCCGATGCGCGCAACTCCGCCACCTTTTACGGTACCTCTATGATTTACAAGCCGCTTTCTACATTGCTGCTGGTCAAAGAGATGTTCCGGCAGAAGCAGCGAACTATGCCTATCCGCATTGGTGAGCTGATCGCACTCGATACCCTGAGAGCCAACGACTTTGACCGCACCACCATGGTGGGCCTGCTGAAAAACCATTTGTACCGCATCGGTAAAAACCGCCCACCGCTGTTTCGCACCCAAAGTCCCATCGCCAGACCCGAGTGCCGCGCCGAGCTGAAAGCGGCGCTGGATGAATGCGAGCGTCTTGGAGAAACCGCCGATGGCAAAGGCATTTACCTCTACCGCCACAAAGGGGCAAGCCCCATCATGCGCGAGATTGGCCGCCTGCGGGAAGTGGCATTCAGAGCCGTTGGCGAAGGCACTGGCAAGCGCCGCGATATCGATGCCTTCGACAGCCACTATTTTCATCTGGTGCTCTGGGATGGCGGAGCGCTGGAGATAGTGGGCGCTTACCGCTTCGCCTGCGCCGCCTCATTGCATCAGGCCAACGGACCGCAAAGCCTATACAGCCAAAGCCTATTTGATTACACCGACGCCTTTGCCCCCTGTTTTGCCGAGGGCCTTGAACTTGGCCGCAGCTTTGTGCAGCCCAAATACTGGGGCAAGCGCAGCCTGGATTATCTCTGGTTTGGCATCGGCGCCTTTATTGCCCGCAACCCGCAGTATCGCTACCTGTTTGGCCCAGTATCGATAAGTGGCCAGATGCCGCTGGCCGCAAGGGAGATGCTGGTGCACTTCTATCAGCACTTTTATGGCGCCGCCGAGCCCATGGCCCGTGCCAAACAGCCGTTTCGTATCTCGCGGGAGCGACGTGAAACCCTGGACAGTCTCTATCAGGGGCTCAGCGAAGATGAGGCCTTCAAGCGCCTTAAGCACACGCTGTCGGGCATGGGGGTGGCAGTACCAACCCTGTACAAACAGTACAGTGACCTGTGCAGCGAAGGCGGCGTGACCTTCGCCGATTTCGGTGTCGACCCCGACTTTAATCACTGTATCGACGGACTGGTGCGGGTAGATTTAACCAGGCTCAAAGCCAGGAAGCATGAGCGATATATTGGGGTTCATCGGCAAGGGCAGCAGGAGCCTGACAGGTTGCAAACAACCCAAGTCTGACTCGCGCATGCGCAAGGAGTCTGATATACCTAGAGAAACGGGATTTCTCAGGAATGGGTTATGGAACTGAATATCGCCGATATCATGATCACCCGCTTGGTGACCATAGAAATGGACGACCGCCTGGTGCTGGCAAAGGAAATCTTTGATCAGGCGAGTTTTCATCACCTGCCGGTGGTGGATGAAGACGGTAGCCTCAGCGGCATGCTGTCGGAGCGGGATCTGCTGCGCGCCATCAGTCCGCACATAGGCGCCATCGGTGAGACCAATCGCGATCAGGAAACCCTGCAAAAACGGGTGCATCAGGTCATGACCCGCGATCCTGTGACCATAGCGCCGCACAAGTCATTGGATGACGCCAGTTTATTGATGCTCGAATACAGCATAGGTTCACTGCCGGTACTGGAAGACGGCAAGCTGGTCGGCATTATCACCTGGAAGGATTTGCTCAGGGCATACAGCCATCTTGGCCGCCGCCCCTGACGCTTCTGTTCATATTTTTACATAATTTATCAAAAGCCATTCACGCCCGCCCGCAAGGCCATTCACATCCTTTTTTTATAGTGGACGCATCAAAGAAACGGAGATGCGTCCATGTCACACCCCACTCAATCCCCCAAGGAGAGCAGAAGCCGGGAGCTTAAGGGCTTAGGCTTTATTGTTTTTCTGCTTTTTCCGGCACTTACCGTCACCTTTATCAGCCTCTACGGTTTGGCGCTCTGGGTTTACCAGGCCGTCACCGGCGTTGCGCCCCACTGATTTTCGAGGATATTGCATATGAAATGGTTCTCTTCTCTCTGGCAAACCCTCGGTAAGCCCGCACTCACTCTGAGTCTGGGCTTTATTGCCATCAGCGCCTTTATCATGGGTATCGTATTCTGGGGCGGCTTTAACACCGCACTGGAAGCCACCAATACCGAAGAGTTTTGTATCAGCTGCCACAGCATGGAAAGCAAGCCGTATCAGGAGCTGCAACAGACTGTGCATTGGTCAAATCACTCCGGCGTGCGTGCCACCTGCCCCGACTGCCACGTGCCTCACGACTGGAGCCGTAAAATCGCCCGTAAAATGGAAGCCTCCCACGATGTGTGGGGCTGGTTATTCCAGACCGTCAACACCGACGAAAAGTTTGAGGCCAAGCGCCTCGAGATGGCGAGCCGTGAGTGGAAACGTTTCGATAGAGACAACAGCCTTGCCTGTAAAAACTGTCACGATTACAAGTCGATGAAGTGGGACACCATGTCACCTCTGGCACAAAAGCAGATGAAACGCGCCGCCGAAATCGACCAGTCCTGTATCGATTGCCACAAGGGTATTGCCCACAAGCTGCCAGATATGGGCACTGCCCGCGCCCCTGAGCTGATTGCCGAAGTGGGCAGCGGCGTCACCCCAAGTGTGGGCGAAAGCTACTTCAGCGCCCTGACCAAGCCTTTGTATCTGGATGCCACCACCGCCGAAGAAGCGGGTACTCTGAACGTGGCCACCAAGGTCAAGGTGCTGGAAACCAGCGGCAAGCGCGTAAAAGTGGCCATCGAAGGCTGGCGCAAGCGTGTGGGCGCAGGCCGGGTGATTTACTTCGACTTTGGGGTGAACATCCTCTCGGCCCAGCTGTCGCTGGATGCCGCCAAAACGCCAGACCTTATCCGCACCTTTGAAGAGAAACAAGACCCCATGACGGGCCTGATGTGGGAGCGGGTTGAAGCCGACATCTGGACCGACGCCGACTACCTGCTTGGCGACATTGCCCCGCTGTGGAGCTATGCCAAGTCGACCTACAGCACCAGCTGCAGCGTGTGCCACACCCAGCCAGACGAAGCGCACTTCGATGCCAACACCTGGCCGGGTATGTTCCAGGGCATGTTGGCCTTCGTCAACATGGATCAGGACACCCAGGCACTGGTACAGAAGTACCTGCAGGAACACTCAGCCACCTTTAACAAAGATGCCCACTAAGGGGAGACAGTCAGATGAAAAGACGTGATTTTTTGAAAGGCCTGATGTCAGCCTCCTGTATGGCCATTGGCGGCAGCAGCCTGCTGAGCCCATTGAACGCACTGGCCGCGCCCCGCGGCCGTGACGAGTGGCTCACCACCGGCAGTCACTTCGGCGCCTTTAAAATTCGCCGTAAAAACGGCGTGATTGCCGAGGTCAAACCCTTCGAGCTCGATAAGTATCCAACGGATATGATTAAGGGTATCAAGGGCTTGGTGTACAACCCATCCCGTATTCGCTACCCCATGGTCAGGCTCGACTTTTACAAGAACGGCCACAAGAGCAATACCGCCGAGCGGGGCGACTTCCGCTTTGTGCGGGTGACCTGGGATGAAGCGCTGCAGCTCTTTAAAGAGTCGCTGGATGAAATCCAGACCAAATATGGCCCAAGCGGCCTGCATGCCGGCCAAACCGGCTGGCGCGCCACCGGCCAGTTGCACTCCTCCACCAGCCATATGCAGCGCGCTGTGAGCATGCACGGTAACTTCGTCAAAAAGGTAGGCGACTACTCCACCGGCGCCGGTCAGACTATTCTGCCTTATGTGCTGGGCTCCACCGAGGTGTATGCCCAGGGTACCTCCTGGCCGCTTATCCTTAAAAACACCAAGACCCTGATTTTGTGGTCAAACGATCCGGTGAAAAACCTGCAGGTGGGCTGGAACGCCGAGACCCACGAATCCTTCGGCTATCTGGCTGAGCTGAAAGAAAAAGTCGCCAAGGGGGAAATTCGGGTCATCAGCATCGACCCTGTTGAAACCAAGACTCAGGCCTACCTTGGCTGCGAGCGGCTGTATATCAACCCCCAGACCGACGTGGCCATGATGCTCGCCATCGCCTACGAGCTGTATCAGCAAAAGCTGTACGACGCCGAATTTGTTAAGAGCTACAGCCTGGGCTTTGAGGACTTTTTGCCTTACCTGCTTGGCAAAACCGACAACACCCCCAAGACGCCTGAGTGGGCCGAGGCCATTTGCGGCGTGAGCGCGGCAACCATTCGCGACCTCGCCAGGGTGATGGTGAAAGACCGCACCCAAATCATGATGGGCTGGTGTATCCAGCGTCAGCAGCACGGCGAGCAGCCTTACTGGATGGCGGCGGTGCTGGCCACCATGATAGGTCAGATTGGTCTGCCCGGCGGTGGTATCAGCTATGGTCACCACTACTCCAGCATCGGTGTGCCCGCCACCTCGGCAGCAGCCCCCGGCGCTTTCCCCCGTAACCTCGATGAAGGCAAAAAGCCACTGTTTGACAGCAACGACTTCAAAGGCGCCAGCAGCACCATTCCGGTGGCGCGCTGGGTGGATGCCATCCTTGAGCCTGGCAAAACCATCGACGCCAACGGCAGCCGGGTGACTTACCCCGATATCAAGATGATGGTGTTCTCGGGCAACAACCCCTGGAACCACCATCAGGACAGAAACCGCATGAAGCAGGCGTTCCAGAAGCTGGAAGCCGTGGTCACCATAGATGTGAACTGGACCGCCACCGCACGCTTCAGCGATATAGTGCTGCCCGCCTGTACCACGCTTGAGCGCAACGATATCGACGTGTACGGCAGCTACGCCAACCGCGGCATTCTGGCGATGCACAAGATGGTGGAGCCGCTGTTCGACAGTTTGTCCGACTTTGAAATATTCACCCGTTTTGCCGCCATCCTCGGCCGCGAGCAGGAATACACCCGTGGCATGAACGAAATGCAGTGGATTGAACACCTGTACAACGAGTGCCGTGAGGCCAACAAGGCCAAGTACCCGATGCCGGATTTCGCTACCTTCTGGAAAGAAGGCTATGTGCACTTCGGTGAAGGTGAAGAGTGGACCCGTCATGCGGATTTCCGTGCCGACCCGGAAATCAATCCGCTGGGCACCCCATCGGGGTTGATTGAAATTTTCAGCCGCAAGATTGCCGCCTTTAACTACGATGATTGCCCAGGCCACCCCATGTGGATGGAGAAAAAGGAGCGCAGCCACGGTGGCCCCGGCAGCGACAAGCACCCGCTGTGGCTGCAATCCTGCCACCCGGATCAGCGCCTGCACTCTCAGATGTGCGAAAGCGAAGAGTACCGCGCCACTTACACAGTCAAGGGTCGCGAGCCGGTGTACATCAGCCCCGAGGATGCCAGGGCCCGCGGCGTGAAAGACGGTGATATAGTGCGGGTATTCAATGACCGCGGCCAGCTGCTCGCCGGTGCTGTGATTTCCAAGCGCTTCCCTAAAGGGGTTATCCGTATCCACGAAGGCGCCTGGTACGGCCCGGTGGGCAAGGATGGCAGCAAAGAAGGCGGCAACGAAATCGGTGCCCTGTGCTCCTACGGCGACCCCAACACCCTGACCATGGACATTGGCACTTCCAAACTGGCGCAGGCCTGTGCGGCCTACACCTGTTTGGTGGACTTTGAGAAGTTTGAAGGCAAGCTGCCCGAAGTCAGTTCGTTCACAGGCCCTGTGGAGGTAACACTGTAATGAAAACGTCTCACTCTTCGCTTGCAGAATCCTCGTTTGTAGAAACGTCTTTTAAAGAAACAAATGACGGCATGGCCGCTAATGAAATGAATGCCGTGCGCGCCTCGGTGTGGCAGCTCTTAAGCTCGCTCTTTGCCAAAGAGTTAAGTGCTGAGCGCATTAGTGAACTTGCCGGCGCAGATCTTTGGCAAGCATTTGCCGGGGAAGCCGAGCTTGAGGGGCCCGCCGCGCAAATCCAGCAGGCCCTGATTGAAGCCAGCCAGGCTCAGGACGACAATGCCCGCCTCGAACTTGCCGCCGATTTCTGCAGCGCCTTTTTGCAAAATGCTGAGCACTGCGCCGCGCCCTACGCAAGCCTCTATCTTGGTGATGCTGGCGAAAAAGCGGAGAATGAGACGGTTGGTCACGATAAAGCTGCCCAGGATAAAAGCGAGCGCAGCCTCTACGGCGAAAAGCATCAGCTGATGAGTGATTATCTGCGCTCGGCAGGTCTTGGGCTTGCGGATGATTTTCGTGAGCCAAGCGACCATCTGGCTGTGATCCTTGCCTTAATGGCGCACCTTTGTGAGCAGGCAAGTGCTGACAGCCAGCGGGCGTTTCTTGAAAGCGCCATTTTAAGCTGGCTGGCGGAGTTTAATGCAAGGCTTGGCAGGCTTAAGCTTGTAAGCCCGCTCTACGGTGCCCTTGGCGACTTTACACTCGCCTGGGCAAAGCTCGATACTGAGATATTGCGGGGCTGAACCGCATCTCTGTGTTTTGTCGCGGTGGTCTGCCGCTGACCATTGAGTCAGTCGCCGACCATTGAGCCAGCCCAGCAACCGGGCTGGTTCAATCATTGGGCCTAATCAATCATTGGGCTTAATCAATCGATAGCGTTGAGCCAATCAGCCAGCGCTTGCAACGACGCCTGCCACAGCGCTTTGAGTTCTGGCAGGCGTTTTTCTTGCCACTGGGTTTCTGTTATCTCGCTGTGCTGCAGCGCCTTTTCCAGCTCAGCCGCCGTCTGTGCCAACGCCTCCAAACCCATGCTGGCACTGGCGCCTTTTAGCGCATGCAGGCGGGTTTGGCGCTCATGCAAAGCCACGCCCCGCTCAAAGGCCGCAAACTGCGCCTTGCTGGAGGAGCTAAACTGCTGCGCCATCTCATCCAGGGTCTCGCGGCCGAGAATATCCAAATCGAGCTCAAGCTGTTCGGTATTTAACAAATCGAAGCATGAAGCCAGAGCGCCGCTGGCCGCACTTGGCGCCGTGCTGGTGGGTGGCACTTGTGTCTGTTGCATTTGTGTCTGCTTCACTTGCGTCAGTGACGCTTGCCTCAGCGAGGCATCCCCCAGCCACAGCCCCAGAGCCGCCAGACTAAGCGGCTTGGCAAGCACAGTTTCTATGCCCGCCTGCTGATAGTCCGCCACCGCATCGGAATCAACCTGCGCGGTAAATGCCGCGACCCAAATACCCTCTGGCAGCGATGGCAACAGGCTGCGACCATCACCGTCCGGAAGCTGCATATCCAGCATCAGGGCATCGAATTGCTCTGCGGCCAGCAGCTGGCGCGCCTCGGCCAAATCCCGCGCCCAAGACGCCTCGTGGCCCAGGGTAGCGAGATAGCCACGGGCCACCAGCGCATTCACCTTGTTATCTTCCACCAGCAGTATCCGCCTGGGCGATGCCGCCTCAAAGGACTGAACCACCGCCTCGGCCGGGGCTGCACTGTGAACCAACGGCAGACTGAAACTGAAGCGACTGCCAATGCCCAGCTCACTTTCAACCCGAATGCCACCCTCATTGCCGCTGTCAGGCTCCGGGTCCGCTGCGGACATCAGGCACACCAGTTCACGGCTGATGGCAAGCCCAAGTCCGGTGCCACGGGCTCTGCCCTGCACATCGCCGGTCTCATAAGGGATAAAGAGTCGCTGCCGGGTCGCTTCGTCCATGCCAACGCCGGTGTCGGTCACGCTGAAAACAAGTCTTTGGCCCTCAACGCTAACCTGCAATACCACAGCGCCATGCTCAGTAAATTTAATGGCATTACCCAGCAGATTCAGCAGCACCTGCCTGAGTTTGGGGCCATCGAGGCTCACGTATTGCGGCACATCGGGCGCCAGCAGTTCAAGCCTGAGTCCGGCAAGGCTGGCACCGGCAAGCATCAGACTCATCACTTCATCCAGCAGCCGCGGCAAATCCACAGGGGCGGGCTGTGCCTTAAGCTGGCCTTTTTCGAGCCGTGAAAAATCAAGAATATCTGATAACAAAGTCTGCAAGAGCACGGCGCTGTAGCGTGACAGCCCCAGTAACTGATGCTGGGGCTCGGTTAGGCTTTTATCCTTATCGAGCAGCTCCAGCGTGCCCATTAACCCATTGAGCGGCGTGCGAATTTCATGACTCATAGTGGCAAGGAAGCGGCTCTTGGCCTGACTTGCGTTTTCCGCCGCCTCCCGGGCACTGGCAAGCTCGGCGGTGCGCTCTATCACCTTCACTTCCAGCGCGGCCTTATGGCTGGCAAGCTCGCGGGCACTTTCCCGAAGCTCGCCGGACAGCTCCTGATTGCGAATGGTTTTGGCTTTAAAGGCCTCGATTGCCTCCGCCATGGCGGTCAGCTCATCATCGCCGTGGGGGTCGAGACTGATATCGGTATTGCCCCGCGCCAGACTGTGCATGGCGGCAGTGGCTTCACCGAGGCGCACCGCAATGCCTTTGTAAATCACCCGGTACGACACCAGCAGAATAAGCAGCAACATGGCAAAGCCGGTTCCCCACAACCCCACACCCGCCCAGGAGAGCTGGCGCAGATAGTCTTTACGGGCCTCAAGCGCCTTGGCGCCCTGGGTTTGCAGCGCCCGGTCGAGGCGTTGGCTCAGACCAAACAGCTTATCCTGCAGCAGTTGCTGCAATGAATTGGCCGAGCGACTGGCGGTCAGAAACTCGGCTCTGAGTTTCAGCATTTCCCCCACCCCCAGTAAACGCCGGGTTTCTTCTTCGAGTGAGGCCTGACGCACAGGGTCACGCACCAGCTGGCTGACGCGCTTGAGTGGCCAAAGGCCGCTTTCCAGCGCGCCATCAGCTGAGCTATCCGCAGCGCCCTCACCGAGAATATCACCCAGGGGCAGCCCCGAGTCTGTGCCTTCATCGGCGAGTTCGGCCACCAGCGCAATACGGTTGATAAGTGACAGAGCGCGCTGCAACTGGCTTTGAATATCAAGCTCTGTTTCTATGATGTCATCGAGTAAACGGGCGCTGCGCCCCTGCCCGGCCTGCTGCGGATACGCCTGACTGAGTTTCGCCAGAATAGCTGCATCCACCACAGCCAGCTCGGCCTGCAGCAGCTCACGGGCATGGGCGCTGGCAATGGCCAGACTGTTGGCCTGCTCGCTCAGCATATTCAACAGCGCCAGCTTACGTCCTACCCGATTACCAAGCTCGGCCAGACCCGAGACGATATCGCCCGAGTCCCGCCCCAGGGTGTTGGCGGTATCTACCCCCAGGCTTCTTAGCTTCTCGGCGGCGCTCAGCAGATTGGCCGTTTCGATGGACAGCTTGCGGCCAATAAACTCCCGCTGATTTTCTTCACTGACCCGGGCAAGCAGCTGGGTGTTCTCGGTGAGCGCCGAGGCCGATTGCACCAGCTCGCGGGCGGCATCGGAAGCGGGTAAAGAACGCTCGTAGAGCATGTGGTCGGCCTGCTTAACCCAGTGAAGGCTCACCGAGCCCAAACTCACCAGCAACAGCAGCAATGCAGCCAACAGCACAAAGGCCAGAATGAGGCGTCCGGACAGACTGGAGAAGGACAATGAAGGAGGGGTCACAGGCTCACCTATAGCTGATACACTTCGGCTGTGACCATCTTACGGAACTCTTGCCGTGAACATAAGCCCCAGGATCCTTTTACTCTTGATAGCGCTGGGAATTTCCACCGCCGAGGCCGCCCCATGGCAGCTAGAGCAGCGAACGCCCTTTAACGCCATCGAGCAGCAAACCAAGCCGCTGCGCCTGACGCCCCTTGGCCGTGCCCAACAGCCATGGAAGCTGTGTGTGCTGGTGCCGCATTTAAAGGATGCCTACTGGATTGGCATTAACTATGGCCTTGCCACTCAGGCAAAAAAACTCGGCATTAGTTTTGAGATGTTCGAAGCCGGCGGCTACCCCAATCACGACCGCCAACTGACCCAGCTGGACCAGTGTTTAAGCGGCGAGTTTGATGCTGTGCTGCTGGGCGCCGTTAGTCCTCATTTGCTTAAAAGTTTGCCGGGGGAGCTGAATAAGCCGGTACTGGCGCTGGTGAACAAGCTCGATGATGCCAGGGTCGGCACCCACATTGGGGTGAACTGGTATCAAATGGGCAGCCTTATCGGCAATGCCATTAAAAGCCGCTTTACATCCAACGCCAGCCTGGCGCTGCTCGCCGGGCCTGAGTCTGTTGGCGGCACCGACCTGGTTGAGCAGGGCATCAGCGAAAGCCTCAGCGGCAGCAAGCTCAGCATTGGCGCCATTCGCCATGCCGACAACAATCGTCATCTGCAGCGGGAGCAGTTACAGCAGCTGCTTGAATCGAGCCGTCCTGACGCCATTGTGGGCAGCGCTGTGGCCATTGAAGTGGCAGTGAATCAGTTTGGCCAGACGCCGCCGTCCCATCCGATTGTGTTGGGCTCGAGTTATTTTTCCCCCGCCATTGCCCGCGCGCTGCAGCGCGGCAAAATCGCCGTGGCCTGTGACGACAAGGTAGTATTACAGGGCATGGTTGCGGTGGATTTGGCGGTAAGGCAGCTGCAGGGTGATGATGCCTTTGGCGATGTAGGGCCGGCTATTGTGGTCAGAACCCCGGACAACAGCGATGCGCCGGCACTGGCGGATTCACTGCCGCCAGCCGAGTTTTACCCCGTTTATCGGTTTAATCCCTGACACTGGCTGCAAACAGATAGCCTTCACCGTGGACGGTCACAAACAGCTCAGGATTCAGCTTGCCACGCAGGCGGCGGATAATCACATCTATGGTGCGGTCGTTGGCATCTTCGCTGCGATGACTGGTTTGCTGCATTAAACGCTCCCGCGACAACACCTGCCTTGGGTGCAGCGCAAACGCCACCAGCAATTCAAACTCCGCCTTGGTGAGCTTGATAATCTCCTCACCCCGGGACAACTTGCGGCTGCCAAGTTCAAGCACGTAATCGTCGAACTCGATTCTGTCATCGCCCTCGTCCATGGCGGCCATTGCCTGCTGTTTTGCCTTGGCTACCAGAGAGATACGCCACAGCAGGTTTTTTACCCGCACCAGCAGTTCGCGCAGTTCAAACGGTTTGGTGACGTAGTCGTCGGCACCCATCTCAAGACCAACGATTCTGTCGACAGCTTCGTCGCGGCCACTCACCAGGATGATGCCCACTTCGGAGCGGCTTCTCAGCTCACGGGTCAGTGACAGACCATCGGTGCCCGGCAGATTGATATCCAGCATGATAAGGTCCACATGGGTCAGCGCCAGTTGCTGCCACATGTCATCGCCATTGGCCGCTTCCAGCACCCGATAACCTTCCTTGCTGAAATAGCCTTTCAGACGGGTGCGAATGACCGCTTCATCATCGACAACCAGGACTGTGTAAGCCATGGGATACCTCCGGGAACTTTGACTGCATCAGTATATTCATATTTTTTCATATTTCATATCTGCCGGGCAGAACTGGGATCAGCACAGCAACCTTGGCCCCGAAATCGCGGATAACATACGGAAAAATCGGTTGCACTCTTTTACAGCCGCAGCCGCATGACTTATGCTTATGGAAGTTTACCCGGCCAGTAGAAAGGACCCACTATGGACGAGAGGCGCAAGTTCTCGCGAATACTGTTTGACACCAAAGCCACCTTGTCCGGTGATGGAATGCAATGGGAAACCCGTATTCTTGACTTAAGCCTGAATGGCGCCCTGCTGGAGGCCCCGGCTGAGTTCGCACCCGCCAGTGACAGCCTGCTGTTGTCGTTCACCTTGCCCGACTCGGATGTGGAAGTACAGATGCAGGCGCTGATAGCCCACCAGAAACCGGGGATGATAGGCCTGACCTGCCAGCATATTGATGTGGAGAGCATCAGCCATTTGCGGCGCATGGTGGAGCTTAACCTAGGTGATGCCTCTTTGCTGAACCGGGAGCTGGAGAACTTTATCGAATCACATGAAAAAGGGGACTGAGGTCCCCTTTCTTTTTGCGCCGCAGGTACAGACTTGCCTGTAAGGCCAGAGATTACAGCGCTGCCAGCGCCTCAGTAAGCTTGCCCACACCGATAATTTCCATGCCTTCGGGCGGCTTTTTCGGCACATTGGCTCTGGGCACTATGGCACGGCGAAAACCGTGCTTGGCCGCCTCAATCAAGCGTTCCTGCCCATTGGGCACGGGGCGGATTTCACCGGACAGACCCACTTCGCCAAATACCACCAGATCCCGCGCCAGCACTTCACCGCGAAAACTCGACACCATCGCCAGCAGCAAGGTCAGGTCGGCACTGGTTTCCGAAACCTTCACCCCGCCCACCACGTTTACGAATACGTCCTGATCCGACATCTGCAGGCCGCCATGACGATGCATGACCGCCAGTAACATGGCCAGACGGTTGGCATCCATCCCCACGGCAACCCTGCGGGGGTTGGACAGGGCCGAGTTGTCCACCAGCACCTGTAATTCCACCAGTAGCGGCCGGGTACCTTCCCAGACCACCATCACCAGCGAGCCGCTGGACGCTTCTTCGCCGCGGGAGAGGAAAATGGCCGATGGGTTAGCTACTTCTTTAAGCCCCCGCTCGGTCATAGCAAACACCCCAAGCTCGTTAATGGCACCGAAGCGATTTTTATGGGAGCGCAGGGTGCGGTAGCGGCTGTCGGAGTCGCCTTCAAACATCACCGAGCAGTCGATGCAGTGCTCAAGCACCTTAGGGCCTGCCAGGCTGCCATCTTTGGTCACGTGGCCAACCATGATCACCGCAATGCCGTGCTGTTTGGCAAAACGGGTAAGAAACGATGCCGACTCGCGCACCTGGGCCACACTGCCCGGAGATGATTGCACATCACTCATGTGCATCACCTGAATCGAGTCCACCACCATCAATTTGGGTTGTTCTTTAAGGGCGATATCGCAAAGGGTTTCGACGCTGGTTTCCGAGAGCATTTTCAGCTTCGAGGTCGGTAGCCCCAGCCGATGGGCGCGCATGGCCACCTGCTGCAAGGATTCTTCACCTGTGACATAGAGCGCGGGCATGACTTCCGCCAACTGACACAGGGTCTGCAACAGCAGCGTACTCTTACCCGCCCCCGGATGGCCGCCAATCAGAATGGCGCTGCCGGGCACTATGCCGCCGCCAAGTACCCGATCAAATTCTTTAAAAGAGCTCGGGATCCGCGGCAACTCATTGAGATCAATCTGATCCAGCGTTTTTACCTCGGATGCCCCGGCACCGGCGTAACCGCTGAAACGGCCGCCACGGGCCGGGGTTGCAGCCCCCAGACGCACCTCGGTAATGGTGTTCCACTCCATGCAGGCGCTGCACTGCCCCTGCCAGCGAGGGAAGTCCTGGCCACACTCGTTACACACATATGCGGTTTTATTCTTTGCCATAACTCTCTAAATTTCGTATAAAATTGGGTAAAGCTCCCAGAAAAACGGCCGACAATAGACTAGCAATTCCTTTCTCCGTTGGCACGGCAAAAAGACAAAACTCCATGAGCCTGACCGAACATTCAGCACTGATAGAACAGCTTAAGCCCCTGATGATGGAACCGAACTTTTCCCAGGTGTTTGAGCATCTCACCGAGGGGGAATCCAATTCCACCCGCTTTTTGCTGAAAATGGAGCTGAGCCGCCTCGGCGCCGACTGCACCCGAATCATCGACTTACGCGACAAATCTGAACTGCCCTGTGAAGAAATTATCATAGGCAAACAAACCCATTTCCTCGATGAACCGGCCAAAAATGCCTTCGAACAATCCCTCGCCCTGTATCAGGGAAAGTACACCATGGGTGTGTATGAAGAGGTGATGGATGCCCACAAGCGCCGCCGACTGAAGGCCAGAGAAACCCCCAACCAGACAAGCGACAACGAGAGCCAGCCATTCAGTGTTCCCGGCGTGGTGCTTGGTAATTACTTCAGCCGCACCGAAGAGCGGATGAACTACGCCATGAAAATTCTGGTATCTCAGCCGGGGCGGGAGGAAGTGGCCGGGATCACCGCCGATCTCTCGGTGGGCGGCGCCCGAATTCGTCTGCCCGCACGGCACCCGTTTTCACTGGACTTGCCGCTCAAGGTAAAGCTCACTGAACTCAGTCAGGAATTCTATTACGAAGATTTGCAGCGCGGGGTGGAGTATCAAATCGTCAATGCCGAGGGCAATGGCGAGTTTACCTGGATGCGGCTTAAGCGCGTGGGCGGCTCCGACGGCCTCACCGAGATGCTCACCAACCTCATTCGCGGCTATAAGTTCCGCTACAAGGTAGACATCAACGACGTGCTGGTGACGGCAACGGGTCTGGGGTTTGAACGTCACTATCTGCCCCACTTCCCGCACCTGCCGCTGTTTGTCGACTCACGCGGCGAACGGCCAAAGCTCAGCCACATGCTGCTAAGCCCTGATAATCAAGGAATTTTGCATTACTTCCTCGATGAGAACGACGTCAATCAACTCGAAGGTATGCTTACCGCAGGCCGCCTCGCCATGGCGCTCAAGCACCCGGACGATGCCGACCACAGGATGCTGTTCAGCTTCACCCACAATGCCAACGGCAAACTCTATTTTTATTCCGCCACCCTTGCCGAACTAAAGCACCGCAATGAGCGGGAGCTGTTTTTGGGTTTTGGTGCCAGCAAGCCAAGCTGGCGGGTATTCCGTCTTGGCATGGAAGTCATTGACCACGGCAAACGCTACAAGTGTTCGGTGATCCCGGGGGATGCCGAAAACTACTCGGCCCTGACCGAGCAGCAGCTGAGCGGCTTCAGCCATGTACTGCAATTAATGGACTTAACTCAGGAAGAGGCCAGAAGCCAGTATCGCAGCTGGTACAACAATGCCAACGCCAATGCGCTTAAGGTATACGGCCAAAAGAAACTGCCCCAAAGTGGTATCAAGCCAGTATCGCTGGAATTCAGCGAACGGCGCCGCGAGGCCAGATACGCCTTCAAGACCCTGGTGCAGATCCAGCAGGGCGGCCACAAGGTCGAAGGCATCAGCCACGACATTTCCAGCCGTGGCCTGCAGGTCATTCTGGATAACACCGCCGCACTGGAAGAAGGCAAACCGGTTACCCTGTCGTTGCCCAAGCTGCAATCCATCGCAGGCAAGACCCGCCTCGATGGTCTGGCCTACCGGCTGGTACGCAGCCGCAAAGACGGTATGGTGCTGCACCTTGCCGCCATCGTCGGCCACGAGGTTCATGCCGGGGTGGAGTTTCTGAATAAGCTCATAGTGCACAACCGGGAAAAACTCGAGCACTTAAGTGAGAACAACAGCGAAATCAAAGATCTTGCCGACGGCATGAAGAATTTGGTGATGAGGCGGCTCTACGGCGTACCCTTCTTTGTCGAGAAGACCGCCCGCAATCTGGTGGTCAGCCACTTGGGGATCAGCGTTCAGGGCAATGATATCAGCGATATGTTTGCCGCCCTGAGCCAGGAGTCCCACAGCTACAACCTGGCGCCACTGCTGGCACAGGGTGCACTCAAGCGCGACATTCTTGAGCCAATGCGTGGCATGCGCCCCAACGATGAAATGACCTCAACTGAACTCTTTGTGCAGGTGATCCGTCAGTCCCGTGGCGGCATTTTGCTGAAATGCGTACCTGTGGCCGAGGTGGGTGACACAGACGCGCAGCTGGCGTTTATCAGGCAAAGCAATCAGTTGGGTAAATTTATGGCGCTGCGCCTGTACCGAGGCGTGGCAGGAAAGCCCGATAACAGCGCCATTCGCCGCGAACTCGAGTACATTCATGTGCATGCCCAGCACAAGGCCAAAGCCCTCGAAGAGCAGCTGTGGCGGATTGTCGGCGTGGGTGAACTGTTGGATGTCAGTGACGAAGTGGTCCTGAGATACCCGTCGCTGTGGCGCCAGAGCGGCTCAGACAGCGCCCCGTAACCCTTCCACATCAAACCCCAGCAGCCAGTCCGCCACGGCGCCAAAATGGTCTGAAGGGGCATCCATATGGGTCAGCATTCCGGCATGGTCGTAGTCGTGCCGGTAACCGTTGGCCCGCGACAGCAAGGTAAAGCGCGCATCGGCCGCGCAGCACTCTGCCATCATGTCTTTTACATCACTGGGGTTACCAAGCACTGTATCGCGGGCACCGGCAATAAACCAGGCAGGGGGGATTCCATGGGCCTTGGCCGCCTTTGAATAGTCAAAACCGTCATCATGGTCTATCCAATCGCCACGCACCCAATCGATACTCTCATTCAGCGACGCCTGGCCTTCATTGTCCATCCCCAACTTCAGCGCATCGGCGGGCAAAAAGCCCTTATGTTTGGCGATGGCCGGTGCCAGACGATTCCAGAACATGTCCACCATGGCCCATTTCTTAAAGGAGCTGACCCGGATAGTGCGCTTGCTGCCAAAGGTAAGCAGCGACCGCACTCCGGCTGCCAGTTGTGGATAGCGCACCAGACTGCTTGCCATCAGCACGCCGCCCCAGGAATGACCGCACCAGTGCACGCCCGGCGCGCCGGGATGTCGTCTGGCAATAAACTGCTGCGTCAGCGGTAATTGCTCGCGGATCACCTTGCCCTGCCCCGGGTCAACGCCCTTTGACAACTTGGGAGTACTGAGGCCCCGACCGGCGGTATCGAGCACGTAAACCTCAAAGCCACTGCGGGCAAGAAAGCAGGCAAAACCTCTGCCGGAGTCGCTGTAAAACACCCGACCATTGGACATGGCGCCGTGCAGCATCAGCACGGGGGAGCGCGAAGGATTCGGCTGAGCCGGCGCTATATGGCGCAAATGCAACTGGCCGCCGTGGTAGGGAATAAACAGCGATTGCTGCACAATATCCTGTTGCGGCAATGGCTTGGATGAAGGGGAAATCTGGGGCTCTGTCATGATGTGAGAAGGTCTGTGCCTGGGCCAATATTCAATCAGGCTAAACCAGAGCACAGACAAAACTCAAGAGTAATTACTCAAACCCCACGACTGCGAAAGCCGCGGGCAACCGCATCAGGCCCTGAGCAGGAACGGCAGCACCCGTAAATCCAGCGCCTTGATGGCCGCATCGGCCGCTGCGGCCAACTTGGGTTTGGCATGGAAGGCGATACCAAAATCGGCCCGCTGCACCATGGGGATGTCATTGGCGCCATCGCCAATGGCGAGACGCTGCCCATCGCCAATACCGTATTCGGCGCTGAGACGACTGACCACATCTGCCTTGAAGTTGGCATCAACCACAGTGCCTGTTACCTCGCCCACAAGCTTTCCATCTGCAATCACCAGTTCATTGGCAAAGGCCGCGTCCAGCCCAAGAGTCTGTTTAAGATGGCCCACAAAGGGGGTAAAGCCGCCGGACGCCACGGCGAGGCGCCAGCCATGGGACTTAAGCTCGGCCAGCATCTCGGTCAGGCCTTCCATCAGTGGCAGTCGGGCACAAAGGTCATCGATAATTCCGGCATCGGCACCGGCAAGTTTGGCCACCCGCTGACGCAGGCTTTGCTCGAAATCAAGCTCGCCCTGCATGGCACGCTCAGTGACTTCAGCCACGGCTTCACCCACCCCGGCCATGGCGGCAAGCTCATCGATACACTCGATTTTGATGGCGGTCGAATCCATGTCCATCACCAGCAGCCCAGGCACATTGAGGCGCGCCAGAGTCTGTGGCAGCACAAAGCTTTCAACGCCCTGCATATCGGCAAACACCGCGGCGAGTTTATCGGTGTCATCACCGATAATTTCAAGGCCAAACATCGCGTTCTGGCGCTCGAGGGTGCATACGGAAACACAGTTTCCGCCAATAGCGGCAAGCACAGAGTCTGTCAGTGCGGCATCCTGCCATACCAAACGTACACGCCGCCCGGCGGTATGGTCTGCCTCCCGATACAGTGCAATCCGGCCTTCACTGTTGCTGGCCAGGGTTTGCAGGCGGGAAGTCAGCAGGCTCGCTTGGGTGTTTTCCATGGGTTTGGTTTCTCCGGCTATCCGCTTTGAGCCATATCCTTTATGATTAGCGCAAAGGGTCATCTACAAGGGTCAAGGTGTTGTATCTTAAAGGGCTAAAGAAAAGCCAAAAAATCAGCCGACTGCTGCAGATTGCCATCGCATTGGCGCTGCTTGCCGGCCTTGTTCAGTTATGGCAGTCAAGCCTACTACAAGGCCAGCAGCTTCTGAAGTCCCAAACGGAAAAGATGGCCAGATTGTTGGTGCAGCAAACGGCCTATGGTGCCGCACCGGCGTTGCTGCTGCAGAACGATGAACAATTGCAGTGGCTGGCAACCGCTTTGGTGGAAGATCCCAAGGTGATGTCGGCCGCAATTTATGGCGAGCAAGGCACCCGGCTGTCGTTCGCCCAAAGCGTGACCGAAGAGTGGCTGGAGCCTGAGTCTGATGAGCTTAAAGCCCTGCTTGCCCCCTACCCGCCCTTTGTGGAACCTGTGATTCAGGACGATAAGAACCTCGGTTACGTGGAAGTGCGGCTCGATCCCAAGCTGTTTTTGGCGGAAATCGAAGAGGTTCACAAGCTCAATATGGAGCAGCAGCAAATCATGCTGCTGGTAGCAGGCTTAATCGGCATGTTGCTGTCCCGCGCCATGTCATTCAAACGAGCCCATTTTGACCGCCGTAAGTTCCGTGCCAAGCGCCATCTGGCCACTATGACAGGCGAACTGCCAGCGCAAGATCCACCGCAGCAGAAAAGTACAGAGTCTGATGAGAATAAGCAGGATAATGTCGCGGCGGATGAAGATAGCGCGCAGCAGACAAAGGGATAAACCGGCTCAGGCTTAGCACCGCTTGTGGGTGCATAAAATAGAAAAGGCTCCCCAGGGAGCCTTTTTCAATACCACGGCTTAACCGCCGCAGCGTACCGGATTACAGATTGATAGCTGCATCCAGAGTCATGATGATCATGTCGTTGAAGGTGGTCTGACGCTCATCAGAGGTAGTCTTTTCACCGGTACGGATGTGATCAGATACAGTTACCACACACAGAGCGCGGGCACCGAACTCGTGAGCCACACCGTACAGACCAGCGGCTTCCATCTCAACGCCCAGAACACCCATTTTCTCCATTACGTCGAACATTTCTGGATCTGGAGTGTAGAACAGGTCAGCAGAGAATACGTTACCAACGCGGGTCTGGATTCCGTGAGTCTTGGCAGACTCAACCACAGCGCTCAGCAGGCTGTAGTCGGCGATAGCGGCAAAGTCCTGGCCTTTGAAACGCAGACGGTTAACCTGAGAATCGGTACAGGCACCCATTCCGATGATCACGTCGCGCACCTTAACGTCGGTGCTGATGGCACCACAGGTACCTACGCGGATGAGGTTCTTCACGCCGTAATCTTTTACCAGCTCAGTGGCGTAGATAGAGCAGCTTGGGATACCCATGCCAGAGCCCATCACTGAGATGCGCTTGCCTTTGTAGGTACCGGTGAAGCCCAGCATGTTACGAACGTCGGTTACCTGCTCAACGTTTTCGAGGAAGGTTTCGGCAATGTACTTGGCACGCAGTGGATCGCCTGGGAAAAGTACGGTTTCTGCAAATGCACCTTCAACGGCATTAATGTGTGGTGTAGCCATCTGTATAACCCCTGTATTTTTGTTTAAGACTTAAGTCTTTGATAATAGGCGACTCAAAGGAAGTCGCCAAAACGAAACTTTTTCAGCCCTGTGCTTACTTTGCAGCTTGCACGAAGGATTCGCCATACTCCATCGGACTTAATCCGAAGTAGTGGGCAATGGACTGACCAATATCGGCGAAAGTACCGCGCTTACCGAGGGAACCCGCATTGAGACCAGCGCCATACGCCAGTACTGGCACGAATTCGCGGGTGTGGTCGGTACCCTGCCAGGTTGGGTCACAGCCATGGTCAGCGGTCAGCAGCAGCAGATCGCCTTCTTCCAGCAGCGCCATCAACTCAGGCAGACGGGCGTCGAAGTATTCCAGCGCCTTGGCATAACCGGATACATCGCGGCGATGACCATAGTGGGAGTCGAAGTCCACGAAGTTGGTGAACACGATAGTGTTGTCACCGGCCTGCTTGATTTGCTCAAGCGTGGCATCGAACAAGTCTTCCAGTCCTGAGGCCTTCACCTTCTTGGTGATACCGCAGTGGGCGTAAATATCGGAAATCTTACCCACACTGACCACATCGCCGCCGGCTTCTTTGAGCTTATCCAGCACGGTTTTTGATGGTGGCTCAACCGCATAGTCACGACGGTTGCCGGTACGGGCAAAGTCACTTGGGCCAGTACCCACAAACGGACGGGCAATCACGCGGCCAATGTTGTATGGCTCCAGCTCTTCACGGGCGATTTCACACAGGCGATAGAGGTTCTCAAGCCCGAAGCTTTCTTCGTGGCAGGCAATCTGGAACACGCTGTCGGCAGAGGTGTAGAAAATCGGCTTGCCGGTTGTCATGTGCTCTACGCCAAGCTCTTCCAGAATGGCGGTGCCGGAAGCGTGGCAGTTACCCAAATACTCGGTTAAACCGGCACGCTCCAGGATTTTGTCGGTCAGCTCTTTCGGGAACGAATTGGTGTGGTCGCTGAAATAGCCCCACTCAAACAGCACGGGCACACCGGCCATTTCCCAGTGACCACTAGGGGTGTCTTTACCTGAGCTGAGCTCCTGGCAGTGACCGTAGGCGCCAATGATATCGACGTTGTCGCCAAAACCGGCAGCGAAGGCGCCTGTGGCTTCTTTGGCGGCATGGGCCAGCCCCAAACGGCTTAAGTTTGGCAGCTTGAGTTCGCCGTCACGGCCGTTGTTGGCTTTGCCCTCGGCACACATCTTGGCGATATGACCAAAGGTGTTGGAACCCACGTCACCGAACTTGTCGGCATCGTCTGCGGCACCAATGCCGAAGGAGTCCAGCATCAGAATAATGGTACGTTTCATAACTTGTTCCCCTTACAGATCTTCAGCGCGTACGTACTGATAGATCTCAGGTGTTTTCTCGGGTTGCTTGTCGGCAATCTCGATAGCGCTTCGAACGGCACGAGCCGCTTCTTCGAAGGCATCTTCCGACTGAGCATGAATTACGGCCAGCGGTGTCGCCTTGTCGATGGCCTGGCCCAATGCACACACATTGGACAAGCCCACGCTGTAATCCAGCGCATCACCAGGCTTGCGACGACCGCCGCCCAGAGTCACTACGGCGAGGCCCAGTTCACGGGTCACCATACTATAGGCAAAGCCTTCACGTTCTGCATAAACCGGGCGTACTATTGCCGCCTGCGGCAGATACTTGTCGTAGCTTTCCACAAAGTCGGCAGGACCACCCAGACCAGACACCATCTTGCCGAAGATCTCGGCGGCGCGGCCGTTATCCAGTACCGCATTGAGCTTGGCGCGGGCCTCGGCTTCATTGGCAGCCAGACCACCGAGCACCAGCATCTCGGCGCACAGGCCCATGGTGACTTCATAGAGTCTTGGGTTACGGTACTTGCCGGTCAAAAAGTCGACCGCTTCTTTCACTTCCAGCGCATTACCGGCGCAGGAAGCCAGCACCTGATTCATGTCGGTGAGCAGTGCAGTGGTCTTGGTGCCGGCGCCATTGGCAACGGCGGTAATAGAGCGGGCCAGTTCCAGTGAGGCTTCATAGGTCGGCATAAAGGCGCCGCTGCCCACTTTCACGTCCATCGCCAGCGCATCCAGGCCTGCGGCCAATTTCTTCGACAGAATCGATGCAGTGATAAGAGAGATGGACTCGACAGTGGCAGTGTTGTCACGAATCGAATAGAAGCGCTTGTCGGCAGGTACCAGATCGCCGGTTTGACCAATAATGGCCACGCCAGCTTCTTTCACGACCTTACGGAACAGCTCGCTTGAAGGCTCAGTTTGGTAGCCTGGAATGGCATCAAACTTATCCAGGGTGCCACCGGTATGACCCAGACCTCGGCCTGAAATCATAGGTACATAACCGCCACAGGCGGCCGCCATGGGGCCAAGCATCAGCGAAATCACATCGCCAACACCGCCGGTGCTGTGCTTGTCGATAACCGGGCCATTGAGGCCAAGGCTGTCCCAGTTGAGCACTGTGCCGGAATCACGCATGGACGTGGTCAGCGCAATGCGCTCGTCCATGGTCATATCATTGAAATACACCGCCATACCCAGCGCGGCAATCTGTCCTTCGGATACGCTGCCATCGGTAATCCCTTTCACGAAGAATTGAATTTCTTCCTTGCTGAGGGCATCACCGTTGCGTTTTTTGCGAATAATCTCTTGTGCCAGAAACATACTGCTGTCTCCAAGAATGTCGGTGGCTTTCAGTTTCCACCGACGATTCGTCCTCTGGAACGCCGAAACTGTAAAAATATTACAGGCTCATATTAGCCAAAGATGAAGCTGACCGTTTCGACGCGGATCACAATTCAGACCAGGGCTTAGTAGCCTTGGGCGCCTTTTGGTGCTTCTGCCAGCTCCAGGGTGTGCAGCAGACTGCTAAGCAGACTGGAAGCACCGAAGCGGAAGGTACGTGGAGTCACCCAATCTTCACCCAGAATGCGTGCAGCGGTGCCCAGGAACTCGGCGGCAGCAGCGGCATCACGCACGCCACCGGCAGGCTTGAAGCCTACTTCGCGGTTCTTTTCGGCAATCACGGTCAGCATAATTTCAGCTGCTTCCAGGGTGGCGTTCACAGGCACTTTACCGGTAGAAGTCTTGATAAAGTCAGCGCCGGCATCGATAGAGATTTCAGAGGCCTTGCGGATAAGGGCTGGGTCTTTCAGCTCGCCGGACTCGATGATGACTTTCAAAAGTACATCGTCACCGCAAGCTTCTTTACAGGCTTTCACCAGTTCAAAACCGACAGTTTCGTTGCCTTCCATCAGCGCACGGTATGGGAATACCACGTCCACTTCATCGGCACCGTAAGCTACGGCGGCGCGGGTTTCGAGCACAGCAATGGCGATGTCGTCGTTACCGTGGGGGAAGTTAGTCACAGTGGCAATCTGGATATCATCGGCATCAAGCTCAATCAGCGTCTTGCGTGCGATAGGAATAAAACGGGGATAGATACAGATAGCGGCAGTGTGACCTGCTGGGGTGACGGCCTTTTTGCAAAGCTCGATGACTTTCTCTGCAGTGTCGTCATCGTTCAGCGTAGTGAGGTCCATCAACTCAATGGCACGCTGGGCTGCTTTTTTAAGATCGCTCATAGTTGTTCTCCGAGACGTAATTCAAATGAAACAGAAATAATGTCCAGGGCAACGCCTTGAGGTTGGCGGATTGTTTGAATAATTATGGCCGGGCCTTCAGGCGGTGCCTTATGCCGAAAGGGCATAGTTACAGGTATTCAGTGTCGATAATATTTATCACGACTTGAATCCTTGAAGACCGGAAAGGGGAAACTGACTGTTTCTGCTTTCCGCGAAAAATCCCTTTTAACGCGAGAGCTCACAAACCTTACTTAAACATGCTCTTGGGGATAAAACCATGCTTGAGTAAAGATTAAGACCTAAGCATTAAGCGTGGAGCCGTGCAGCGCACGGCTCCAACAGTACAATTAGAAGTTGTACTTGGCAGTGAAGATAGCTGCGTCGTGGTAAGCAGCAGTACCCAGCTTGTGATCAGCATAGCGATACTGCAGACCGAAGGTCAGCTCTTGAGTGGCGTTCCACCACAGAGATACAGCACCGTTCTGACCAGTAGATTTCAGCTTGTACTCGGTACCGTTGTAACGGAACTGTTCTTCACGAGCGAATTCAGTTTCGTGCCAGTTGGTAACCATGAACTTCTGGCCAAAAGCTTCGAAGTTGTAGCCCAGTACCCAACCAGCCATGTAGCCGTTGAAGCCTGAACCAGCGTAAGTTTGGTTTTCGTAGTGTACGCCCAGGAATGGCTTGATCCAGAAGCCAGAATCGGTGAACACGTCGTAGCTCACACCCACAACCAGGTTCTGGTCGAAGAAGCCGTCTTCTGCAACAGTCAGGCTGTACAGGTGAGAGTATACGTTCCAGTTGCTGCTACCGATGTTGGCAGCGATAGAGCCTTTGGCAGCGATACGGAAAGAGTTGGTTGTACGGCCGTCAGCACCAGTGCTGTCGTTGATGTTTTCTGGGTTTTCCAGATCGATGAAGCCGTATACGTCACCCCAAGAGTAACCAGCACCACCTTCCAGCTCCAGGTATACGAAGTCTTCTTTGGCGCCACCGTAACCGTTGTTAGAACGATCTTCTGCTTTAGCGGTCCAGTCCAGGTAGTTCACGGACATGTTAGAGAAACCGTAGAACTGTTCGGCCTGAGCGGTACCGGCAGACAGAGCAGCAAAAGTAGCGGCGGCAACAGCCATCATTTTAACGTTTTTCATCATCAACCCCATTTATCTAGGTATTTGCTGCCTTTGGCAGCGTTTTTGTTTTGCCCGCGTATTCTACCTTTCCCGTGCGAAAGCACAATAATTTTGGCAGTAAACGCGAACACAAAATTCTTATTTGTGAACAAAGTCGTGAAACGACCCCTTATCCCAATTAACCTTTTTAACAAGCGGCTTACTTTGGGACCCCACAGAAGTTTAGAACACGGTGGGAAATGATTCAGACTTTATTCTTTGGAAAATGGTTGAATTAACTGGGGTCCTGCCCTGATAACAGGACCCCGGAGGCACTACTGTTACAGCGCCAGGAACAGACCTGCGAGAGTCGCACTCATCAGGTTAGCCAGAGAACCGGCGATAACGGCACGGATACCCAGCTTGGCCAGATCGTGGCGACGGTTAGGTGCCATGGCACCCAGGCCACCCAGCAGAATGGCGATAGAAGACAGGTTAGCGAATCCACACAGAGCGAAGGACACGATAGCCTTGGTTCGGTCAGACATAACAGCACCGGTCTCGGCTACTACCATACCGCCGTCAGCGATGTCTTTCAGGTATGGAGCAAAGTTCAGGTAGGCTACGAATTCGTTCACAACGATCTTCTGACCGATGAAAGAACCAGCAACCAGGGCTTCGTTCCAAGGTACACCGATAAGGAATGCCAGAGGCATGAAGATGTAACCGAGGATCAGCTCGAGGGTCAGACCTTCAACACCGAACCAGCCACCTACACCACCGATGATACCGTTGATCATGGCAATCAGACCCACGAAGGCAATCAGCATGGCGCCTACGTTCAGGGCCAGGTGCATACCAGAAGAAGCACCGGCAGCGGCAGCGTCCAGAACGTTGGCTGGCTTGTCAGGATCTTCTGGCAGCTCGTCCATTTCGTTCTTGGTGTTTTCAGTTTCTGGGTGCATCAGTTTGGCCATCAGCAGACCACCTGGAGCGGCCATGAATGACGCAGCTACCAGATACTCAATTTTAACGCCCATAGAAGCGTAACCGGCCAGAACAGAACCAGCGATAGAAGCCAGACCACCCACCATGATGGCGAACAGCTCAGACTGAGTCATGGTTGGGATAAATGGACGTACAACCAGAGGAGCTTCGGTCTGACCTACGAAGATGTTCGCAGTAGCAGACATAGACTCGGTACGGCTGGTACCCAGTGCTTTCTGCAGACCACCACCGATGATACGGATAACCCACTGCATTACACCCAGGTAGTACAGTACAGCGATCAGAGAAGAGAAGAAGATGATTACTGGCAGTACGTTGATGGCGAAGATGAAGCCAACTTTGAACTGTGCCAGATCACCGAACAGGAAGTTGATACCGTTCTGGCCGTAACCGATAACAGCAGACACACCGTCAGAAACTGACTTCAGGATGTCTTTACCCCAAGGTACGTACAGAACGAAACCACCGAAGGCAGCCTGAATTGCGAGAGCGCCACCTACGGCACGAACGCTGATTGCCTTTTTGTTATTGGAAAGGAGGAAACCTATTCCAAGTAGGACTGCTACACCTACCAAGCTCATTAATATACTCATTAACCATCACCCTTTTGTTAACACTTTTTAGTTATGTTGTTAACCAACCTATTTCCGAGCAAAATTATACCTTAGCCTTTGCTGAAAATCGTCGTTTTGATCAAATTTTTGAACTTAAATTTCAACTGCTTAGCAACACATCTCATTGCGACAAACACCTGTTTAAGTGAAAAAACCTACAGCTCAAACAGTTGCGTTACATTGGCCAACAGTCGTTCTGATATTAGAACATTGGATTTTTTTTTGCAAATGGGCCATTTTGGTGATGATTTGACCAATTATCAGCGGAGAATTACGCCGTGAGACTGAGTTTTTAGGGGCCATAGCCGGTGAATCTGTCTCGCAAATGAAACTTTCTATCGGCAACTGAGCCACCACTTTATGCAGCTTTACTGCATCATCATTCAAAAGCAGTCCACCAATGCCCAATCGATAACCAAGCTCAATATAGCGTTTGGCGATTTCCACGCTGCCATAAAAGCCATGGATCACCCCGGAGCGTGGCAGCTTATAGCGTGCAAGCAGCGCCAGCAGCTCATTGTGCGCCTTCACGCAATGCAAAATAAGCGGTAACTCAAGCTCTGCAGCCAAAGCCAGCTGCGCCTCTAAAAGCGGCGTTTGCCACTGCCAGTTCACGTTTTTGTGTTTATCAAGACCGCACTCCCCTATTGCCACCAGCCGCTGCTCGCCTGCCAGACCATAAAGCCGGGAGCGAAGTTCAGCCATCTGTAACTGCCATTGCGAAGTCGCCCACCAGGGGTGAATGCCGAGGCTAAAAGGGCAGTCAAACTGCGCCGCCACCTCCAGCTGTTTATCCCAATGGGCCGGTGACACCCCGGGAATGAGACAGCGGCGGATATTGGCGGCATGCATGGCTGAAAACAGCTCTGCCCGGTCGTCGTCAAACTCGGCAAAGTCCAGATGTGCATGACTATCGACAATGTAAGTTTCTGACATATCAGCGCTCTTTGTGCTGAGGGGCATCCACGCCCTGCCCTTCGGTGTTGGGCTTGGATGCGCTCGCCAGCGGTGGGTCTTGCAGTCTTGGGGCGCAGCAACGGCGGTTTTCCGGTGTCAGCCCCATCTTGTCACACCAATCTGTATAGGCCTTCCAGGCTCGCTTGATGACATTCAGCATGGATTTCCCTCCGTGATAACAACTGGCCATATCAGCAGCCAACTAACAGGTAAATTTCAGGCAATAAAAAAGGCGGGAAAGCCCGCCTTTTTCAATCGGGAATTAATGCTCCCGGGTCTTGGCAAACTGGATGTCGGGATAACGCTCCATCGACAGATTCAGGTTTACCATGGTGGGGGCGATATAGGTCAGGCTATCGCCACCGTCCAGCGCCAGGTTGGCGGAACACTTGCGCTTGAACTCATCCAGTTTACGGGCATCGTCGCTGTATACCCAGCGGGCGGTGGCCACGTTTACCGCTTCATAGATGGCTTCTACATTATATTCCGACTTAAGACGGGCCACGACCACTTCAAACTGCAGCACACCCACGGCGCCCACAATCAGGTCGTTGGAGTCCAGCGGACGGAATACCTGCACCGCGCCCTCTTCAGAGAGCTGTACCAGCCCCTTGAGCAGCTGCTTTTGCTTCAAAGGATCTTTGAGGCGAATGCGGCGGAACATTTCCGGGGCAAAGTTAGGAATACCGGTGAACTTCAAATCTTCACCCTGGGTAAAGGTATCACCAATCTGGATAGTGCCGTGGTTGTGCAGACCGATAATATCGCCGGCAAAGGCTTCCTCGGCGCGCTCACGGTCACCAGCCATAAAGGTTACGGCGTCGGAGATGTTCACGGTTTTACCAATGCGCACGTGCTTCATCTTCATGCCCTGGGTGTACTTGCCCGACACAATGCGCATAAAGGCGATGCGGTCACGGTGCTTGGGATCCATATTGGCCTGAATTTTAAACACGAAGCCGGAGAACTTGTCTTCACCGGCTTCCACGGTGCGCTCGCTGGTTTCACGTGGCATGGGCGCCGGCGCCCAGTCAGTCAGACCGTCGAGCATATGGTCTACACCGAAGTTACCCAGTGCGGTACCGAAGTA
This sequence comes from Shewanella khirikhana, assembly GCF_003957745.1. Taxonomy (NCBI): domain Bacteria; kingdom Pseudomonadati; phylum Pseudomonadota; class Gammaproteobacteria; order Alteromonadales; family Shewanellaceae; genus Shewanella; species Shewanella khirikhana. Next base: position 579,157 of record NZ_CP020373.1, on the reverse strand, counting down.
AACCGGGGTCAGTTCCCCCTGCAGGAACAGCTCATGGTCGAACTCGTTGGACGCGCCGCGCACCAGTTCCAGCTCTTCACGCAGCTGCTCGGCAAAGTCACTGCCTACGGCAGCATCGAGCTCAGGGTTATCAAGACCTTTTACAATGCGCAGTTCCTGAATGGTATGGCCATGACCGGTCTGATACAGAATGGTCTCATCACGGTGCAGGTGATAAACGCCCTTGAACAGCTTACCGCAGCCGATAGGCCAGGTAATAGGAGCGCAGAGGATGTTAAGCTCGGTCTCTACCTCGTCGAGCAGCTCCATGGGATCGCGAATATCACGGTCGAGCTTGTTCATAAAGGTCACGATAGGGGTATCACGCAGACGGGTCACTTCCATCAGCTTACGGGTACGGTCTTCCACACCCTTGGCGGCGTCAATCACCATCAAGCAGGAGTCCACCGCGGTCAGGGTGCGGTAGGTATCTTCCGAGAAGTCTTCGTGGCCGGGGGTATCGAGCAGGTTCACCAGACAGCTGTTGTACGGAAACTGCATCACAGAGGTGGTAACCGAAATACCACGCTCCTTTTCCATCTCCATCCAGTCAGACTTGGCATGTTGATTGGAGCCGCGGCCTTTCACCGTGCCCGCGGTCTGAATTTGACGGCCGTGCAACAACACCTTTTCGGTGATAGTGGTCTTACCGGCGTCGGGGTGAGAAATAATGGCGAACGTACGACGTGACGCCACTTCTGCAAGCAGTGAATTTGACATGGATAGCTTTCTTTCAAGTAGCGTCGCCGCCCGAAGGCGGCGACTCGAATGGAACTTAATTGGCGGGTATTTTCGCCTATATTGGCGAGGAGTACAACGACAGACTCAGGGTTGCTCGAGTTCGGCCTGTGCCTGATTGGCAAGGCGCCCCAGTTCTACCCGGGCATATCTGTGTTCGACAAAGTCGTAGATGTTGGTGGCAAGCGCCAGACGGAAGTAATTGGCGGCCGCTTCTTTGTTACCGGCAGCTTCTTCGGCTTTGGCCACGTAGAAGTAGGCTTCACAGAGGCGCTCTGAATATTCACGTGGATGATTCAAGCCGCTGCGGGCGCGCTCAAACAGCGCTTTGCGGGACAAGGTCCCCAGGTAATAGTCACTGATGGCACTGGCCCAATCATCTCCTTTGAGCGACTTACGATGCTCCGCCAGCCTTGCCAGCGCGGCGGCGCGGTCAATGTCGGCATCAATCAGGAAATACCACAGGGCGCGATAACCATCTGAGGGGTCGCGGCGCAGGAAGTTATCCATATCCGCCACCGCAAGGTCTGCTCGCTCGCCGTAATAGAGGGCAATTCCACGGTTCAGATAGGCGTAATCGTAGTTGGGCTCGAGTTCAAGCACCGCATCAAATGCCTCGTAGGCGTTGTCGAAGTCGCCTTCCTGGGTGTAATAAATACCAAGGAAATTATAAGCATCGGCAATATTGGGGCGAATTTTCAGCGCCTGATGAAAGTCGAGTCGGGCCATCAACCGCAGCCCCAGGGTGTCGTAAATAACGCCACGTTCGTAGTAAACGCGGGAGAGCTGATCTTCGTTCAAATCCATGCTGGCCAGCACTTCATTGAGCCTCGCAAGGCCCACTTCATGCTTATAGTCGGGTAACAGCGGCGCCACCATCAAACGGCCTTCACCGGCGTTATCGAAACCACTGCTCTGGGTTGAGGCACAGCCGCCCGACAGCACAGATAAGCCAAACAGCCCGGACAACATCAACGTCTTGAGTTTACGCTCCATCAAACACTCACCTTCACGACCAGGGAAACCCAAATGGGCTCTGTTTGGCTCCATCATAGCAATCCATCCCGAGTGTCGCCATCAGCCATTGATATTTATTACAAATTGCCAAACTTGCAGCTGTAGCAATAAAAAAAGGAGATCCGAAGATCTCCTTTTTATGTCAGCTCAGCAGCAATTATTCAGCGGCTGGCTCTTTGGTTTGTGCTTCTTTGATAGACAGACGCACACGACCCTGACGATCCACTTCCATTACCTTCACGGTAACTTCCTGGTTCAGTTGCAGGTGGTCAGATACGTTGGCTACACGCTCATCGCTGATCTGAGAGATGTGTACCAGACCATCTTTGCCAGGCAGGATGTTCACGAAGGCACCGAAGTCAACGATACGGATAACCTTACCTGTGTACAGACGGCCCACTTCCACTTCAGAGGTGATTTCCTCGATGCGGCGGATAGCTTCGCGGGTAGCGTCGCCATTGTTAGAGGCAATCTTCACAGTACCGTCATCTTCCAGCTCGATGGTGGTACCGGTTTCTTCGGTCAGCGCACGAATAACCGCGCCGCCTTTACCGATAACATCACGGATCTTCTCTGGGTTGATCTTGATGGTGGTGATACGTGGTGCGAAGTCAGAGATATCTGGACGGGCGCTGCCGATGGCCTGGTCCATCACGTTCAGGATGTGAACGCGGGCGCCGTAAGCCTGTTGCAGAGCGATTTCCATGATTTCTTTGGTGATACCTTCGATTTTGATGTCCATCTGCAGTGCAGTAACACCATCACGGGTACCGGCTACTTTGAAGTCCATGTCGCCCAGGTGATCTTCGTCACCCAGGATGTCAGACAGAACCACGAAGTTGTCGCCTTCTTTCACCAGACCCATGGCAATACCAGCCACGGAAGTCTTGATAGGTACACCGGCATCCATCAGCGCCAGAGAGGTACCGCACACAGAGGCCATGGAAGAAGAACCGTTGGACTCGGTGATTTCAGATACCACACGTACAGAGTATGGGAACTCTTCGGCAGACGGCATTACCGCATTGATACCACGCCATGCCAGCTTGCCGTGACCGATTTCGCGGCGCTTTGGCGAGCCAACCATACCGGTTTCACCCACAGAGTATGGAGGGAAGTTGTAGTGCAGCATGAAGCGGTTGGTGCGCTCGCCCATGATGGAGTCAATCTTCTGAGCATCACGCTCGGTACCCAGAGTACAGGTTACCAGCGCCTGAGTTTCACCGCGGGTGAACAGCGCGCTGCCGTGGGTACGTGGCAGTACACCGGCCATTACAGACAGGGCACGGATCATGTCTGGCTCGCGGCCATCGATACGTGGCATGCCAGCGATGATGCGGCTGCGAACTACGTTCTTCTCGAGGCTACCCAGCAGATCGGCGGCTTCACGTACGTTCACTTCAGGATTGGCTTCCTGCAGCTTGGCGATGGTGGCTTTCTTCACTTCACCAACGGCTTCGTAACGCTCTTGCTTGGCCATGATCTGGTAAGCGGCAGTCAGACCTTCTTCGGCCAGTTCTTTGATTTGCGCAACCAGAGTTTCGTTCTTAACAGGTGCAGTCCAATCCCAACGTGGCTTGCCGGCTTCGGCAGCAAACTCGTTGATGGCAGAGATAACAACCTGCTGCTGGTCATGACCGTAAACCACGGCGCCCAGCATCACTTCTTCCGGCAGAGATTTAGCTTCAGATTCCACCATCAGTACGGCGCCCTGGGTACCGGCAACCACCAGATCCAGTTCACTGCCAGCCAGTTCGGCGGCACCTGGGTTCAGTACGTATTCGCCGTTCACATAACCCACACGGGCAGCGCCCAGAGGACCGTTGAAAGGAATACCGGAGATAGCCAGCGCAGCGGAGGTACCAATCATGGCAACGATGTCCGGCTCAATCTGAGGATCTACCGATACCACTGTGATGATGACCTGTACTTCGTTGGTAAAGTCATCGGGGAACAGAGGACGGATAGGACGGTCGATGAGACGGGCAATCAGAGTTTCGTCTTCAGAAGGACGGCCTTCACGCTTGAAGAATCCACCTGGGATCTTACCGGCTGCGTAGGTCTTCTCCTGATAGTTTACAGTCAGCGGAAAGAAGTCACGGCCTGGGTCCGCTTCCTTTTTGCCCACAACAGTTACCAGAACTGTAGTGTCGCCCATGCTGGCCATAACGGCACCATCGGCTTGACGAGCGATTACACCTGTTTCCAGGGTGACTGTATGCTGACCATACTCAAAACTTTTTACGATAGGATTCACGTGACCCATTCCTTAATTAATGACCTTGAAATACGCGCGTAAGTATACTGCAAGTCAAGCAGATAGTTAAAGAGCGGATTCTGGTGACAAATCTGCAACTTTTCACTAAAGTGAGGATTATTGGTCGGCAAAAAAGAGCGCCAGGCGCCAAGTATGTCGATGTCCTCCCTGACCCGGAACCCGATTGATGGCGATAAGGTTTAAGTCACTTACTTGGAAACAAACCAACCTCGTTGTTTTTTCAGCGCTATTTTTTGCTATTGCCGTGTTTATTGTGGAACTGTCACTGATGGTGATGTCCACCCGTGAAGCGCTGACTTCCAACCAGCAGGAGCTGCTGGATTCGGTTGAACAGCCTGCCGCCAACGCCGTTTGGGCCCTCGATGACAACCTCGCCCGCCAAACCCTCGAAGGGGTGCTCAAAGTTGAGCATGTGGGTGCATCCGTGATTGAGCTGGATGACGGTTCCATGTTTGTCTCAGTCAGCAACAGCAAAAATACCTATTCAGACTTTTTTCGCGATCTCAGTGAAGAGCTGTTTGGTGACCTGCGCGAAATCTCACGTCCCCTTTACCGCCCCTTCTACTTTGAAGGCTCACGCCAGCAGCAACTGATTGGCACCCTGACCATTTTTTACGATACCCAGGAGCTTGCCAACAGCCTGTTCGGCCAGCTTAAAGTCGGCTTCCTCGCCACTCTGGCGCGGGCCTTACTGCTGACCATGGTGTTATCGATTGTGTTCCACCGCTTTTTGACTCAGCCCATTGCCCGCATCAGCGAGGCCATCGACAAGATTGAGCCTGAGTCCCCCGATGAAAACCTGCTGCCGATTTCAGATGCCCACAAGGACGACGAGCTCGGGCTGGTAACCACCAAGCTGAATCAAATTCTGCTGCAATTTGGCCAAACCCAAAGCAAGCTGCGCAAGATGGCCACCAGAGACCCGCTCACCGGGCTACCAAATCGCACCCTGCTGCTGGAAACCATTGCCGTGACCATTCAGCGCGCCAGAGTGCACAGACGTGCCTTCGCACTGCTGTTTATCGACCTGGACCGCTTCAAAAACGTAAACGACTCCCTTGGTCATGCCCTTGGCGATCAGTTCCTTGCACGTATTGCGCGGCTGCTTGAGCGGGTTGTCGGTGATAAAGGCACAGTCGCCCGCCTTGGCGGTGACGAGTTCGTAATTCTGGCTGATGAAATTAACTCCGCCGATATGGCGGCAGACTTTGTTGATAAGCTGCTGTTTCAGCTAAATAACCCAATTCAGCTTGGTGACCACTCAATCCACCCGGCCGCATCGGTAGGGATCTCCCTCTACCCGGAAGACGGTAACAGCGCCGAAGATCTTATTCGCCACGCTGATATCGCCATGTACAGCGCCAAGGCCTCCGGCTCGAACCAATGGGCCTTCTTCAAGCAGCAAATGACCGAGCGCGCGGCCGTGCGTCTGCGCACCGAAGCCTCGCTGCACGATGCCCTGAAAAACGATGAGTTTCTGCTGCACTTTCAGCCCAAACTGGACCTGTCCACCGGCAAACTCATGGGCTGTGAAGCGCTTATTCGCTGGAAAAAAGATGGCCGTCTGATAAGCCCCATGTCGTTTATTCCTGTGGCAGAAGAAACCGGCATCATAGTGCCCATCGGCCGCTGGGTATTGGAGCAAAGCTGCAAGACGCTGCGCCAATGGCAAAAGCAATATAACTTTGCCATCCCTATTGCGGTAAATGTCGCATCACAGCAGTTTGCCGACGCAAGCCTGGTGCCCGACATCAAACAAATGGCATTGCGCTATCAAATCCAGCCGGAGCTGCTGGAAATCGAAATCACCGAAACCTCATTGATGAGCGATGTGGAAGCGGCCATCAGCAAGCTTGAGCAGCTTAAGAATGCGGGTTTTGGTATTGCTGTGGATGACTTTGGTACCGGCTATTCGTCGCTGTCGTACCTGCGCCACTTGCCCATCACCACCATGAAAATCGACCGCTGCTTCGTGTCTGACCTGCCAAGCGACAGCGCCATCGCCTCGACTATTCTGATGCTGGGTAAGCAGCTGGATCTGCGTATTGTGGCTGAAGGGATTGAAAATGAGCTGCAACTGGAGTGGCTGAGAAAAGCCGGTTGTGGTGTGGGTCAGGGCTTTTATTTCAGCCCGCCGCTGCCGGTGGAAGAGTTTGAACAGAAGTATTTCCAAAGCAGTACCGCCAGCGTCCATGATTTGAGTGGCTGATACTGATTAGGTCATCAAGCACCCACAAGCCTGAAAAACAGGCATGAAAAAAGGAGGCATAAGCCTCCTTTTTCCTGTATCTGCGGTGCTGATTAGCGACGCAGACCCAGCTTTTGGATCAGCGCAGTGTAACGCTGAGCATCGGTACGCTGCAGGTAAGACAGCAGCTTACGACGAGAGCTAACCATACGCAGCAGACCACGACGTGAGTGATGATCGTGGATGTGAGTCTTGAAGTGACCCTGCAGGTGGTTGATCTGAGCAGTCAGCAGAGCTACCTGAACTTCAGTAGAACCAGTGTCGTTTTCACCACGGCCAAACTCAGCCAGGATTTTTGCTTTAGCTTCAGTACTTAGTGACATGAATATCTCCAAAATATCAGTAAATTGTCTCAGCCGATCACTAACTCAGCCGAGAAGACGCGCTATTTTAGCCGCATTCAACCTTGGCCGCAACCGCTTTAATCGTTGTCGTTTGTGAAGACAACCAAGCGCTTGGGCGCCAATTGACCATCGTCGTTCATCTTGCCGATGCCAACGAAGCGTCTGGCTTCACCGAGGGTGATCCGCATCAGCGAATCGCCGCTGATGCCAGCAACCCGAACCGGATTACCATTCATCAGATAAGGCGCCACCGCATCGGGAATGTTCACTTCGGGCAAGTCGGCCACCGCGGTGTCCATCGGCAGCAGCAGTTGGTCGAGCAGAGTCTTGGACTCGACGCCCTGCTCTTCGGCCTGTGCTACCAGCGCTTCCAACTCTTCGATGGTGACCATACGCTCATAGGGGTAGGCCGCCACGGCAGTGCGGCGCAGCATAATGACGTGAGCACCACAGCCAAGTTTTTCACCGAGGTCATCGATGATGGTACGGATGTAAGTTCCCTTGGAGCAGTGGATATCCAGCGTCAGCTCATCGCCTTCAAGCTTGATAAAGTTAAGCTCGAACACAGTGATTGGCCGTGCTTCGCGGGGCACTTCCTTACCTTCGCGGGCATATTTGTACAGGGGCTGGCCCTGATACTTGAGCGCCGAGAACATGGACGGCACCTGCATGGTATCGCCGCGGAAACTGTCCAGCGCCGCATCCAGTGCGTCCTGGGTAAAGTTCAGCGGTCGGGTGCTGACCACTTCGCCGTCGGAATCACTGGTATCGGTACGCTCACCCAGTTTGGCGGTTACCAGATAACGCTTATCGGCATCCAAGAGATGCGATGAAAACTTGGTTGCCTCGCCCAGACACACTGGCAGCATGCCAGTTGCCAGCGGATCGAGCGCACCTGTGTGGCCGGCTTTGGCCGCATTGTAAAGCCGCTTCACCCGCTGCAATGCATGGTTGGAACTCATGCCAGTGGGTTTATCGAGCAGCACTATGCCGTCGATATTGCGGCCCTTGGTGCGTCTTGCCATCAGTTTTCTCCGCCCTCGGTAGCCTCGCCTTCTTCGTCGGCGTGGCCTTTTTTGGCTTCGTCATTGCGGATCACCTGGCTAACCAGGTTGGACATGCGCATACCTTCCACCAAAGAGGCGTCGTAGATAAAGCGCAGTTCAGGCATCACCCGCAGCTTCATGCGGCCAGCAACCAGGGTACGAGCGAAGGGCGCAGCGGCGTTAAGGGCAGCCAGCTTGTCCTCAATAATTTTTGGATCTTCTTCGAAGAAGGTGACATAAACCTTGGCGTGGCTCAGATCGCGGGACACGTCCACATCATTCACTGTCACCATGCCGATACGGGGATCTTTCATATCCCGCTGCAGCACCATTGCCAGCTCCTGTTGCAGCTGCTGGCCGATGCGGCGGGTACGACTAAATTCTCTTGCCATGATGTTATTACCGTAAAATCAACAAGGGCGGCCTAAGCCGCCCTTTTGGTTGTTAGAGTGTCCGTGCGACTTCGATGGTTTCGAACACTTCGATTTGGTCGCCTACGCGAACATCGTTGTAGTTCTTCACCCCGATACCACACTCCATGCCGTTGCGGACTTCGTTAACGTCGTCCTTAAAGCGGCGCAGAGACTCGAGCTCACCTTCGTAGATAACCACGTTGTCACGCAGTACACGGATTGGCGCGCTGCGCTTCACAACACCCTCGGTGACCATACAACCGGCGATTGCACCCAGTTTAGGCGACTTGAACACATCGCGCACTTCGGCCAGACCGATGATCTGCTGCTTGAACTCAGGTGACAGCATGCCGCTCATGGCAGACTTCACTTCGTCAATCAGGTCGTAGATCACGCTGTAGTAGCGCAGATCAACGGCTTCAGATTCGATGGTCTTACGGGCCTGAGCATCGGCACGCACGTTAAAGCCAACCATGATGGCGTTCGAGGCCGCAGCCAGAGTGGCGTCGGTTTCGGTCAGCGCACCCACACCGGAAGCAATGATATTGACCTTCACTTCGTCGGTAGACAGCTTACGCAGCGAGTCGGAAATGGCTTCCAGAGAACCCTGTACGTCGGCCTTCAGTACCACGTTCAGTTCCTGTACTTCGCCTTCGGTCATGTTGGCGAACATGTTCTCCAGCTTGGCCTTCTGCTGACGTGCCAGCTTAACTTCACGGAACTTGCCTTGACGATACAGGGCAACTTCACGGGCTTTACGCTCGTCACGCACTACAGTGGCTTCATCACCGGCTGAAGGTACGCCAGACAGACCCAGGATCTCTACTGGAATAGAAGGACCGGCTTCCTGAATTGGCTTGCCGTTCTCGTCTTTCATGGCACGGATTTTACCGTACTCGAGACCACACAGAACGATGTCGCCCTGACGCAGTGTACCTTCCTGAACCAGAACGGTTGCTACCGGACCACGGCCCTTGTCGAGCTGAGATTCGATAACCACACCGGCGGCCATACCTTCGCGGCGAGCCTTGAGTTCCAGCACTTCGGCCTGCAGCAGAATGGCTTCGAGCAGTTCGTCAACACCGGTACCCGCTTTGGCAGATACGTGAACGAACATGTTGTCGCCACCCCAGTCTTCCGACATAACGGCGTGCTGGGCCAGCTCGCTCTTCACGCGATCCGGATCGGCTTCTGGCTTATCCATCTTGTTCACAGCCACAATCAAAGGCACGTTACCGGCCTTGGCGTGCTGGATAGCTTCGATGGTCTGTGGCATTACGCCGTCATCGGCGGCCACTACCAGAATTACGATGTCAGTTGCCTTGGCACCACGTGCACGCATTGCGGTAAACGCGGCGTGACCTGGGGTATCCAAGAAGGTGATCATGCCGTTATCGGTTTCTACGTGGTATGCACCGATATGCTGGGTAATACCACCTGCTTCACCGGCGGCAACCTTGGCACGGCGGATATAATCCAGCAGCGAGGTCTTACCGTGGTCAACGTGACCCATGATGGTTACTACCGGGGCGCGTGGCTCCAGCTTCTCATCATCGTCACGGTCGGCCAGTACCTGATGCTCCAGCTCGTTTTCACGCAGCAGTACCACCTTGTGGCCCATCTCCTCGGCAACCAGCTGAGCAGTTTCCTGATCCAGCACCTGGTTGATGGTAACCATGGAGCCCATCTTCATCATCTGCTTGATGATTTCGGTAGCTTTCACGGCCATCTTCTGCGCCAGCTCGGCTACAGTAACGGTTTCACCAACACGCACTTCACGGTTCACAGCAGCCACAGGCTTGTTAAAGCCGTGTGCCATGGACTCAGGCGTGTTCTTGTGACGCATGTGCTTCTCACGACCTTCACGGGCATCTTTACCACCACGCTTACTCTTGGTCTGAGTCTTGTTGCGGTTGCGACGGCCACGCTTCTCTTCGTCCTGATCGGCGGTGTCTTCGGCGGCACGGGCCACTTTAGAGGTGGTCACATGGTGATCGCCAAAACGCTCGGCCTCGATGCGACGACGCTCTTCTTCGGCCCAACGGCTTTCGTTTTCTTCAGCCAGTGCACGCGCCTTTTCTTTGGCAGCGGCAGCTTCTTCGTCGGCCTTACGCTTAGCAGTTTCTTCCTGCTGCGCTTTCAGGCGGGCAGCTTCGGCGCGAGCTTCTTCGGTCTCAGCCTGTTTGGCCGGATCTTTGGAAGCAGCCTTGGCATCAGCTTCTGCCTTGGCTTTTGCCTTGGCAGCGGCTTCGGCTTTGGCCTTGGCGTCAGCTTCGGCTTTTGCTTTGGCAGCAGCCTCTGCTTCGGCTTTTGCCTTGGCAGCGGCTTCGGCTTCTGCCTGAGCGCGGGCTTCTTCTTCCGCTTTCAGGGCAGCTTCGTTGCCATCACGCTTCACGAAAGTACGCTTCTTACGCACTTCTACTTTAACGTCTTTAGACTGGCCACCGCTGGATACACTCAGGGTAGACACAGTTTTACGCTGCAGCGTCATCTTGGTTGGCTGCGCGTCGCCGCCGTGTTGCTTCTTGAGATAATCAAGCAGCTGCTGCTTTTCAGTTTCTGTCACACTGTCGGCTTTGGCCTTTTTGATACCGGCCTGGGCGAACTGTTCAATCAGTCGCTCAACAGATTTGCCAACTTCTGTGGCTAATTTCTCTACCGTCATTTCCGTCATTAGTTACCTCCCCTGTTGATCGACTTAAGACTCTTCGCCAAACCAACAGATGTTACGGGCAGCCATGATCAGCGCGCCGGCTTTTTCTTCTGTCAATTCTTCTATTTCGATCAAATCATCAATGCCTTGTTCGGCCAAATCTTCCAGAGTGACAACGCCACGGCTGGCCAGTACAAACGCCAGGTGACGCTCCATACCGTCAAGATTCAGCAGCTCTTCGCTCGGCTCAGCGCCGTCCAGGGCTTCTTCCGAGGCCAACGCACGGGTAGAGATAGCTGCTTTGGCACGCTCGCGCAGCGCTTCAACGATGTCGTCGTCAAAGCCGTCGATGGCCAGCAGTTCAGCTACGGGTACGTAAGCCACTTCTTCCAGTGAGGTGAAGCCTTCATCGGCCAGCACCTGAGCAAAATCTTCATCTACGTCCAGTGACTCCATGAACAGGGTAACCACCTTGGCGCTTTCGGCCTGGTGCTTGGCGTTCATGTCTTCCACTGTCATTACGTTCAGTACCCAACCGGTCAGCTGAGTTGCCAGACGCACGTTCTGACCATTGCGGCCGATGGCCTGGGCCAGAGAGTCCGCTTCAACCGCGATGTCCATCGAGTGGTTGTCTTCATCAACGATGATAGAAGCCACATCGGCAGGGGCCATGGCGTTGATCACGAACTGGGCTGGGTTGTCGTCCCACAGCACGATATCCACGCGCTCACCACCGAGCTCGTTAGAGACGGCTTGCACACGGGCACCACGCATACCGACACAGGCACCGATAGGATCGATGCGGCGGTCGTTGGACTTCACGGCAATCTTGGCGCGACTACCTGGGTCACGGGCTGCACCCATAACCTCAATCATTTCGTCAGCAATTTCTGGCACTTCAACACGGAACAGCTCAATCAGCATTTCCGGCTTGGTGCGGGTCAGATACAACTGAGCGCCACGGGCCTCAGGGCGTACTGCATACAGCAGGGCACGAACGCGGTCGCCTGGGCGGAAAGATTCACGGGCAATCAGGTCTTCCTTGTACAGCACGCCATCGGCGTTGTTGCCAAGGTCAACGATCACGCTGTCACGGTTGGACTTTTTAACCACACCTGTGATGATCTCGCCTTCTTTATCGTAAAACTGTTCAACTACCTGAGCACGTTCGGCTTCGCGCACTTTCTGCACGATAACCTGCTTGGCAGTTTGGGTGGTGATACGGTCGAATACCACGGACTCAATTTCGTCCTCGATAAACTCGCCAACCTGAATTTCAGGATCTTCATAGCGAGCGGCTTCGAGGGTAATTTCGCGGTAAGGGTTTTCCAGCGCTTCGCCGTTATCCTCTACCACCATCCAGCGGCGGAACGTTTCGTAGTCACCGGTCTTGCGATCGATAGCCACACGAACGTCGATATCACCTTCGTACTTTTTCTTGGTAGCCGTGGCCAGTGCGGTTTCCAGCGCCTCAAAAATCTTTTCACGCGGAACGGCTTTTTCATTTGAAACCGCTTCAGCGACCAGCAGAATCTCTTTATTCATCGTCTTGCCTCGTTCACCTTGAAACTATCAAAACTTCGCAATAATGTTGCCTTTGCGGATATTGTCCAGGGCAACGACCAACGCTTTGCCATCGACTTTGATGGTCAGCATCTGGCCGTCAACCGTGTCGATAACGCCTTTCAAATTCCGACTGCCTTCCACAGGCATGGTCAGTTGTACTTTCACATCTTCACCGATGTAACGGGCATACTGAGCCGCGTTGAACAACGGGCGGTCTAGCCCGGGTGAAGACACCTCAAGGGTGAATTCGTGAGAAATAGGATCTTCAACATCGAGGATCGCACTGATTTGGCGACTGGATTCGGCGCAGTCGTCCACGGAAATGCCCTTCTCGCTGTCGATATAAACGCGCAGGATAGAATGTTTACCCGCTTGCACGTATTCAATGCCCCACACCTCATAGCCCAAGGCTTCGACAGCCGGTGTCAGCATCTCTGCCAGTCTGGTTTCCAAAGTCGCCAAAGTGACCCCCCAAAAAACAAAAAAGGGCTATAAAGCCCCAGTACTGTACCGCAAACCTCGCGGCGGATCTGAAAGTCCATATAACAAAAAACCCCGTAATAACGAGGTCATTGCTTCTAAGAACCTGTTTACAGTAGCGAATTCTTCCGTAAATTCGAAACTGGGAGCTGGTTGCGGGGGCCGGATTTGAACCGACGACCTTCGGGTTATGAGCCCGACGAGCTACCAAGCTGCTCCACCCCGCGTCAACTGCTGCAAGTATATTGACTTACGTCGTTTCTTGCAATGACTGATAGTCGCTTAAGCTGTAACAGTCGTTTTTAAAATTGGTGCCGAGGGCGGGACTTGAACCCGCACGTCCGTTAGGACACAGCCACCTCAAGGCTGCGCGTCTACCAATTTCACCACCTCGGCTAATCTTGCTTTTTAGTCAGGGATTTTGGTCTCTGACTGTTCGGTTTGCTGAACTTCCTGAGCGGCAGGTTCAGAACCGATGTTGTTCCATTTATCTTCCTGCTTCACGTGGTGTGCACTCAGGTTGCCGATGATCAGGCTCAGAGTGAAAAACGCCACTGCAAGGATGGCTGTGGAACGGGTCAAAAAGTTGCCTGAACCACTGGAACCAAACAGGGTACCCGATGCACCGGCGCCAAATGACGCGCCCATATCGGCCCCTTTACCTTGCTGGATGAGTACCAGGCCAATCAGACCCAGGGCAACCAACAAGTAAATAACTATCAGTACTTCGTACATATCATGCGCTCATTGCTATGGAACACAGGGTTAAAAACTCGGTTGAGTTTAAACTGGCTCCGCCAATCAGTCCACCATCAACATCAGGCTGGGCAAACAAATCTGCCGCATTGCTCGGCGTCACACTGCCGCCGTAGAGGATCCTGATGTTCTCGCCGATAAAGGGAGACACTTCAGAGAGCCTTCTGCGTATAAACGCATGCACTTCCTGGGCTTGCTCTGGTGTAGCGCTTTTGCCTGTGCCTACTGCCCAAAGCGGCTCGTAAGCGATAATGGCATTATCAAAAGCCATGGTGCCGTTCTTTTCGATCACCACATCCAGCTCTTCTGCAATCACCTCGAAGGTGCGTCTTGCTTCACGCGCTGGACCGGATTCACCAACACAAAGTATTGGGGTCAGTCCGTGCTTTTGAGCGGCGGCGAACTTCTCTGCGACTATGTCGCTGGTTTCACCATACATTCTTCGCCGCTCTGAATGTCCGACAATTACATATCGACATCCGGAATCTTTCAGCATCTGCCCGGATATTTCACCGGTATAGGCACCAAAGTCATGTTGACTTAAGTTTTGCGCGCCCATTCGAACCAAGCAGCCGTTGAGGGCTTCTTTATTCGCTTCAAGCAGTTGCCTGACGCTTTCAAGGTAAATTGCCGGCGGACACAACACGACTTCCGCTGAATCGTTTTGGAGCTTAACGGCAAACTTGCTGAAGAGTTCCTGAGCCAGCGCTGAGCTGCCATTCATCTTCCAGTTACCTGCTACCATTGGACGCCTGAGTGCCATCACCATCTCCTCTGAAAGCGGAGCGAATAATAGCGAACCGCGTTTTAAGTTACAACACCTATTTTCGACTTTTTGGCAAAAACAGGCTCGACTGTTGCTTTTTTATTCCAGCGAGCCCATTTTTGCTTAAAACGCGCGCTAAGCTACTAAAATTTATACATTAACGCTTTTACACCGCCGCTTTTACCGCATCGGCAATTGCATTGGCAAGACGGGTTACCGTGTCTTTGTGCTCACCTTCCACCATCACCCGCAGCAGCGGCTCGGTGCCGGATTTGCGCAGCAGTACCCGGCCGCGTTCACCAAGCTCACGCTCAACTTCGGCAACCTTGGCAGTCACGCTTTCAGCTTCCAGTGGATTCTTATCGCCTTCAAAGCGGACATTGACCAGAATTTGCGGGAACATCTTCAGATCATTAATCATCTCTTTCAGATCTTTACCGCTGCGACGCATCGCCGCCAGCACCAGGATACCTGCCACAATGCCGTCACCTGTAGTGCCATGGTCGAGATTGAGAATATGACCAGAGTTTTCGCCGCCAATGCGCCAGCCATGCTCTTTCAGCAGTTCCATCACATAGCGGTCGCCCACTTTGGAGCGGGCAAAAGGAATGCCTTCTTCTTTTAATGCCAGCTCCAAACCGAGGTTGGCCATTTGCGTGCCTACCACGCCGCCTTTAAGAATGCCGCGCTCTTTGGCATCGCGGGCAAGGATATAAAGGATTTGGTCGCCATCGACAATCTCTCCATCACGGGTCACCATCATGATTCGGTCGCCGTCGCCATCCAGGGCAATCCCCAGATCAGCTTTAACTTCGATTACCTTGTCACGGATGGCTGCCATGGAGGTAGCACCGCACTTATCGTTGATGTTCATGCCGTTTGGCTCAATGCCAATGGCAACGACATCGGCGCCGAGTTCACGGAATACCGCCGGGGCAATGTGATAGGTTGCGCCGTGGGCACAATCCACCACGATTTTAAGGCCACTCAGGGTCTGATCTGCGGGGAAGTTACCTTTGCAATATTCAATATAACGGCCGCGGGCATCGTCGATACGGGACACCTTGCCAAGGTGCTGGGACTCAGCACACTCCAGTGGCTTTTCGAGTTCAGCTTCAATTTGCAGTTCAATCTCGTCATCTAACTTGCTGCCGTCAGTGGAGAAGAACTTGATGCCGTTATCATAATAAGGATTGTGGGAAGCGCTGATCACCACCCCGGCTTCGGCGCGGAAGGTACGGGTAAGATAGGCAACGGCCGGCGTAGGCATTGGCCCCATCAGCAGCACATTCAATCCAGCGGATGAAAAACCCGCTTCCAGCGCCGACTCAAACATATAACCCGAAATGCGGGTGTCTTTACCAATAATCACCTTGCGGGTTCCGGTACGGGCCAGAACCCTGCCGGCGGCCCAGCCCAGCTTAAGCGCCAGTTCAGGCGTCATCTGGCCTGAACCTACCTTGCCACGAATGCCATCGGTTCCAAAAAATTTACGTTGCGACACGCTCTACCCCATTTACTCTCTGGTCCTTGCAGGACTTCAACTTTCTTATGCTGTCACATCCTGTGTCACAGCTTGTCATAGGCTCCGGTTGCCTCGAGTACCTTAAGTACATCGACAGTCTCGGCAACATCGTGAACCCGAATGATATTGGCTCCCTGCTGGGCGGCCAGCATAGCGCCGGCCAGGCTGCCCGCGAGACGTGAGGTCGCATCGCGGCCAAGCAGATTGCCAAACATACTCTTGCGGGACAGTCCCGCCAATAACGGCAAGCCAAAGCGCTCAAAGGCTGCAAATCGGGCGAGCAGCTCATAATTGTGCGCCAGGGTTTTGCCGAATCCAAAACCAGGATCAAGGATAATCTGCGCCTGTGGGATCCCGGCGTCAACACAGGCGGCAATCCGATGTTCAAAAAACGAACACACATCATCAATCAGATTGTCATATTGTGGACTGTGCTGCATGGTGCGCGGCTGACCTTGCATGTGCATCAGACACACCGGCAAACCAGTGGCGGCCGCGGCGGCCAGAGCACCAGGCTCCTGTAACGCCCGCACATCATTAATCAGATGGGCACCCGCTAGGGCAGCTTCCCGCATCACCTCGGCTTTGCTGGTATCCACGGACACCCACACATCGTGGGTGCGGGCAACATATTCCACCAGCGGAATGACCCGGCAAAGCTCCTCATCAAGCGACACCTCGGCGGCCCCTGGCCGGGTGGACTCGCCGCCAATGTCGATAATGCCCGCGCCTTGCTGTACCAGCTGATCGGCATGATCGCATGCCGACTCAATCGCGGCGAATCGGCCGCCATCGGAAAAAGAGTCAGGGGTGACATTCAGGATGCCCATCACCACCGGGCGACTCAGAACGAGGGTTTTGTCCCTGGCTGTAAGCGTGAACACGTGCTCTCCTCAAACAAGAAAACCCCGAGACCGGGGTTTTCTTTTATTACATCAATCCTGCGACAGCATCAGTGTTTGGTCACAGGCTCGTCGGGATTCAGGTCCGTCGGCTTGGCGGCTTCATCTTCTGAGGCAGCCTCAACACCTTTGTTACCCTTATCGCCTTTGTCGCCATTTTGCTCGTCTTTCTGCCAGTCGGCAGGCATACGCACTTCACGGCGCTCCATCAAATCTTCAATCTGACGGGAGTCGATAGTCTCGTACTTCATCAGCGCGTCTTTCATGGCATGCAGGATGTCCATGTTATCAACCAGTAGCTGATTGGCACGCTCATAGTTACGGTCGATGATGACTTTCACTTCGGCGTCGATAAGCGCAGCCGTTTCGTCGGACATGTGCTTGGCCTTGGCCATAGAGCGGCCGAGGAACACTTCGCCTTCTTCATCGGCATAGAGCAGCGGGCCAAGCTTGTCGGAGAAGCCCCACTGGGTCACCATGTTACGGGCGATAGACGTGGCATACTTGATGTCCTGAGAGGCGCCGGTAGAGACCTGCTCGGTGCCGTAGATAAGCTCTTCGGCCAGACGACCACCGTAGGCAACCGAGATTTTACTCTCAAGTTTACGGCGACTCTGACTGACAGCATCCGCCTCGGGCAAGAAGAAGGTTACACCCAGCGCGCGACCACGGGGAATAATGGTCACCTTGTGCACAGGGTCGTGCTCAGGCACCAGATAACCCACAATGGCGTGACCAGCTTCGTGGTAGGCGGTCATTTCTTTTTCGGCTTCCGACATCACCATGGAGCGGCGCTCGGCGCCCATCATGATTTTGTCTTTGGCACGCTCAAACTCTTCCATGCTTACCACGCGGCGGTTACCGCGGGCGGCAAACAGCGCTGCTTCGTTGACCAGGTTGGCCAAATCGGCACCTGAGAAGCCAGGCGTACCACGGGCAATTACGCTCGCTTTCACGTCTTCTGCCAGTGGCACTTTGCGCATATGCACTTTCAGAATTTGCTCACGGCCACGAACATCTGGCAGACCCACAACAACCTGACGGTCGAAACGGCCTGGACGCAACAGCGCCGCGTCCAGCACGTCCGGACGGTTGGTCGCGGCAATAACGATAATACCTTCGTTACCTTCAAAGCCATCCATCTCAACCAGCATCTGGTTTAGGGTCTGCTCACGCTCATCGTGACCACCACCGAGACCTGCACCGCGCTGACGGCCCACGGCATCGATTTCGTCGATAAAGATGATACAAGGCGCGGACTTCTTGGCCTGGTCGAACATGTCGCGCACGCGGGATGCACCCACACCGACGAACATTTCCACGAAGTCAGAACCGGAAATGGTAAAGAATGGCACCTTGGCTTCACCGGCAATGGCCTTGGCCAGCAGGGTTTTACCTGTACCTGGAGGACCTACCATCAGCACGCCGGTAGGAATGCGACCACCCAGTTTCTGGAACTTGGTTGGGTCACGCAGGTAGTCCACCATTTCCTTCACTTCTTCTTTGGCTTCATCACAGCCAGCCACGTCTGCGAAGGTGGTTTTAATCTGGTCTTCACTCATCAGCTTGGCTTTGCTTTTGCCAAAGGACATAGCGCCTTTGCCGCCACCGCCCTGCATCTGACGCATAAAGAAGATCCACACCCCAATCAGCAGCAGCATCGGGAACCAGGAGATGAAGATTTGGGTCAGGAAACTGGATTCCTGCGCTTCTTCGCCCTTCATGGTCACGCCTTTGCGATCGAGGTCGTTAATCAGATCCTGATCGTACATGGGCATGATAGTAGTGAACTTTTCACCACTGCGTTTCTGCCCTTCGATAGTGCGTTGGTCGCTTTTGATTTCGACCGTGGCGATTTGGCCGGAACGAACATCGTCCAGGAAGGTGGAGTAATCCATCTTCTGCGATGACGAAGAAGAGGGGGAATAGCCCTGGAACACCGACATCAGCACAACGGCGATGACGACCCAGAGAATGAGATTTTTTGCCATATCACTCAAGTTAGTAGGCCTCTTTACAGTCTTGCGAAGCTAAGCCTCAGGGTACTACAACTTGTACCCTGTTGCCACCAGATAGACTTCACGGGAACGCGCCCGCGATGAGTCCGGTTTACGTGTTTTGACGACCTTGAACGCCTCTTTGACCGCTTTCATGTATTCGTCAAAGCCCTCCCCCTGAAAGACTTTAACGGCAAAGCTGCCGTTGGGCGCCAATACCTGATGGCACATGTCCAGCGCCAGTTCCACCAGATACATGGCCCGGGGCTGATCAACACCACCAGTACCACTCATGTTGGGTGCCATATCAGACAACACCACATCTACTTTATCGTCACCCACCCGTTCAAGGAGGGCTTCGAGTACCGCATCTTCACGGAAATCGCCCTGCAGGAAGTCTACCCCAACGATGGGATCCATCGGCAGAATATCACAGGCAACAACCTTGCCCCTATCACCCACAAGTTTGACAGCCACCTGGGACCAGCCACCGGGGGCTGCACCCAAATCCACCACTGTCATGCCGGGTTTAATCAGATGATCCTTTTCCTGCAGTTCTTCCAGTTTGAAAGCGGCGCGGGAACGTAAGCCCCGTTTTTGGGCCAATTTCACATAGTGATCATCGAAATGCTCCTGCATCCACCGGGTGGAGCTGGCAGAACGTTTTTTAGCTGTCATTAAAAATCCGCGACAAATGAGAGTTACACAAGGGCTATATAAGGGTAGAATACCCAACTTTCAACAGTAACTCAGCAAAAGTTGGTAGAAATGAACCTGACGACCAAACAGAAACAGCATCTCAAAGGACTGGCGCACGATTTAAAGCCGGTGGTGCTGCTCGGGGCCAATGGCCTGACCGAGGGAGTGCTGGCTGAAATCGACGGAGCCCTGAATCACCACGAACTTATCAAGGTGAAAGTGGCTACCAGCGATCGCGAAATGAAACTCGCCATCGTTGACGCCATTGTACGTGAAACCCAGGCTGCCAAAGTACAGCTTATCGGTCACGTGCTGGTGCTGTATCGCCAGTCCGAAGAGCAAAAGATTGGCCTGCCAAAGGCGCGTTAATCTTTCGCCCTCTCGCGTGAGAGAATCAACAAAAAAGCCGCTGAAAAGCGGCTTTTTTGTTTGATGGCAGCAGAAATCAGATGTATTCCACTTCCACCACTTCGTAGGCAGTCACACCTGCCGGGGTCGTGATATTCACTTCATCCCCCAGGTTTTTGCCAATCAGACCTCGGGCAATAGGCGAGTTCACCGAAATCAGGTTTTCTTTGATATTGGCTTCATCATCACCCACGATGCGGTAAGTCACTTCGGCATCAGTATCCAGGTTCAAAATGGTCACTGTGGTGCCAAAAATGATGCGGCCAGTGTTGGGCATCTTGGTCACATCGATGATTTGCGCGTTGGACAACTTGCCTTCGATATCACGGATGCGGGCTTCACAGATCCCCTGCTCTTCACGGGCAGCGTGATATTCGGCGTTTTCCTTAAGATCGCCAAGCTCCCTTGCCGCGGCAATGGCTTCAGTGATTTTAGGGCGACGGTCGAACTTCAAAAAGTCCAGTTCTTTACGGAGCTGCTCGGCTCCAACCACCGTCATAGGCACCTTATTCATAGTGTCTTTCGTCTCCTTAAAACAAAAGCAACCTGATGCCGGTATCAAACCAGCACAGGAAAACGATGCGTGAAATTGGCGCTAGTGTACCCTGAAATCCGTGCCCGATGCACGACAATTCCCCATGAAAAACGCCCCTTGCGGGGCGTACATAAGTAGGGGGAAAAGTGTAAGCCTTACTTGCGAACGCCTTCCACCACCAGGTCCAGGGTCACGTGGGTCGAGGCTGGGCCCAAATCATAGTTAATGTTGTAGTCCTTAAGGGCAAAGCTGGTTGTGCCGGTGAAGCCCGCACGGT
Source organism: Shewanella khirikhana (assembly GCF_003957745.1). Classification (NCBI taxonomy): domain Bacteria; kingdom Pseudomonadati; phylum Pseudomonadota; class Gammaproteobacteria; order Alteromonadales; family Shewanellaceae; genus Shewanella; species Shewanella khirikhana. The sequence goes on along the minus strand of NZ_CP020373.1, from coordinate 558,470 downwards.
ATCCACCCCAGGGATCGGTGCCCTCACCCACGGCTACGGCGTCGATAACCAGCGGCTTGGTCACACCATTTAAGGTGAAGTTACCGCTGATTTGCAATTTGCCATCGGCGCCGGCCGTTACTGAGGACGACTCAAACACAGCCTCACTGTATTTGCCTGCATTGATAAAGTCGGCACTCTTTAGGTGTTTGTCACGCTCGGCGTGGTTCGAGTCCAGACTCTGGGTGTTAACCTTCACCTTTACTTTAGCGGTTTCAGGAGATTTGGCGTCAAAGCTGAATTCACCGCCAAAATCATTGAAGCGCCCTACAACAAAGCTGTAGCCCAGGTGATTCACTTTAAAATGGATAGACGCGTGGGCGCCCTGGCTGTCAATCACATAGTCAGCGGCAAAGGCCGGGGCAGTCATCACAGTGCTGGCGAGCAGCGCAGAGATCAGTGTCTTTTTCATGGTTAAGCTTCCTTTTGCGGTCTTAAAATACGTAATAAGGTGGTGTCTTTATCAATCAGGTGGTGTTTGAGGGCCGCCAGCGCATGCAGAGCCACCAGGCCAATCAACGACCAGGCGAGCAGTGCATGTAGATCCCCGGCAAAATCTTCCTGCCCCTCAAAGGTCATCAAAGCCGGAACCGACACCAGACCAAACACATCCAGCGGCCTGCCATCGGCGGTGGAAATCAAATAGCCACTGAACACCAGTGCCAGCGGCAACAGGTAAAGCAGCAGATGAGTAAACCTGGCGGCCATCTGTTCAAGCGCGTTGCCGAATGCTTTGGGAGACGTACTTGTTACTCGTACGGCCAGTCTCAGCAGCAAGAGTACAAACATCAGAACGCCGAGGCCCTTGTGCCAAAAAGGCGCTGTCTTGTACCAGGGGCTGTAATAGGTGAGTTCCACCATCCACAGGCCCAGTGCAAACAGCCCCAATATCAGCAGTGCCATCAGCCAGTGGATACCTATGGCAAACCAACCATATCCGGAAGAACGATTTCGCCACATATGATCACCAAAGCGAGTTAACGAGAATGGTTATCATCTTACGGCGTGCATTGAAAAAGAAAATCGCTAAAAATCGCCAATACGGTTCGATTTTTTAGAAAAGTGAAGCAAACAGCACCGAAAACAGCATGGATGGGCCAGGTAAACACTGAGCTTTAGGAGGTATATGGCCGCCAACCCAGCCAATTTGCTGGTTAAATCGGCAGAAAAGCGCCATTTCACGGCACTTTGGCGAATAACTGGCCAGACGCACAGAATCTGCGGAAAAAGCGCTTGCAGGAAAAAAATGACCGCTATATTATACGCGCACTCCAGACGAGACGGGCACAACAACCCGGTCTGAAGTAGACGACTAACACTCAGTTTAGTTGCCCGAATAGCTCAGTTGGTAGAGCAGCGGATTGAAAATCCGCGTGTCCCTGGTTCGATTCCGGGTTCGGGCACCACCTTTCAGGCCGGCATAGCTCAGTTGGTAGAGCAACTGACTTGTAATCAGTAGGTCCCGAGTTCGACTCTTGGTGCCGGCACCAAAAAAGTAGTAGAAGCCACTCAAACGAGTGGCTTTTTTCGTTTTGATGCCCCCCTTTGCCCCGCCCCTTCCTGAAACCTTTGCTCAGACCATGACGATTCATTCAAATCATCGAGAGATGGATGAGTTGCCGGCATCAATTTCAAGCACAAAGTTTCAGGCACAAAAAAAGGAGGCCTGAGCCTCCTTTTTTATCTGCATCAACACATCGGACTGTTACTTCCAGCTGCGCATCTTATGGCCTTTCACGGCATAGAACAGGATAAACAGATAGCATGGCAACATGACCATATAGCCACCTTGCTGGCCAAGCGACGATGCCTGGCTGGTCAGTCCCCAGAACAGCGGACCGAAAGCACCACCGGCAATCCCCATCACCAACAGCGCAGAGCCTGTGCTGGTCAACTTGCCCATGCCAGACAGCGCCAGAGGCCATACTGCCGGCCATACAATGGCGTTAGCCAAACCGAGGAAAGCGATCAGCAGCAGAGTGTCTGGCAGCATGGCACCACCAAAAGGCACCAATACCGCATTGGCAATCGCATAGGAGCTGTTGTCACCAAACAGGATCCCCAGTGTCAGCAATATCCCCAGAATCGCAGAGACCATCAGTGCGGTCGGCTGAGAAATAAAGCGAGGGATAGTCAGGATACCCAGGGTGTAACCCAGCACCATACAAACCATGGTGTAAGAAGTCATCACACCGTAGTTTTCAACGCCCAGAGAGAGCGCGAAGGTACCAATGGTGTCACCGGCAATCACTTCCACGGCAACGTAGAAAAACAGTGCTACCACACCCAGAGCCAGATTTGGATGAGACAGGGCTTCACGGATCTGACCTTTGTTGTGCTCTTCGTCCTGCTCTTCACTTTCGAGTTCTGGCAGCGGGGACTTCTTGACCAAAATGGCAAGGAAACCGATAAACAATGCCATGCCCAGATAAGGGATCACCAGGCCATTGGCCATTTCATCGATTTGAGCGGCACTAAGTTCGGTACCCACGCGGTCTTTAAACGAGTCCAGGATCAGCGCGGTAAACACCAAAGGTGCGATAACACCAGCGCCTTTATTCAAAATACCCATCACACTGACGCGGGCCGCAGCAGACTCTTCAGGGCCAATGCGCACCACATAAGGGTTAACAGCAGTTTGCAGTAAGGTTTGGCCAGCGCCCATCACCAGCTGAGCAAACAGGAACAGTCCGAATATTTGCGTTTTGGCCGCTGGAATAAACAGCAACCCGGCGATCATCATGATCCCCATCCCCATCGCCATACCGGTTTTGTAACCCACTTTACGGATCACCCACGCGGAAGGCAGTGCGGTAAAGGTCACGGCAATATAGAAGGAGAACAGAATGAGTGAAGCCTGGAACGGGGTCAGTTGAAGGATCTGCTTAAGGTACGGCATCAAAGAGCCATTTAACCAGGTGGCAAACCCAAGAATGAAAAATAGCCCCGCGACAATCGCCATCGGGATAACGCTGCTACGTTTACTTTCACTTTTAAGAGTCATTTCCATAAGCCTGCTTTCTTATAGTAATTAATGTTGTGACATCAGGCTGGCTGACATCGGCTGACCAGTCGGTTTATCCCGCCCCTTAGGGTTAGAAGCCAGGAAAACCGGTTTTCTCCATCAATGTTTAACTGATGTTAAATCACAACACCTAAAAAGACAACGCTGTCATTTTATTAAAATGCGATTAACAAGGCCGCCTGAGGCGCCCCTGAGCGCCGGCAGGCTAACACCCCTGACTTAAATCCGGATGAATATGCCTTTGCGGTACATCCAGTAAAGCAACGCCCACTGCACCAGCAAAAAGCCGATAGCTGCCGCCAACGCCTGAGCAGGCAGAGGTAACACATTGATAAGTCCGCCAAAGAGGCTCTTACTGAGGTAATCCCAGTTCATCAGGCTGGACGCCAGATAAATAATGATGGAGTTAACTCCAATCACCACAAAGGGGAATGCCAGTCGTTTGGCACCGAGCAAATCCACCACCACATAAAAGAGAGCGAGGAACAGCAAGCTCCAGCCGGTGGTCACCAGTACAAAGCTTGAGGTCCACAAATCTTTGTTCACCGGCAATAGCGGATTAAGCCCCCAGCCGAGCACCAGTGCCAACACCCCTGCCCCGGCCAAAATCGCCGCCTTGGCCCAGTCACCCTTGGGGTGTGGCTTCGCAATAAAGCGGCCAACGAATACGCCCATCAGCGCATTCACTATGGCAGGCAAAGTGGAAAGAATGCCTTCTGGATCGTAAGGACGGTGTTGATAGGTGATCCCCGGCAGGAAATGGGTATCTACCCAGGCATTGATGGAGCCGGCGGGGGTCAGCACCCCAGCCTGACCACCCGGTACTGGCAGCCACAACTGAATCGCGGCGTAGCCGAGTAAAATCGCCACGGCCGCCACTATCTGAGTGCGAAGACTGCTGTGCCATACCAAAAGCGCGGCAAAGAACCAGGCAAAGGCGATGCGACCCAGCACACTGGCATAGCGCACCTCTTCTGGATGAGCCGGGATACCAGCACCCCAGCCGTGGTTATAAAGCACGCCCAGGGCCAACAGCAGAAACAGACGCTTAACCGCATGACGATAAATCGGATTGCGCTCGGCAGGCGGCAACTTATCGAGACGTTTGGGCGACAGCCCCAAAGCTACACCGGATAGGAAAATAAACAGGGGGAAAATCAAATCGTAGAAGGTAAAACCATGCCACTGACTGTGGTGCATTTCGGCATCGGCAAGCTGCCAGAACGACCAACCAGTGAGAGCGAAGAGTGCAATAAACAGCTTCTCTCCACCGAGGATCCAGAACATATCGAAGCCCCTCAAGGCATCGAGTGACATTAACCTCGGCTTGCCGGCCTTGGTCTGTGTTGCTTGCATCTTTTTATCCTTTGTTTTTGTTATGTTTTTTTGTTTTTCAGTTTGTTGCAGATAAAAACAGGCCCCGGAGGAGCTTACTCCGCCAGGGCCGGTAGTCGTCAAGTGTGGATCACAGACCAAACACCTGCTTGCCGCCAATCCAGGTACCACGGCAACGGCCGTTATCATCGAGCAGTACCATATCGGCTTGCTTACCGACAGCCAGGGTCCCCACCCTGTTGTCGATGCCAAGGAACGCGGCGGGATAGAGTGACGCCATGCGAATGGCTTCCGCCTGCGGCAGCCCCAACATGTCGACAGTATTTTGCACCGCACCGGCCATGTCCAGCACGCAGCCGGCCAACTCGCCGGTCAGGGCATTGAGCTTGTCGCCCTGACGCACTACCTGGATACCAAACAGCTCAAAGCTGGCGTTTTCATCCATCCCCACGGGCGGCATGGCATCGGTCACCAACATCACCTTACCGCGGGGCTTGGCTTTGATGGCAATACGGGCCGCCGCTGAATGCACGTGGTGACCATCAACAATCAAGCCACACCAGGCATCATCGCTGTCGATGGCAGCGCCAACCACGCCTGGCTCACGGGAAGTGAGTGCCGACATGGCATTATAAAGGTGGGTAAAACCGCTGGCACCAGCTTCGAGCGCGGCGACCGTAGTGGCGTAATCTGCATTGGAGTGACCCAAACAGACCTTAACCCCGGTTTCCACCAAAGCGCGGATGACCTCGGGTGACACATTCTCAGGAGCCAGGGTTACAACCTTCAGTCCCAGATCCTGACGGGCAAAAATCTCCAGCTCGCGATCGCCGATGCGGCGAATGTGCGACTCGGGATGCACACCTTTTTTGGGTACCGACAGATGCGGCCCTTCAAAGTGAACCCCAAGCACGCCGGTGGAGCCTTTGGCGATAGCTGCTGCTGCCGCATCGGCGGCGCGGGCCATGGTCTCAACCCCATCGGTAATGAGCGTCGGCAAATACCCTGTGGTACCAAAGCGGGCATGGGCGGCGCCTATGGCTTCAATAGCAGCCACAGTTGGGGTGTCGTTAAAGAGCACACCGCCGCCACCATTGACCTGCACATCGATAAAACCAGGCACCAGGGTGCCCTGCAATTTCACCTCGGCGCTGCCAGCTACGGTGTCGAGGGCCAGCACCAGGCCATCTTCCACAGTCACAGGCACATTGTGGTGAAACTGCTCGCCATCAAACAGGCGCTCGGCGATAAGGGTCGTTTTCATGCGCGCTCCGGGCAATAAATTACAGGGTCTGGGTAACCTTTTTCAGGCCTGCCGGTGCATCCGGGTCAATGCCACGGGCAACGGCTACGGCGGCCACATCAATGTAGAAGCGTTGCAGCAGTGCAAGTGGCGCCACCCGCGGGTGGATGTCGGTGGAGGTTTGGTTCAGGTGAACCAAATCGGCACCGCGGCTGCTGACGTTCTCAATCTGCTCGATGTGGCTGGCATAAGACTCATCGCCCACGCACACATCCACAATGGTCAGCTTCTTCTCAACCAGGGTCACAGGGCCGTGGAGGAATTCGGCACTGGAAAAGGCTTCAGCGTGGATAGAGCAGACTTCTTTAAGCTTCAGAGCAATCTCTTTGGAGACGGCATAGCCAAGACCACGCCCCAGTACCACCAGGTTACGCACGGCGCCAATGCCTTCGGCAGTCAGTTGAGGCTCGGCATTTACAGCGGCTTCCAGCGCGGCAGGCATGGTCTCAACAGCCTTCACCAGTGACTCACTCTGGGTCCAGGCAGCCGCCAGTTGGATAAGCGCAGACAGGGTGCACAGGTAGCTCTTGGTGGCAGCAACGGCTTTTTCTTCATCGGCGCGCAGCGGCAGAACCACATCCACTATGTCTTTGATAGGCGCAGACTCATCGTTCACCAAGGCCACACAGAAGGCACCGGCGTTTTTAGCCATACGGGCCTGGGCAAGAATATCAGGGCTGCGACCGGACTGGGAGATCACAATCACCAGAGCGCCTTCGAGTTTCAGCGACTTACCGTACACGCTGGCAACAGAAGGTGCGGCGGCAAAGGTAGGTACGCCGGTTTCGATTTCGAACAGGTACTTACCGAACACGCCGGCGTGATCGGAGCTGCCACGACCCACAATCATCACGAAGCGGGGGTTCAGTTCCCGCAGCTTGGCGCCGAGCTCGGCAGTGATCTGAGCGTTGGCAGCCAGCTGGGCCGCGATTTTGGCGGGAGCCGTGCGGGCTTCCTGCTCCATGATGGTATTGGTCATCTGTGTCACCTTAAGTCTGGAAATAGTGGGTAAAGTCAGCCGCCTCAGGCCGCTGACTGTTTTGTATGTTGTTGAATAGCAAAGAGCACTGCGCCCATTTCCGGGGCAGCCAATGTAGGTTCAAGCCGCGCGGTCACATCCGCATCCAGCCACTTGGCCAGGGGCTCGGCCAAACCACCAATCATGGAGAAGCGGCTTGGGTTCAGGGCAAACAACTTGCGGGCCATTTCGCTGATATAGGCGGCACCTTCCTGCATGATGGCCTTGGCCACCTCATCGCCTTCGTCGGCGGCGGACAGCACTTCGCGGGCAAGTTTGGCGTAGCAGCTCGATGAGCGGCCGGCCAGGTTCTCAACAATGCCCAGAGCATCGTTTACGCCCAGGTTGGCAAACAGACGTTCGGTCAGCGCACTGGGTTTGGCAAACCCGTCGAGGTGCAACAGCACATGCTCGGCGGCGCGCAGGCCCATCCAGGCACCGCTGCCCTTGTCGCCCAGCGCAAAGCCATGACCACCCAGGCTCAGGCTGTCATCACCCACATGCACATAGCCGCACGAGCCGGTGCCTGTGATAATCACAGCGCCATCGGCGCCCTGATGAGCACCGATACAGGCAGTATGCAGATCGGAAGTGACATACATGGCCTTGAAGGGATGCTGCCAGCCCTGCACATCGGCAAGCAGTCTTGGCACATTCACACCGGCAAGCCCGAGACCGGCCACCAGCGAACCTGCATCACTGAGGCTCAGGCCCGCATCTTTGAGCGCCAGCTCGGTAGATGCCAAAATCGACTCAAAGGTCTGCTCCAGACCAAACAAAGGGTTGGCTCGCCCGGCAACACCTGTGCCCAGCACCTCGAGTTTGTGGTTATACAGGGTAGCGCGGCATTTGCTGCCACCGCCATCTACACCCAGATACAACTGCCCTTCCAGGGTTTGGTCAAAAGCCATGAGTTCCTCTTTGCACATTTGGATTTGGCGTGGATCCGTTGTCCACAGCCTATGCATTTTTCAAGTTAACCCCATGTTACAGTAAAAATGACAGCGTTGTCATTTGTTTTTTGAACAGGGGAAGAATTCTGTGTTCACCCCGCGGGAAGCCCGCGTAAACCGTCAAACTGACACTAAAAAGAGGTCTGATTTTCATAGGAAAAAATCAGACCTCTGTTGTTACATCGTGGTTACTTCACTTCGAGGGTACGACCCTTGCGAGTACCATCTGCCGCCACACCACGCACTTCAACCGGCAACTTGGTTACCGCAACCTGTCCCTGATAAGGCTGCCAATTACCACCGGCCTCGCGGTATTCAATACCCAGGCCCGGGAAGGCGATATTGGCCGACAGCTTGCCATCTTCAATCCGGGCGCCAACTGTGGGTACACGGTAGTGCACACCGGCCAAATCCAGCTTGGCCAGCTCTTTATGACCAAGGGTGTTGGCCATCTGCTGCCAATCGGCGGCCTGCAGCGCACGGGCTTCGGCGCTGAAAGTGCCACTGCTCTGGTTATAGAGCGCGCCTTCGTGGTTGTAGGGTACTTCCCAACCCGGCTTGTGCCAGGCACGCTCCGCCAGCATCAGCAGGCGGGGGAAAATCATGTACTGGGCCTGCTCGTCACTGCGAATGGTTTCGCTCCACAGCTGGCCCTGCACGCCATAGAAGGCCTTACCAGGCTGCATAGGCTCGCTGATAACCTTGCCCGCCTCATCCAGCTGCTTTGTATCGTCAGCTGCGAAGGGGTTGTTCTCGATATCCAGCCATTGCTCCGCATTGGCCGGCAGGTTACCCGGCATAAAGCCGAAAACCTTCTGGCTGTTGGTGGCGCGGCTCGCCCAGTAGTAGCCATGCTCCTTCGGATCGGCCTCGTATGGGAAATCGAAATACAGCACCTCAGGGTTAGACAGTACGACTTCCCAGCCAAGGTTAGCCTGCTTGTGGGCACGCTGATGACCTTTGTGAGCGACCACATCCCAGATGTTGCTCTGGTTCATGGCAGGCATTTTTTCCGGGCGGGTGTGGCTCATGCCATCACTCCAACCAGCGGGTTCAATGCCCTTGTCGTGGAGCATTTTGGCCACCCGCTCGATAAAGTAAGCACCCAGCTCACTCTTGTCGGTCACGCCCTCGTCGTTATTGGCAATAAAGGCCTCACACTTGGGCGACTCAAGCCAGGCACCGGCGGTTTCATCGGCGCCAATGTGATAACGGGTCAGCGGTTGACCGGCTTCTTTGTGGAGCTTGGCAATTTCATCAATCACCTTGTCAACAAAGTGGTACGTCGACTCAATACACACGTTGAGGGTGTTGTCGTCGTAGTACTGAATAGAGCTGTAAACCGTCTTATCTTCCGGGTCGATAAGGCGATATTCTTCAGCGCCCTTGATATCGCCCACCTCGGCGAGACGACGATACCTGGCTTCCATGGCTTTGACGGCAGCGCGGCTGTGGCCGGGCATGTCCATCGACGGGATCACCTGAATTTGTCTGGCGGAGGCGTATTTCAGGATCTCAATATAGTCAGCCTTGCTGTAGAAACCATTGACCTTCACATCGGCATCCGGACCACTGCCAAGCTGCGGCAACAGACAGGTGTCTTCAGCAAGGTCGTGACAACGTTTGCTGCCAATCTCAGTCAGCTCCGGCAGGCCGTCAATCTCGAGGCGCCAGCCCTCATCATCACCCATGTGCAGGTGCAACTTGTTGAGCTTATAGGCCGCCATCTGGTCAAGCAGGCTCAGCATAAACTCTTTGGAGTGGAAGTTACGGGACACATCCACGTGCATGCCGCGAAAGCCGTATCTTGGTTCATCTGTGATGGTTTGAGCGCTGATAACCGACTTGCCTGGCTGCACAAGCGCTGCCAGTGACGACAGACCATAGGCAAAGCCGGCATTGGTGGCGGCTTTAATCTCGGCGCCCTCTGGGCGAATAAGGAGCTTATAAGCTTCTGCACCAAGTGAGTCATCACTTACCAGCTTGAGCTTGGCACCGTTCGCAGCCTCCTCAATACCGAGGCGGGCAAGACGTGCCAGCGCAGCATCGATGGCGGCTTTATCCAATCCCTGTGGCAGTTCAACGGCAATACCGCCTGACAAGTCCAGCGTACCAAGGTCCGCTTCCAAGGTTTGCGACAAAGGCGCAGGCACTATGCGCTGTGCCGCTGCGGCAGGGTCAGCAACAAGCGACTGATTGGCCCCGAACAGCACTGGCGCCGTTGCCCACGGCAGTTTGTCATTGTCGGTACGACGATACTGCTTGTCGGCATCGGTAAAGGCTTCAACGTAGGGGCGCAGCTCAAGGCCGGTTTCGGCTTCTACCGCGAGCCTGGTGCTGGCAATTACCACAGGCTTAAGTCCTGGCGCGGTAATGTAATAATTGGGCATGGCATCGGTTTCAGACAGCTGCCACAGCTCACCGCGAAACGCCAGGGTCTGACTCTGGTTGGCCTTGAATCCGCCGAAATGTTCGGTTGGCTTGATGCGGTGCAAATCGCCTTTTACATGCTCAATCACAAAGTCTGTGCTTTGCACCGACTGCACCGGGCGCATCTGGCTGTAATAGATTTCAAAATCGCGGCCGTCGAAGTCGATGGGCGACGTCAGCACAATTTCGGCCTGAAAGCAGCGGCCTTCGCCTGCGTCTTTTTTGCACTGTTCATCGGGTCTGTTGGTGATCACCCGATATTTCACGTCCAGCCCATCGGCGAAGGCCTGCAAACTGGCCTGACTAAGCACCGAAGGCTCGGCGGCAACGGCAGCGAGCTCGACCGGGGCTTGTGAGCACCCACTGACACCGAGGGCGAGAAGAATCGCAGATGCGGCTAAGGAAAATTTCATTGTTGTCCTCATTTTTCCTGTTTTTCAGGGCTACAACCTGAATGAGTTTACAAGTGCCCGCAATCTTTCCCCCTGTTGGAACAGGCGCTCACCGGACTGCGCCAACGAGGCGCTGTCTGCTGAGGCCGAACCTGAGATGCCGGCGAGATCGTTCAAACTTCTGGAAATATTTTCAGTGACGCTGGTTTGCTCGGATGCAGCATGGGCCACTTCGGTATTCATTGCGTTGATATTGGAAACCAGGCGGGTGACGCTGGCAAGCATGGATTTGATTTCCTCGGCCTGCGACAACGACTTATCCGACAGCTGCTGACTGGCGCCCATCACGGTAACCGTATCATTCACCCGGGTTTGCACCTGCTGGATCATCTTTTGAATTTCGCCGGTGGCTTGCTGGGTACGGCTTGCCAGGGTGCGCACTTCGTCGGCCACCACGGCAAAGCCCCTGCCCTGCTCTCCCGCCCGGGCAGCTTCAATGGCGGCATTCAGCGCCAGCAGATTGGTCTGCTCGGCAATGCTGTTAATGACCACCACCACTTCATCAATCTTTTGCGTTTCCTGCTGCAGCTGCTGCACCGATACCGCGCAGCGACTGAGCTCATCCACCAGCTGCCGGGTCAGTCCCAGACTCTGGTCAAAGCGGCGCTGGCTCTCATCCACCTGAGCATCGGCTTCGGCCGCGGCTTCGGAGGTGCGCAGGGCATTGCCTGCCACCTCGGCAGCACTGGCCGACAGCTGGCTTACCGCCGTCACCGCGGCTTCGGTCTCCTGACGCTGCTCCTGCACCCTCAGATTATTGGCGCCGCTCAGGCTTCCCAGGGTTCCCGCCCCTTCGATTAGCTGGACAGCGGTTTCCTGCACCTTGGTTACAGTGGCATGAATTTGTTCAATAAAGGCATTAAATGCCGATGCCAGACGGCCAATCTCATCCTGACTTTCCACCGGCAGCCGCCGGGTCAGGTCGCCATCACCGCTGGCAACATCCTCCATCGCCGATACCACATGGGCCAGCGGAGTAATCACTAACTTTTTGAGAATAATGACGATGACCACCATAGACAGCAGCAAAATCAGTGCGCCCTGGGCCAGCAGCCCAAGCAGCAGTGCACTGAGCCGCGCCTCGATGGGCGCCCGGGTAAAGGTCACGTCCATCTTGCCGGTGGGTTTGCCGTTGTCGCTGAAGCTGATGCTCTTTTGCTCAAGACCGGCATCTTCGCCGGTATTACTGCCAACACTGGCCATGGGCTTACCGCGATGGTCGAACACCTTAAGCGCGGCAATTTGCTCCTGCTCCAGCGTCACCGACAAAATCGCTTCTATCTGTTCAAAATCATAGGTAAACACCGGCTGAGCCATGGTCACTGCCAAGCTGGCAAGTGTGTCTTTTTCATATTCGGCAAAGGCCTGTTCAAGCTTTTGCTTTTCAAATAAAAAGGTCGCACCAAACAGCAGCACCATCAAGCCTGACAGCGCCACCGCCAGGCCTATCTGCACCTTGAGAGCCAGATTATTATTCATTTCACCCCCTCCATACTGAACAGATCGAGCCATAACTCAGGCCGGTTTACCGGCGTCTGCGGGCTCAAATCCGGCGTATTCAAGCGGATGATGACCCGTTCATTGAATTTGGCGATGCGATAGAGCTCGTCGATTTTCAGCTCTTTATTGAACATGCGATCGAAACTGCCATCAGCAATCATGGCCTCAAGGCCAAGGTTCAAATCCTCGGCCAGCGCCTGACGTTTGGGGGAAACAAAGAAGTACGCAGGACTGCGGTATTGCAATAAGACGTGGCTGTCGACTTTCAGCGCCGGATCAGGATGTTTAGCCAGCTCATCCCAGATTTCCTGAGCGCCCAGCGCCAGATAATCGAAGCGACCGCCTTCGAGCATGGGGTAAAGGTTTTTGTATTTGTAACTGGTAATCAGCGGCAAACCGTTGGATTCGATAATGGTAGCGTCGGGCCAGTAACGGTTTTGACCTGCCCGAAAAGCACTGAAATCCTGTTTGTTTTTAACCTTGGCAAAACGGCCCTGATCCGCATCACGGATGATAAGCAGCCGGTTGCCCAGCAGCCCTTTGAACAAGGGCACCCTGATGGGTAATACGGTACGTTCGAGTTCGGCTGAGGTCATGCTCCAAAAGATATCAATGTTGCCCTCAAGCGCCTCTTCAACCTTGCGCTTTTGGTTCATCTCGGAGCTAAGTTGGGAAATCTGATAGTCAGTGCCCGAGCGCTTCAGCGCCTCGGTAAGCAGAGTGAACTGCCAACTGTTGGGAATGGTAGTGACAAGAGATGCGTCAGCGGCTTGGCACGGCAAAGCGCCGGCAAGGGAAACCGAAAAAAACAGTGCGTAAAACCAAGACCTTGTTTGCATTGTGCAGCCCTCTTTTATGGCTTTCGCCATGGGGGTTGTCGTTGTTTTAGTACCGCCAATACCCGGGCTTTTTGGTCAATCACCCAAAAAAAGGGCTGGGCACTGCGTACAGCACCCAGCCAACAATAGTTTCTGGGGAGAGACTATTTAAGTTTAAATACAAGTACATAGCCGCCCGACAGATACGTACTTGCCAATAAACACATGAAAAAGGAGACCTCATCCCTTTCATGCAGACCTTACAAGACAACAAAGCCACACAAGCAAATGACAACGCTGTCATTGGTTACATTACACAATGCGGCACAGGATTTCTACAATTTTTTGACATTTTTTCGTCGCTTCTGAGAGTCATTCGTTATAACTATATTTTTCAGTAAATTACGAAATCAGCTTCAACAGACAACCGAATGACAGCGATGTCATTCATTGCTAAAATCTTGGACAATCTGCCAGCAGTTATCAAGAGTTGCTGCGCCGACTCCTTCTAATTCCATCGCCGTTGGCATAACAACAACCTAAAAGGAACGGCTTTGCAAACTGAACTGACACTACACAAGAGCCGCTGGCTCTGGCCACTGCTGCCGTTAATAGCCCTGGGCCTATGGCTGATGTGGGCAAACAGCCTTGGCGACCTTTCTGAGCTGCTCGCATCCCATGGCCGATTCATGCTGCTTGGGATCAGCGGCGCTATCTTTGCCAACAGCACAGGCGCCGGTGGCGGCGTTATTTTTATTCCCGTATTCGATGCCCTTCAGTTCACCCCGGTCCAGGCGGTGGCGACGTCCTTTGCGATTCAGTGTTTTGGCATGACAGCAGGCGCCCTCAGCTGGAGTTACCATTTCAAGAAACGCCATGCGAAGGACTGCGAATGGCAGATGTTACCCAAGGCCGTGGTCTGGACAGCGCCTGCGGCAATTGCAGGCCTGTGGCTGTGCCAGGGGCTTGGGCTGCAATCCCCCGCCTCGCTGCACACCAGCTTCAGCATCTTCTCGATTCTGTTGGGCGCCGCCATTATTGCCAATAGCGTAAGAAAGCAGACCAAGGCGCATCGCACTGCCCTGAGTCAGTGGGATCTGCTGGCGCTACTTGGTATCGGGCTTGGCGGAGGCATCATCACCGCATGGCTGTCGGTGGGTGTGGGTGAGCTTATGGTGATTTACCTGCTTATCCGCCGCTTCAATGCGCCCATGTCGGTGGCGGCAGGCGTCATAGTGTCGGCCCTTACCGTCTGGTCAGCTGCACCGCTACACTTGGCTCCATGCAGTAACGCACTGTTTGAACTGGTACTCTTTGCCGGCCCCGGCGCCATTATCGGCGGCATACTCGCCCGCAAGCTGGCACTGGTGTTACCGGTCAAAGGCCTTAAACTGTTTTTCGCCTTCTGGATAGTGCTCACCGGCTGCGTGATGCTGGTGCAGTGATGGGCACACATTTGCTGTTAACCATGTGGTGACATGTTCCACAACCATTGATAACATCGGGTCTTCGGTGTCCGAACCCAGCTGCAGTTGATGAAGCTGGCGGCTCTTACGGTGGAGTTTTGAAACCGGATACATGACTCTTAGATAAAGGATAATAAGAATGACTGCGCAGTACGTTCCTCTCAACAACAGTGTTCACAAAAATATCAAAGTTAAACAGGCGCTTGAACTGAAAGAGTTTGAAAAGCACCACATGCTTCCTTTGGTTGTACAGGAATTTATGCCTGCCGCTACCAGCTTCCCTATCATCTTCGCCAAGAACACCGAAAGCGGTGAATTCCAGCCAGTGGCCATCACCTCGCTGCAGCCTGAAAGCAACCAATTTATCAAGGACGGTAAGTGGACCCAGCGTTATGTGCCTATGCAGCTGCGTGTAGCCCCCTTTATCGCAGGCCCAGATGAAACCAATGAAAAACTGATGATTGGTATCAATCAGAACAGTGAACTGCTGAGCGAAGAAGAAGGCGTGGCGCTGTTCGACGAGCAAGGCGAGCAAACCGAATTTTTGAAAGACCGTGTGAAGTTCATCGGCCAGCTGTTCGACTTCCGTGAACTGACCAAGCAATTCGTTAAGACGCTGGCTGACCATGACCTGCTGCATCCCAAGACTCTGACCGTAAACGGCAAAGATGGCGCCAAAGCCAACTACGACGGCATTTACATGGTTGATGAGCAAAAGCTGCACCAGCTGAGCGACGAAGCCAAACTGGAGCTGTTCAATAAAGGCGCCCTGTCAGCAATCTATGCTCACTTGGCCTCTTTGAACCAGATTGACCTGGTTATGGGTAACTGAGCCTGTACAGCACGTTAAAGAAAAGCCGGGGTATGCCCCGGCTTTTTTTATTTGGGCGGGAAACCCACCTCAATGATAATACAGCGCCGAGGCAACCGACTTTCATGGACGGTGGTTGCATGAAGCTGTTTTGCATCATGGCAGATCAGACGCCCAGGCTCAGACTTGAGTCGGTACTGTCGTGACTGTGCAAATGTGCTCAAACTACCGAGTCTCATCTCATCACTATCATCATCCAGAAACACCAAATCGGCGCCGTTATCCGGTACATCGACATAGAAAATCGCCACCATATGGGGTATGACCCAATCATCGGCGGCATGACGATGTGCAACCGCCTCGGATCCATACGACATTTCATTTGCCCACACCCGATGGAATTTAAACTTCCTGATGTCCCGGGTTTTATCAAACCCCAAGGCCTTGGCCGCATCATGCAATTGATACATCAGCCAATGCCCAAGTCGAGTCTCACGCACCTTGAGGATGTTCAGCAGGTCTAGTTGATCAGCCAAATGTACTGACGACAGCGCTCTGCCACCGGCCGCATCCGGCACGTTTGCTTTAGCCAACACACTGGGGTGCTGCAGCAGCTGCTCTAAGATGTTGCTCCACAGGCGCAGCTCATCTCCGTGCTCCGCTTCGTTAACGTCAGCCAGCCAAACACCGCTGTCAAAAATGGGGGTGTACATAAAGTTACCGTTAACCCGCGCGGGCCATTGCTGCTTTCAAACCGTCCAGCCAATCTTTATGAGCCAGTAATTGTTTTGGTGCAGCCTCGACCATTTTATTGTTCAATTCCAACAATTTCTGGCTTTGTTCAATCTCCACCAGGGTTATGGCTTTGGCTTTAGTCTTAAACTTCATCCCATAAAGTACATAGAGGAAGTTTTTGTCATCAAACAAGTCGAACCGAGTAAAGAAATCAGACTGTTGTGGCGGACGAATGGCAAATTTAGCCAAGCGCTCTTTCAGTTCGTCGGACCAGGTTGCACTGTTACGGTTGTCATCCCAGAAACCGGTATCCTGCCTGTCAGACAAGCAGTAATGCAGTTTAATGAAATCGATGACGCGTTCCCAGGCGTAGGTCAGAACCTTGTTGTAATAGGGTCTGACGATATCCATGTCGTCAGAGTCTCTGGGGAAGTTCTTGGCCAGCAGCTCGGCTGAAAAATCAGTGACCAAAATGGAAGTCGCTTCCAGCGGCTCAACAAAGCCCTGAGCGAGTCCCAGGGTGGCACAGTTTTTTGCCCAGAATTCCTGACGGTAGCCTATCTGCATCGGAATTTTCCGCGGGCTGATGCTGGCCTTATCAACACCGAGATATTGAGCAAACAGGGTGTGGGCCTCGTCGTCACTCATATATTTAGAGCAATAAACAAATCCGGTACCACGGCGGGTGGTGAGTGGAATATCCCATATCCAACCGGCCTTATGCGCGGTAGCCGTGGTATAAGGTGCCAATGCTTCTCCCTCTTTCAAAGGCACCTGTTGCACCATCACAGAATCGGTGAGCAGTTCATGGCCCTTATCCACAAATGGTACATTCAGCACCTTGTCGAGCAATACCGAATGAAATCCACTGCAATCGACGTAGAAGTCGAAGGCAAGCTCTTGTCCATTCTCAGTTACCAAGGCTTTAATGGCGCCATTGTCATCCAGTAACCCGCCTGTCACCGTGGCGTATTGATGCTTGACGTTAAAGCGGGATTTGGCGTTTTCGGCCAGTAAGTTTGCAAACTTTTGAGCATTAAAATGATAGGCGTAGGACAAGTCTCCGACGTATTCGCCGGAACTCTTCTTCTTCGGCGCCAAACCTAATTCACACACCCGGCCTTGAATACTGACTTCATCAAAAGGCTGGTTACCGTCTTGAGTTAACCAGTAGGGAGTAACGTCATATCCACTTGGATAAGGGATATCAAAGGGATGGTAATAGTGATTCTCGCCATGAAGTTTGGGATCCAGCCAATTGACAAATTTTATCCCCTGCTTGAAGGTGGTATCACATTTGACCAAAAGCTCAGCTTCCGAAATGCCAAAGCGTTTCAATGACTTCATGATATACGGAACCGTGCCCTCACCGACACCTATGGTGGCGATATCCGGCGACTCAATCAGGGTTATTTCGATTTCAGCGTCGCCGGCAAGTTCGGCGCCAAGATGGTTGGCAGCTAACCAACCTGCGGTTCCACCACCTAATATCGCAATAGTCCTTACTTTCATTTCTATTTTCCGCCCAAAATAAAAAACCCAGCCTAGACTGGGTTTTTATCACACATACAGATTAGAAGTTAAAGCTGGCACCCAGTTTATAGGTGGTTTCACCTTTAAACGACCAGGTTGGGTAGCCATCCTGCAGTGCAGGCTTAACCGCAGTACCTGCACCGGCAGCACCGTACTGTACGTCATCTTCTGCAGTCAGGTTAATCACCTCAAGGCGCAGAGCGATGTTCTCAGTTACAGTCCAACCCAGAGTCAGGTCCAGAGTACCGAAGTCATCGTGCATACGGTTGCCGTAGTATTTTCCGTATTCACGCACCATGTACTCGCTACGCCAGTTGTAAGCAGCACGGGCTGAGAAAGTATCATTTTCCCAGTAACCAACCAGGTTGGTGGTGTGCTTGGAAGCTTCAGTGAATACACCAATGTTGTCGGTGTACACTTCAGCAGGCGCAGTACCGTCAGTGAAGGTGTAGTTGGCGTTGATACCGAAACCGTTGTCCCACGCATGGTTCAATTGCAGTTCGATACCATCGATAGAGCCACCACCGGCGTTCATATAGCTGTCAACAATCCAGCTGTCGGTGCCCAAATCTTCGTTTACTACACCAATCGCCTTGGTTTCTGGCGTGGTAGCTACGATAAAGTTGCTGATATCTTTGATGAAGTAGGTAGCAGCAAACAGGTTGCCATCGCCATAGTAGTACTCGATGCTGACGTCAGCCTGAGACGACTTCATTGGCTCCAGACCTGGGTTACCATAGGTGATCTGCTCGTTGCCTTGACGGTCATCTGGATAGCCTGATGAAGTAGACAGGAACAGGTTGTCGTAGTTTGGACGAGTGATTGCCTGACCAGCAGCTAAACGCAGGATAACGTCATCAGCCAGATCGAATGCCACGTTTACGCTTGGCAGAACGTCATGGTAGCTATCACTTACAGTGTGAACTTCTTCGCTCCAACCTGCATTGATGCCCAGGTTGTTTGCTGGCGAGTTGTCGATCACGTGACCGCTTGAAGTCACGTCAGACTGGATATAACGCAGGCCGAAGTTACCACGGAAACCTTCACCTTCGAACGAGAACATACCGTACAGAGACAGGTTTTCTTCGTCGATCTTGCCATAGGCAGGACGGCTGTAAACGAACTCATCAACCAGAGAAATGGTAGAGTCGATCATGGCATCCAGGTTGGCTTTTGGAATGGTCCATTCGTCATAGCCCAGCTTCATGGTGCCGCCGTAAAGATCGGTGCTGTTGAATACGTTAGGCTTGCTGCCATACACAGCGCGATATTCTTCTTTTTCGAAGGTGTGCTCAGTGTAGCGGATACCGGTTTCAAACTTGTTGATAACACCCAGATCCAAATCGAAGTCGAAATCTACCTGAACGTAAGCTTCTTCGTCCGTGTTAGGACCTTGGATACCAGTCCACTGAGAGGTACCTACTGTAGTGTCGAGCTGGTCCAGACCGAAGCTCATGTCGCGACCATTGATGTCGATTTGCTTGCCGGTAGCATCTACCACGCCAGCCCATTTCACATCTTTGAACTTGTCGCCCCACCAGCCGTAGCCGAAGTTTGCACTCATCTGAGTACCACCTTCAGCCTTGGTCTGACCGGCCACGGCAGCAATGGAGTAACCGTCACCGTCGTATTCCATGTTCAGTTCGTAGGTATCAGAGGTCATCTCACCCTTACGAGCCCAGTTCTGGAAGAACACGTCAGTTGGTGCGCTTTCTGGAGTATCGCTATAAGTACATACGCCAGCGGCGTTGAAGCTCTGGCAGTTAGAGTCACCGGCACCCCAGTTGGTGTCAGTGTTGATATACATGTTAGCACCGATGCTGTCTGCGCCGAGTTTAAGCGACAGAATGTGCGCACCGAACTCCAGGTTTTCAGTTGGACGGAACTGGAGAGTAGCGTCAATAGCAGTACGTTCCTGGCTTTGCAGGAAGCTTGAAGGCTGAATAGAGGAACGACCGCCCCAATCCAGATCGGCTTCGGTACCTACACGCAGGTACTCACGATCTACATAGGCACCAGATACCAGAACACCGAAGGTTTCGGCTTCGTTCTTCCAGCTATAAAGACCAGACACTTCAGGTGCCCACTCTTCGTTGATTGAACCGTACTCACCCTTTACAGAGCCGAAAATGGAATTGGCTTCCATGTCCAGTGGCTTGCGGGTTTTCACGATTACAGTACCACCGATACCACCTTCAACGAGGTTGGCCTGAGTGGTCTTGTATACTTCCATACCGCCAATCAGTTCAGCTGGCAGCATGGAGTAGTTGAATGAACGGTCAACGTTCATCTGGTCATACCAACCAGTAGAAGCAACGTTTTGACCATTCAGAGTGGTAAGAGTCATCAGAGGATCGGTACCACGGATAGATACGGAACTACCCTGACCGAAAGTGCGACCCACAGTCACACCAGGAACACGGCCCAACGCCTGACCTACGTCAGAGTCTGGCAGCTTACCGATATCTTCGGCAGTTACAGCATCAACTACGGCATTGGAGAAACGCTTTTCATTGATGTTGGCTTTGTTTGAAGCGCGGATACCGCGAACTTCGATTTTTTCAATGTTGGCAGTTTCGTTGGCAGCTTCTGCAGCCACTGCACCTACTGATACCGCACCACCGAGGAGGATAGCGATATTGGTAGCGAGGACACTCTTTTTAAAGGTAGATGGTCGCATCTCGTTTCCCTTCCATATTATTTTTTATGTTTTTTGCATCCATAACCATTCCCGAGGGAATGACAACGCTGTCATGTCTAGCGCAAACATTACACAATAATTAACAGCGTTACCACAACAAAATAACTCAGGAACGAAAAAAAATGTTTCCAGTACAAGGGTGACAAAAGCCACTTACAAGAAACACCTTTTGTGAACAGCATGTTATCACAGTCATCTTAAATGAGGATGAAGCTACGAGTCGTGGTCAGCAGCCACAATCAGGGAAAAGGCGATTGCCAATCCCGATAAAAGTCAGCACTATACGTGAAATATTCTCAAGCAAACCACATGCAATATCCGGTATACATAATGGCGGTCTCTGTCGGCAGCCAGCGGATAAAATGCAGATAACAAACTGAATAATTGAGCTTTTAGATGAAAGTCACCATCAATGATGTCGCCAAGTATGCCGGGGTTTCGATTAAAACCGTTTCCCGGGTAACCAACAACGAGCCGTCGGTAAAGCAGTCCACCATTGATAAGGTGAATGAAGCCATTAAGGCCCTGAACTATCAGCCCAACCTGGCTGCGCGCAATCTGGCGGGCACCAAATCTTATGTTGTCGGTTTTATTTACGATAACCCCAACGCCTACTACATCATTGATATGCAAAACGGGATTTTGTCGGCATGCCGCAATAAAGGCTATGAACTGCTGATCCACCCCTGTGATGCCAAGGCCGACAGCATTTGTGACGAGTTGATGGCGCTGGTAAAGCATGCGCGTTTGGCCGGTTTGGTACTGACGCCGCCGTTATCGGAAGACCCAAAAATCCTTGCCGCACTGGACAGCATAGACGCCCACTATGTACGCATTATCGCCGGTGATGAATCCAAAGAAGACAGCTGTGGCCTTACCGTACTGGTGAACGACCGTCACGGCGCAGTGTCCATCACCCAGCACCTGATAGATTTGGGCCACGACCAGATTGGTTTTATCAGCGGTGACGAGCAGCACGCGTCCACCAAAGAGCGCTTCGCCGGCTTCTGTGATGCTCTGGCCGACAATGGCATTCCGCTTAACCCTGAATTTGTGGTCGATGGTGAGTATTCGTTTGAATCGGGCGTAGAGGGTGCAAAAGCGCTGTTGTCTGCCACGCCGAGGCCAACGGCTATCGTGGCCTGTAACGATGAAATTGCCGCGGGCGCCTTGTTTGCGGCGCGTTTGATGGGAGTGGATATCCCCGGTGAGATATCAATTGTCGGCTTCGAAGACAGCCCCTTCTCGCGTCAGACCTGGCCCAAACTCACGACTGTGCATCAGCCAAACGAGAAAATCGCCCAAATTGCGACCGAGCTTCTTATTGCCCATCGAAGAGAGTTGCGCCAGGAAAGCGCCAAGGTATTTACGCCAGAGCCTGTGGTGCGCGACTCGAGTGCAGCGCCGCTGCGTTAACCCATATATCAGGGCAGCATCAATGCTGCCCTGTATCGTTTTACCGTTTTGATTAATGCAGCTTCAGCTTGGGGCGCTGCCATCTCAACAGCTTTTGCGCCAGCCGATATACCATGGCAGAAAACCAGCCGAACAAACTCGCCAGGTGGCGGTGATACAGCGACAAATACATGAACCTGGCCACGTGGCCTTCGATAAAGAAATCACCGCTGCGAAGATTGCCCATTAAATTCCCGACTGCAGAGAATCGGCTTAACGACACCAAAGAGCCATAGTCATGGTACTCAAATGGCACTTCGGCTTTGTCTTTGAGCCTGTTAAGGATATTGCGATACAGGGTTTCAGCCATCTGCGATGCCGCCTGCGCCCTGGGAGGAACCGGTTTACCACTCGCCAGGATGAGCTGCGCGCAGTCCCCCATGGCATAGATATCTCTGTGGCCTTTAACTCGCATACAGGCATCGACTTCAACCTGATTACGCGGCGTAATGGGTAATTTTGTCAGATCCGCAAACACATCAGGCCCTTTAACACCTGCGGCCCATACCTTAATGTGCGCTTCAATCAGGGTGCCATCCTGGGTGATAAAGCCTTCTTTTGTCGCCTCTTTTACCTGCACGCCCAAATGCAGATGTACGCCAATTTTATCTAGCACAGCCTGAGCCCGCCCGCTGACTCTATCGGGTAACTGCGGCAGAATTTTAGGGGATGCTTCCACCAAATGAATATCCAGATGCTGCTTAGAGATGTTTTGATAGCCAAATTCTTTAACCGACTCAACCACGTGGTGCAGTTCGGCCGCCAGTTCAACGCCGGTTGCGCCAGCGCCAACAATGCCGATACTGAGCCGGGTTTGGGTTTCATTAAGCAGCATCAAGCCGTCAAGCAGACGGCGGTGGAAACGCTCGGCGCTTTCCAGGTTGTCCAAAAAGATGCAGTTTTCGTCGGCGCCTGGCGTATTGAAGCTGTTTGAAACACCACCGAGGGCAAGCACCAAATAATCATATTCGATGACCCGCGGCCCCATCAGTAACTCGTTATTGTCACTGTAAAGTGCGGAAAGTTGGATGGTTTTCGCATCGGGATCCAAGGCTTCGAGTGCGCCGCGTTGATAGCGATAACCATTTTTAAGCCCATGGTCGCGGTACAGTAATCCTTCAATGGACTGGTCAATCACGCCGACTGCGACTTCGTGGAGTTTGGGTTTCCAAATGTGGATAGGGCTTCTGTCAATCAGCAGAATGTCGGCCTTACCTTTTCGCCCTAACTTGCGGCCCAACATGGATGCCAAAGCCAAGCCTCCGGCCCCGCCACCTACTATAACGATGCGTTTCGTACCCACTGTTTACCTCCCTCGCCCGATCTGAGGCAGTTATAACACAGCTCCGGATGAAGACAAGCTAAGCAATTAAGTTAATTAGAAATATATGCCAAACTTTACACACATAAGCAGTCAGTTAATTTGCAAATAAAAATCCTTACAGTGCATTAAACCAGGGTCGACCTTGATTACGCTTGAATGACAGAGTTAGCCACTAAAAAAGGGGCCCGAGGCCCCTTTTTATGATTTATTCAGCTAACTTAAACCGCTTCTTCGTTTTCTTCACCGGTACGGATCCGGATCACCCGCTCGATATCAGTAACGAAAATCTTCCCGTCACCAATCTTACCTGTGCGAGCGGTATCGACAATAACATCAAGGGCTTGATCCAAAAGATCATCCTGGATAACCAGCTCAATCTTCACCTTGGGCAGGAAGTCGACCATGTATTCAGCACCGCGATACAGCTCAGTATGACCTTTTTGGCGCCCAAAGCCTTTAACTTCAGATACCGTCATACCGGTAATGCCAATTTCCGCCAGCGCTTCGCGCACATCATCCAATTTAAAGGGCTTGATAATGGCTTCGACCTTTTTCATCCACCCGCTCCTGTAGGGAAGTTGTTGTTAATGACACAAGCTTAACATGTATTGCTCTCGGCCATGAAGGGCGCATTCGCGAATTCTGAGCACTGAACTATACTCAAATTCAACCAAACTTTTTCACGGACGAGAAAGATGAAAACCAGCAAAGGATTGACGCTGGTGGAGCTGATGGTTGCCATGGCGGTATTCGCCATTCTGGCAGCTGTTGCTCTGCCCTCACTCGCAACACTTCAAAATGCCATTCGTGCCGACTCCAAGATTCGGGAAATAGACGCGCTGGCGAAACTCGCACGCAGCTACGCGATAAGCTATGGGGTTAGAGTTACCTTGTGCCCGATTGAAAACAGCTGCTGCTCGGATAACTGGGCCAGTGGTTTTTCTTTGTTTACTGACACAGGAACCACAAGCTGCCTTGATGGTACAGACAGGATTATCCAAACTTTCCCCGCCATCGACCCCAGCGACACCCTGCAGTTTAGTCGTCGAAGCTTACGCTTCCTTCCCGAAGGACTGGCGTCTGGCTCAAACGGAACCTTTAAGTTTTGTGCTGGTTCCCCGTCAGGCGACCATGGTAAATCATTGATTATCAGTAACGCTGGCCGCATACGACTGGGTCAGGAAAAGGTAAGCTGCGAGTAAACGGAAAATTGTCAAAATATCCTTTTGTGACAATTAATTGTCGTAATTTCAATGATGAGAAACAGCTGAATTATCCCGATAACTGACGTATACTCAAACGATATACGTCTTCGAGGATAAGCTCATGCACACCCCATCAAAAGGATTTACGCTGGTTGAAGTCATGGTGACCGTTGTTATAGCGGGAATTCTGGCTGTGGTTGCATTGCCATCGTTATCCTCTTGGTACGATAGAGCAAGGGCCGACAGTGAAATCAGAAAAATTCAGGATGCGCTTAAGTTTGCGAGAAATCAGGCGTTTTCTTATGGTGCGACTGTGGGAGTTTGCCCGGCAGGCGCATCAGGTTGCGGTACTGACTGGAAACAAGGCATAAGAGTATTTCTTGTACGACCTGATAACACTCAAGAAACGCTCAAACTCATCAATGCGTTCAATGCTAAGGACAGCGTTAAAGGCCTGAACGTTACATTCACTCCAAATGGTTTAGCGTCTCAGGCTATCACCTTTACTTATTGCCCTAAAGGTGAAACTACCTATTCTAAAAGTATCGAGCTTTCTGTCACAGGTCTCATTAAAACGGCCAGTGATGGGCAGAGCTGCAGTTAACTCACCCTGCGGCAGATATTTGCTCTACCGCAAGGTGTTGTATTGGCTATTAGCGTAAGGTCTTCGTATCAAGCTTTCGTGCCAGCTTGTCAGAAAAGTCCTCTTTTAAAGAGACACATTCGTGCACTTTTTTGATGTAATTGGGGTTACCTTTCGAATCCTGAAGTCGTTTGCCGACCAACCTCATTTGATTTTTTTCAACATCAGCAGGTTTCCAACCAAAAAAGACAATTTTCTGCCCCTGACTGGCTGTTACAAAGCACTTGTAGTCACTCTGCTCTGCCCAAGCATGTCCAGAAACAGATAAAATGACCACAATAGCCGCTAGATTGATTAGCTTCATTTCCAGCACTCCTGATTAGGTCCCTTAACACCGGTGTCGGTAATCGTCAAAGTGGTGCACTCAGTGTCTCTTGAGGCCTGAGCCCCCTGAGGTGTTGCTGTGATGGTAAAACTTGCGCCAGAATCCGCCGTTGTCGCGTCGACCGAGTAATGCCCATTCTCTGAAATAAAGGGGTCAGCCGCCAATCCCAGTTTAGTCATATCAGCGGCGTAAGTCCTGTGGTCGAGATAGTACTGCTCTTGCAAGTTAGCAACTCTCATTACTGCAGCCTGACCTTCTGAACGATTCCCTTTCGCGGCATACTTCACGTATGACGGGTAGGCAATTGACGCCAATATGGCAACTATACCTACAGTAATCAACACTTCAATCAGCGTATAACCGATAACCTGTTTCTTCATTCCAATTACTCGTCCACGTGAAAGTAGATTTTATTCGTGTCAAGACCGGTACCTATGTTGATAGTACCTTTATATTGCCCATTTTCATCCTGCTCACCTTTACCCACACCGATGATGTAGGCTTGAGGTTCCTCCCCTTCCTTGGGTTCAGGGATAACAATTTGAGGCGTGTCTGGCACCCGTTCACCCAGCTCATAGTAAACCTGGCTGTAGGTCCTGGTTCCCTTATGTAAATCAAATACGTAGAGTCGCCCTTGCCCTGAAAACCCACATATGCCAGCGTCCAGATCTACGGTTTGATCGGTCGGGGGGATAAATGAGGTGAAATATACCTTGCCGTCAAAAATCAATGATGCAGACAAGGTTTTTTCACCGGCCATATTGAAATCGTAGTACCAGCCGCGCTTGGTGCCAAAAGTGACGTTGTCTGCTTCTGACGATGGCGGATTCGACGAGACATCGTAGAGATCTGCAATCGTCAGGGCCGCAGGTGTATCAGTATCACTAAAATGCTTAGACACCACATTCCTGTCCTGGAATACATAGAACATATCGACGGTTGTAGCATCCAGCGGGTGTGTTCTGTTACCGGAACCAACAGTTACTGCATCATAGGGAATTGTCTGATAAGACAATACGCCGCTTTCCGAATGAAGATTGGTGAACTGAGTCTGAGCAACTGTCGGCTCAGCAAAAAACATCCGATTGTTGGGCGAAGTACTGCCGATAGAGGCAAACTTAAAGGTCGTCCAATCTCCAGGAACCTTGTTTGCCAAGTCCATACGCCATACATTGCCACTTATATCGGTAGCATAGATTCTGTCGGTGGCACCATCGTTATTACTGTCAAGAACAGCAACTTTGTTCGGAATGGCGTCCATATCATCATGAACAAAATGATGTATTTTTTTACCGGTTAAGGCTTCTACAATATAAACACCCTTACCTTTACCAGCGCTGGAATCACCATAGCCTCCACCAAATATCAGCACAGGGCCATCCACACCGGGAACCGTAGTGACGACTGGCTCAGACCATGTCTGGCCTAAATTGGTGAATCCATCCGAGCTCGGGTTGATCACCCAGCCAAGCACTGGCGAGTCGGGTGAAGTAATATTCAATGCGTAATAAGATGAACCACCTCTGCGCATACCTATGTATACCCAGGCTTCAATCACCTTACCCGACGCATCTGTTTTGGTGTAAGCAACGGGTGATGAGTCCAAGCCATACACATTATGCGTTCCAGTTGCTTCGTTTTGTCTCAGAGCAGGTAAGTTATCGATTAGCTCTGCCGGAATAAAAGCCCAGGACTCATCAACAGTACCAACGCTGTAATCATTGCTGCCTGTATCAGAGTCTTTGAACATGTGCAGCAAACCTTGGTTAGTGCCTACCAAGACTCGCACATCCAAACTTGAGGTGGATTCGCCAAAGTTAATAGCCAACGGTTTGGAGTGCAGAGGGTCTCCCATAATATCTTCACGGGCATCCGTAACAATTGGTTTTCCATCAGCATCAAAATCATTGTCGTCGTTGTCAACATCGACGCCATACAGCCAATCCAGATGAGTCTGAACAGCTACAGCTTCAGATTCTGCCGCTGGACTACCGAGCAAACTGTACATCGTTGACTCAGCAACATTGTCAATATCGGTCAAACCGCCAACGTTGGTAAGAATCTTCCTGGATTTTAGCTTTGCCCTCAGCTTAGGCAGTACCCCACCAGAATTGACCCTATTCCCATCGGGAGCACTCGAAGCACATGAGTTCCAATAAGTGCAGGTTGTCGAGGAAATGTTGCCAGCCTCATCAATAGCATTAGCTGTTGGACCAGGCGCGACCAATTCACCAGATGCCGTTACTTTGAGTTTCTTAAGATTCCCACTCCATCTGGGGCCACTGCCAGGAAGAAACATCGCATAATAGGCTGAGTTATAAGTTTGGGTTTTGTCAAAGTTATTACTGGCAATACTGGGCGATGTGAACGAAGAATCGACCGCCAAAATCGTCTTCAGCGCATCTTCCAACGCTGCAGCCAAATCCAGACCCGTTGCAGCCCGATAATAGCCTTTTGATACTCCACTATCATTTCGAGGATTCCCCCCCCTGAAGGCGGCCTCCTCCAACAACTCTGCCGCGGCATCGGCGCCTGCAGAAAAGCCGATTGTAAATAACCTGACGGATTGCTTGTTATCGTTACCCTTGGAGTCTACGGGCCCAGATACCAAATCATTGTTAAACATATATGCTGCGAGCGCAGGGAAATAACTTTCCTTTTCCTCGTCAAGATAAGAATCGTAATAACTCACTGTACTATAGTCAGCCTTGACCTTGGCATTTCCTATTAAAGTACTAATGCTAGTATCTGCGTGATTGTCCAGTGTTGGGGCACCATCTGTAATATAGATTACATAACCAACATCGGGACATTTCTTGAAGGGCGTTGTGTAGTTACCTTCACTCAAAATACTTGGCGGCGTATTAACCTGATATCCGTCAATTTTGTACCAGCCCTTTCCGTTGGCATCCTTATTTCCATAAGTAACAGGCCCACCACTAAAATACTGATATGCTTCGTATAAGGTTTCACAGAGTGGTGTATTAGTTTGTGCTGGCGTACTATTAATCAAAGTTACCAGAGAGTTCACGTTGCTTGATGTCATTTCCTGAATTGGATAAACAATCCGGCCGCCATCCGCATTGCCATCTTCTGGATAGTTTAAATTGAAAATCGCCAAACCAGCATCAATCGGAATACTCAGGTTTTCCAAGGCATCCTGCATTGCTTCCTTGGCAACCTCCAAACGCGTTCCAGTACCACCGCTATTCTGTCCATCGGTAGTTGTAGTGGCCCATTTGTACCAAACTAGATAGTGAGGAGTATAAAGGGTAACTGGGCGGCCTAATGGAGGGGAGGTCGCTGGTCTATCGGAGACATAACCATCTTTAGCACCATTTTGTGGATAGCCATCTGTAGAATAGGTGCTGCCGGGGTTAGAAGGGTCTGATTCATTCCAATCTTGCCAACAATCAAAAATATCATTTTTATTGAGACCCTCATTTTCCTTCAGGTCTTCCCAAGCATAGGTATTTCCGGTTTTGTTGCGTTCCCACATATAACCGGTATATCGACCACGGCTCGCCAAGGCTTTTTTTGCGCCATTACAATTGTTGTTTTCATGAAAAAAACGGCGACTATCCGTTGGGTTTTCGGGTGTCGGCATGGTACTACTGCCGTCTATCCCGCCAGAATTCCAATATATGGCATTGTCGTTAATATAACCGGAGTAACTTTCCGCAAATTCGACGAAATTTGGGTCCAAAGTACAGGTGCCAGCAGTCGCTTCAGCCGGGGAACAATAGGAGCTGCTTGAGTTTTGGTCTTCCGTGGACATACTGCCTGAGTTATCGAAGACGAACAGTACCTGTGGCCTTTTCCCTACCCTAACGTTGGATTCAATAAGATACAGCTCAGTGTCATCACCAAAGCTAACACCAGACATAACGGTGAGCGCAGCGGCCACACCAACGATGGTTTTCCTGAACATAATCTTAATTCCCGGTCAGAACCTGCTGTTCAATCCCTGAGACTATCTGCAACTGCCCCAGTCCCTTACGCCCGTATGTCGTCGTCGTGGTAATTTCCGCACGCCGACAGCTGATGAGATTCGCTCCAGATGCTCTGGAGCTTCGTTGACAGCTGACATCACCCAACGTCAACGGTAATATTTCAGAATCACTATTGAAGGCATCAACTCGCTCTTGAATGCCACCAGCCCCTAAGTTAGCGAGTGCCGCACCTTTATTATTGTTGATCACTCTATCCTGAGCTCCCTGAGCACCGGACATTGCCTCAATTCTTTCAGCACCGGCACCCGCCATACGAAGTGACTGACCGGAATTGACAGCCAAAGCGACACCGATAACCGTCATGATTATCAGGACAATAAGCGCTACAAACAGCACCATGCCTTGCTCTTTTCTCATATCAATTCCTTATCAGTACCGGGTTTTCGAGCACTATGGTTGTTGAAACCACTTTACGCCTGAAATTATCATTGGGCGCTGCAATCACCTTATCTCCCAGGGTGTATTGCACATCATTTTTGTAGGTTCTGTCAGGCTGTACAGATCGAACCAATAAATAGATCCGAAGCGCAACCAAGCGTTGGAACAATTCGTTGTCCCACATTAATGTGGTGACATTTTGAACCGGCATATAAGTATCAGCGGTATCATCGCCGTCATTGTCAAAGCCATACATGATGCGCATATTCTCGATACCTTCCACCAACTGCTCATCGTTGCTCATGCCGGTGCTCGACAGAGTTTTACGCCTCAGTTCCGGAACGCCTGCTGTGTTATTGGCAATGAAATAGACATGATGCTGGTACTCCCAAAACCGCGCATTCTCGAGCACAGGTACCGCGCCACCGGCAAAGAAAATGGCTTGATTTGAGGTGGTCGCCAGATAAAAGCGCCCAGCTGTAGCACCAGCCGCTGCAACATTTGGCCCTATGACTCTTTTGACCTGAAGAACGTCAGTGCCAGACACAACACCTGATGCTCCTAAACAAGTCAGAGAGTCCGCACTGACACCACTTTCATAACCCCAAAGTTTGCGAAAATGAGCTGGCGTGTTATTCGGGAAGGTTGCGTTGTTGGCTCCGGCACCAACGCAGTCAAGGGCAAGAGCGGGAAGAGAGTCCAGCGTTGTGTTACCACCAACAATAAAGTCGGTTCCGGTGATGTCCCCCATAAACCCCAGCTGTGTCAGATCCCGCTCCAGAATCGCCAATGCAATACGGCCATTCTCCTGAAGCTGGCCATACTGACTGGTTGTGGTTACGTTGGTAGCAGACATGGAAAACATCGCGAAAATGCCGCCGGTCAAAAATAACCCTATGACCAAGGCGACCATCAATTCAACCAGCGACAATCCTCGTTGTATCCTTAACTTCGTCAACATCACTGGCTTCCTAGATAATCACGGTATTAATGACAAACACGCGGCGACGGTTATTTTTAGTGCCACAGTCTTTCACAAAGCTATCGGCGGCGGAATCACCACCATCGCTCACCTCACGGATCCCGCGCCAGGTCATCACGACGGTGACATCGCCGGTGTTTTGAACGCGGATGCAGGCGATTGGCTTATCCAAACCACCAATATCACGACCACCGGTGGCCTCAGATGAGCCACTGAAAAGCTGCTCCCACTGATACTTATCCCAATCTCGGGTTTCGGTATTGGTACAAATAGTATTGGCCCCAACGGCAACGTCACAAGATGTACCAGGGTCAGCCAGGCTGCCATTGTAGGTACCAGCATAATTAGCCAGCTCTGGCTTATTCAGCTTCATCCGGCTGATGATGTCAGACGCAAAATACGCCGCCTGAGTCTGCTGGAAAGATTCAAAGCTACTCTGTTTGGCGACTGTGTGAAGATTGAATATGCCAATAAGGCCAATCACCAGTATGACCAGTGCGACCATCACTTCAATCAAGGAAAATCCATTCCTGTACTTTTTCATCGGTGTCAAATCTCCCGAATTCGACATTTTTTTGACGACCAAACCAGAAAATTACCCTTTAAAATCTTAATCTTAAGTCTACATTTGATTCTACAGGTTAATCATAGTTGAGTCGATTGTTTGCTGCCAGTAACAATAGCATCTAAAAAGATGAACCATTATACCTAGAACTTTACGCCAATAAAAAAAGAGGCTTGCGCCTCTTTTTTAACATTTTCTTTTCAAACAATCACCTAAGTTCGACTGGTACCGCAAAAACAACGTCTTCTTTGCGACCTTCGACCTCTGTCACCACGCTGGGGGCCAGATGGGTAATTGCATCGATAACCTGCTTTACCAGCACTTCCGGCGCTGATGCACCGGCAGTAACAGCCACTTTATCCACGCCAGCGAACCACTCGGCCTTCACGTCAGCCGCACTATCGACAAGATAGGCCTGGGTACCCGACTTTTCGGCAAGCTCCCGCAGGCGGTTGGAGTTGGAGCTGTTTTTCGAACCCACCACGATAAATAGCTTGGCCTGAGTCGCCAGACTGCGCACTGCATCCTGGCGATTTTGAGTGGCGTAGCAAATATCGTCCTTGCGTGGTCCCTCAATGGACGGAAACTTCGCCTGCAGAGCCGCGATGATGTCCAGAGTATCATCAACCGACAGAGTAGTTTGGGTAACGAAGCACAGGTTATCCGGGTCTTTCACCTGAAGCGCTTCGACGTCTTCCACCGACTCAATCAGATAAACGCCCCCCTCAGGGTTATCGTACTGACCCATAGTGCCTTCAACTTCCGGATGGCCTTCATGGCCAATCAGGATGCATTCAACCCCTTTGCGGCTGGCACGGGTTACCTGCAGGTGCACCTTGGTCACCAGCGGGCAAGTGGCATCGAATACCTTAAGGCCACGCTTTTTGGCCTCGGCCCGCACCGCCTGCGACACCCCGTGGGCAGAGAAGATCACTATGCTGTTGTCCGGCACCTGATCCAACTCTTCGACAAAGATCGCACCACGGTCTTTGAGGTTTTGCACCACATAACGGTTGTGCACCACTTCGTGACGCACATATATAGGTGGCGAAAACAGCTCAAGGGCGCGCTCAACGATGCTGATGGCACGGTCAACCCCGGCACAAAAGCCGCGTGGATTGGCGAGCAGAATGTTCATCTGTCCAGTCATCAGAGCTCCTCCAGCACTTCCAGCTCGAAGGTCACAGCCTGACCGGCCAGTGGATGGTTCAGATCGACCGTCACAGAATCGCCGGCCACATCACGGACAATACCAGGAATTTCGCTGCCACCGGGGCCTGCAAAACTGACTATCACACCGGTTTCCAACTGCATATCGGCAGGGAAGCGGCTGCGATCGAGATGATGAATCGCATCTGGATTCACATCACCAAAGGCATCCTGTGGCTGCAGGGTAAACTTGTGTGAATCACCGACCTTCAGTGCGCCAAGCTCAGCTTCAAATGCGGGGCTCAGGCTGCCATCACCAATATTGAGGCGCGCAGGCTTACCCGACGCCTTGGTACTGTCGGCGGTAGAGCCGTCAGACAAGAGAATATTCATATGGCACAGCAACGACTTTTGGCTCATGTGTTACTCCTTGATGGCCTTGTCATCCGAGCTGGACGCTTTAAAGCTGTCGATAATAATCAGCACGGCACCAATAAAGATGGC
Source organism: Shewanella khirikhana (assembly GCF_003957745.1). NCBI lineage: Bacteria > Pseudomonadati > Pseudomonadota > Gammaproteobacteria > Alteromonadales > Shewanellaceae > Shewanella > Shewanella khirikhana. The sequence continues at coordinate 525,808 of NZ_CP020373.1, read as the reverse complement.
GGCATCGGCTATGTTGAACGCCGGGTAATGGGCGGTGTTCCAATAGAAATCGAGGAAATCCACCACAAAGCCATGTTGCAGACGGTCAATCAGATTACCAAGCGCTCCGCCAATCACCAGGGTGTAGGCCAAATTCAGCCGCACCATATTGGCTGGCTGCTTACGCAGCCAAATGGTTAACAGCACACTGAAGCCCACGGCCACCGCCGTAAACAGCCAGCGCTGCCAGCCCCCTGCATCATGCAGGAAGCTGAAAGCTGCGCCATAGTTGCGCACATAGGTGAAGTTAAAAAACGGCAGCAGCTTGACCGACTCGTACAGGTCAAAGTTGGCCAGTACCCACTGCTTGGACAGCTGGTCGGCCAAAAACACCACCACTACTACCCAATACCAGCGCAGGCCACTTTCTTTCCAATTCAATTGCATGGCCATCCTTATGCGAAGGCGCGGGCTTCGCCGTCACCCTCAATGTTGGTCACACAGCGGCCACACAGGCTTGGGTGCGCTTCAACTGAACCCACATCTTCACGGTGATGCCAGCAGCGCTCACACTTGGCCGCGTCAGTCTTGGCAACCAGCACCTTCAGACCGGCAATCTCAGTGGCAACAGCTGACTCAGGCGCAGCATCGATTGGCAGCACCTTGGCATCCGAGGTCAACAGCACAAAGCGCAGCTCGTCACCGAGCACAGCCACCTTGGCTGCCAGTTCGGCATCAGCAAACAGGGTCACGGTTGCTTCCAGTGAGCCACCCAGCACCTTGTCGCGACGTGCCTGCTCAAGCTCTTTGTTCACTTCGTTACGAACGCTGAGCAGCAACTCCCAGTGGCTATCGGCCAGATCGCTTTCCAGGGTTACCGGCTTCAGGCCTTCGTACCATTCCTGGGTGAACACATAGGCTTCACGCTTGCCAGGCAACAGCTGCCAAATCTCATCGGCGGTAAAGCTCAGCACAGGTGCAATCCAGCGCACCATGGCTTCGGCGATGTGGAACAGTGCCGATTGACAGCTGCGACGGGCATGGCTTTCACGCTTGGCGGTGTACTGACGGTCTTTGATGATGTCCAGATAGAAACTGCCAAGTTCTACCGAGCAGAACTGCATCAGCTTATGGGTCACCATGTGGAAATTGTATTGCTCGTAAGCGGCGATGATTTCGCTCTGCACCTTGGCGGCACGGCGCACCATCCAGCGGTCCAGCGCCACCATGTCCTCTACGGCAACCATGTCGGTTTCAGGCTCGAAACCATTGAGGTTCGCCAGCAGGAAACGACCTGTGTTACGGATACGGCGATAAGAGTCGGCGGCGCGATTCAAGATTTCATCGGATACGCTCATCTCACCGCTGTAATCGGTAGCAGCTACCCACAAACGCAGGATGTCTGCGCCGAGCTTGTTGGTCACTTCCTGAGGCGCAATCACGTTGCCGATAGACTTGGACATCTTGCGGCCCTTACCGTCCACGGTAAAGCCGTGGGTCAGCACCTGCTTGTAAGGTGCCTTGGCATGCATGGCGGTAGACAGCATCAGTGATGACATAAACCAGCCGCGGTGCTGATCCGAGCCTTCCAGGTACAGATCCACGCCATGGCCCTGGAACTCAGGACGGGCAGCTACCACGGTTTCGAAGGTAGAACCTGAGTCATACCAGACGTCCAGCGTATCGGTCACTTTGCGATACTGGTCGGCTTCATCACCCAGCAGCTCGGCAGCGTCCAGATCCCACCAGGCCTGAATGCCCTGCTGCTCGATGCGGTGCGCCACGCGCTCCATCAAGGAGACAGAATCTGGGTGCAGCTCTTCGGTTTCCTTGTTAACAAACAAGGTGATAGGCACGCCCCAGGTACGCTGACGGGAGATACACCAGTCAGGACGGTTGGCTACCATGGTCTCGATGCGGCTCTGGCCCCAGTCAGGGATCCACTGGGTGTTTTTGATTTCGCCCAGTGCAGTGCTGCGCAGGCCCTGGTTATCCATAGAGATAAACCACTGCGGGGTTGCACGGAAAATGATTGGCGTTTTGTGGCGCCAGCAATGTGGATAGCTGTGACGGTAAGCCACATGGTTCAGCAGCGCGCCTTTTTCTTTCAAAAGCGCAACCACGTTGTCGTTGGCTTTAAATACATGCTGACCGGCAAAGAAAGGGGTATCGGCCTTATACACGCCGTTGTCACCCACAGGGTTGGCCACTTCCAGACCATACTTCTGACCTACCACGAAGTCGTCCTGGCCATGGCCAGGGGCGGTGTGCACCACGCCGGTACCGGCATCGGTGGTCACGTGGTCACCCAAAATCACCGGCACGTCAAAGTCGAGGAAGGGGTGAGCAAAACGCATCAGCTCAAGCTCGCTGCCTTTTACGCGGCCCAGCACTTCGAATGACTCGGCGCCAAAACGCTTCACGCAGTCTTCGTGCAGCACATCGGCCACCACAATGGCACGGGTAACCTCGTCTTTGGTGAAAGATACCAGCACATATTCAAGGTCGCCGGATACGGCCAGTGCGCGGTTGGCAGGCAGGGTCCAGGGGGTGGTGGTCCAGATGACCATGGCGATATCTTGGTCGTACTGAGCTACGCCAAATTTGGCCAGCAGCGCAGACTTATCAACCACATTGAAACCTACGTCGATGGCAGGAGATGTCTTATCTTCGTACTCCACTTCAGCTTCGGCCAGTGCTGAGCCACAGTCGGTACACCAGTGCACCGGCTTCACACCTTTTTGCAGGTGGCCGTTGGAGATAACTTTGGCCAGAGAACGCACGATGTTGGCTTCAGTGGCAAAGTCCATGGTCAGGTATGGCTTGTCCCAGTCACCCAGCACGCCCAGACGGATGAAGTCTTCGCGCTGACCATCAACCTGAGCAGCAGCATACTTGCGGCACTCTTCACGGAATTCAGCGGCAGAGATCTTCTGACCCGGTTTACCAACTTTTTGCTCTACTTTCAGCTCAATAGGCAGACCGTGGCAGTCCCAACCCGGCACATAGGGGGCATCAAAGCCCGCCATGGTCTTGGACTTGATAATGATGTCTTTGAGGATCTTGTTTACAGAGTGACCAATGTGAATGCTGCCGTTGGCGTATGGAGGGCCATCGTGCAGGATAAATGGCTTGCGACCAATGCGGCTGTCACGGATCTGCTGATACAGCTTGTCCTTGTTCCAGCGCTCAAGCATTGCGGGCTCGCGATTAGCCAGATTCCCACGCATCGGAAACTCAGTTTCCGGCAAATTCAAAGTAGATTTATAGTCGCTCATCGATCCTATACCGTTAATTGCCAAATAGTTTTAGCGTTCTTTGCTTAACCTGCATCGTCACCAAGCAGAGCCCGGGCTCTGTCGGCATCGTTCCAAATCTGTTTTTTCAGGGCGTCTAGGGATTGGAAGGGCTGCTCGTCGCGGATTTTCGCCACCAGTTCCACTTCTACCCGTTTGCCATAGAGGTCGCCTTCAAAATCAAACAGATGCACCTCAAGCTGGCACACCTGTCCATTGACTGTGGGCCTGAACCCCACATTGGCAACCCCTTCATATATATCACTGCCATCCCACCACAGCTTGACGGCGAACACGCCGCGCACCGGTACCACCTTACGCTTAAGCGCAATATTGGCGGTGGGAAAGCCAATCGTCCGGCCAATCTTTTGCCCGTGGGCCACCCGGCCACATAGGGTAAAAGGGTGGCCGAGCAAGCGCCTTGCCTGCTCCAGATTGCCCTTGGCGAGCTGCTCACGCACCGCGGTAGAACTCACCCTCAGGTCGCCCACCATAAAAGAGTGGGTATTGACCACGGCAAAACCGAAACGCTCGCCGGCTTTTTTCAGCATCTCAAAGTTACCGGCGCGGCTCTTACCGAAGCAAAAATCGTCACCGACCACCAGATACCTGACCCCGAGCTTTCGCACCAACAGGTCTTCAATAAAGTGCTCAGGATCCATCGCGGCAAACTTAGCATTGAAATTGACGCACAGCAGGCGGTCAATTCCCAGCTCGTCCAGCAGCACTATCTTATCCCGCAGCAAACTCAGGCGCGCCGGCGCATCATCACCACGGAACAGCTCCTGCGGCTGGGGCTCGAAGGTCATCAGGGTCGCGGGCAGACCAAAATGCTTGGCCCGCTCAACCAAACTGGCAATCACTTTGGCGTGCCCACGATGGACACCGTCAAAGTTGCCGATGGTTAGCACACATCCCCGATGGGCGGGCAAGATATTGTGAATTCCGCGGATTAATTCCATGTGACCTGACAACTGGCGTACGTAAATTGGCGGATTATATCTCAGCTGACGCTGAGAATCAGCCCTTGCGGGCGCGTTTCATCTGCCAGGGCTTAATCCCCAGCAGAATAAGCGACAACCCATAAACTAAAGCCCCCAGACCGATATAACCGGCAAGGGCACCGGCACGCTCGCCAATATGCCACTCGAGCCACACCGCCTGTGTGGGCAACAGATACCACAGAAGCGCCCCCATAGCGAGGGTAGACACGGCCACCTTGGCAAAAAACACCAGCGTCGACTTCGCCACTTTATATACACCGGCCTTATGCAGCCCCCGATAAAGCAGCGCAGCATTGAGCAGCGCCGACAAGGAGGTGGCAATCGCCAGTCCCACATAGCCAAAGGGCACCGCAAAGATAATGTTAAACACCATATTGCTGACCATGGCGACAATACCGTAACGCACAGGGGTTTTGGTATCCTGGCGTGAGTAATAACCGGGCGCCAATACTTTGATAAGCATGAAGTTAAGCAGGCCAGCGCCATAAGCCATCAAACTGTAAGACGCCATTTCCACATCGCTGATATCAAAGGCGCCACGCATAAAGAGCACCATCAGCATGGGTTTGGCCAGCACAATCAGCCCCAGCATGGCGGGCATACCCAGAAGCAAAATCGCCCTCACCCCCCAGTCCATGGTTTTGGCAAAGCCTTCGCCTTCATCGTTCACATGCTTTTTCGACAACGCGGGCAACACCACAGTGGCAATAGCAATACCAAAAAGTCCCAGGGGGAACTCAAGCAAACGGTCGGAGTAATAGAGCCAACTGATGGAGCCTGTCATCAGGAAGCTGGCAATAAAGGTGTCAAACAGCAGGTTAATCTGCGACACCGACACCCCGAACAGTGCCGGGATCATCAGGGTGCGGATTTTGGTCACCCCCGGGTGATGCCAGCCCCAAGAGGGCTTAACCAGGGCACGCTCGCGGTACAAAAAGGGAATTTGGAACAGAAACTGAATAAGACCGCCGGCAAACACGCCCCAGGCCAGACCGATTTCCGGCTGCTCAAGCTGCGGCGACAACCACAGGGCGAAGCCGATAATGGCGATATTCAAAAATACCGGGGTAAAGGCCGACACCGCAAAGCGGCCGCGGGTGTTGAGGATGGAGCCTGCCAGCGCGGTAAAGGTGATAAACCATAAATAAGGAAAGGTTATCTTCAGCATCAGCGCAGCAAGTTCAAACTTGGCGCCGTTTTCACCGCCTTCCAGCCAGTCAAGAAACCAACCGCCACCAAACAGCGCAGCCAATATTGGTGAGCCAATCACCCCGAAAAGGGTCACTATGGTAACCAGGCCGCCAAGGGTACCGGCCACTTTTGAGAGCAATTCACGGGTTTCTTCGCTGCTGCGCTTTTCCTGATATTCGGTCAGAACAGGCACAAATGCCTGAGCAAAAGCGCCTTCGGCGAATAATCTGCGCAAAAAATTGGGAATTTTATTGGCAAAGAAAAATACGTCGGCACTGGCTCCGGCCCCCATCAGATTGGCCACTACCATGTCGCGAACTAAACCCAACACACGGGAGATCAAGGTCATGGCACTGACTATCATCCCTGACTTCAGAAGTTTCTTGCTCAAAACGCCCCCTGGGAAGGACCGGAAAATGCGGGTGATATCTTGGAAAAAAACGCTTCCGGCTCTGTCACACGACAGTATTTGCTGGTAGAATTGCGCCACATTTTACACGAGTTGGGTTGAAGATAGCCAAGTCGGGTTGGATTAATTTGCTTTTATGGCCGATATTCAACCATTGCCATTGACAAGGTGGCAAAATACGGGCATATTCCTCGACCTTTGAAAGTATCAATCCCAAGTTTTTAGGAGTTGCACCTTGGCTAACAGCAAGACTGCAAAGAAGCGCGCGCTTCAATCTGAAAAGCGTCGTCAGCACAACGCCAGCCGTCGCTCAATGCTGCGTACCTACGTGAAGAAAGTTATCGCTGCCATCAAGGCTGGCGATCACAAAGCTGCTACCGAAGCCTTCGCCGTAGCCCAGCCTATCGTTGACCGTATGGCGACCAAAGGCCTGATCCACAAGAACAAGGCTGCCCGTCATAAGGCTCGTCTGAACGCCCGTATCAAGGCTCTGGCTGCTTAATCGCTGCCAGTAAGACGTAAAAAAACCGGCCCAGGCCGGTTTTTTTATATCTGCTCAATGGCAATATATGTTGTTGAGTAACTTGATGATCTCCTTCACCTCATCACTCTTCAATGAGTAGAACACCGTCTGAGCTTCCTTGCGGGTCGAAACCAGATTGTCTTTGCGAAGCCAGGCCAGGTGCTGCGATAACGCAGACTGACTCAGTCCCAGTTTCTTGTTCATCTCACCTACACACATCTCGCCTTCGTTCAGCAGATGGCACAGGATAAACAATCGACGTTCATTGGCCAGTGCCTTTAGCAGCACCACCGCATGATCAGCTCGCTCCTGCATCAATTCTATATTCATTACGAGCATATTCTCCTAATACAAACCCCGGGCCTAATATAGCGTTGCCTTACAGACTGCGTCGGGACACAGCCCACACTTTTTGTTAGATTGTTTTCAAAAATGGGATGTACGTAATAAAAATCGAGGAAACACATGAAAACCCTACCCATCGTTTTCGCCAGCGCACTGTTGCTGGCCGCCACAACGAGTACTTCAGCACAAGCGACAACCGATAAAAATCATGAAGTTGCTGAAACGCTTGCCCAAAAAGCCCAGGCTTCTTCACTTGGCTTTGATATTGTGGAATCTCTGACAGTTGAAGTGGGCCCCAGACTGGCCGGCAGTGCTCAGGATAAAGTGGCCGTTGACTGGGCCATGGCCAAACTCACCGGCCTGGGCTTTGATAAGGTCTATAAAGAGCCGGTGACTGTGCCGGTTTGGCACCGCGGTATCGCCAGAGCCAGCATTAAAAGCCCTTTCCCACAGCCCATGGTGGTAACCGCCCTGGGCGGCAGTATCGCCACGCCAGAGGGCGGCATCAGCGCCCCTGTCGTCCGATTTGACTCGCTTGATGCGCTGAATCAGGCGCCAGCCGACTCTATGAAAGGCAAAATTGCCTTTATTGATGCCAAAACCGAGCGCCACCGCGACGGCGCAGGTTATGGCAAAACCGCCGGTGGCCGCAGCCGCGGCGCTGTGGCAGCCTCTGAAAAAGGCGCTCTGGCCATTATTATCCGATCCATCGGCACCGACCACGACCGCATGGCCCATACCGGCATGATGCGTTACAAGGATGGAGTTGAGCCCATTCCGGCCGCAGCCATCTCCAATCCCGATGCGGATTTAATAAACGCCATGCTAAAGCGCGACCCAAGCGTCGTGGTATCACTTGAGTTGGGTTCAGAGCGCCGCGGCGAAGCCACCTCCTACAACGTGATTGCCGAAGTCAGCGGCAGCAGCAAAGCCGAAGAGATTGTGTTGATTGGCGCGCACCTCGACTCCTGGGATGAAGGCACAGGCGCCATTGATGACGGCGCCGGTGTTGCCATTGTGACAGCCGCAGCCAAGCATATTCTCGACCTGTCACAAAAACCTGCGCGCACCATTCGGGTGGTGCTTTACGCAGCGGAAGAAGTGGGCCTGGTGGGCGGTAAGGCCTATGCCAGCGCCCATGAGGCTGAGCTTGCCAAGCATTACATTGCAGCCGAGTCTGATTTTGGCGCAGGACGTATCTATCAGATTGACTGGCGGGTTTCCGATAGCGCTCATCAGAGCATGGTGGCTGCCATGGCTGTCTCGGAAACGCTTGGTGTCGTGGCCGGCAACAACAAGGCCTCAGGTGGCCCGGATGTGTCTATGCTGCCTGCCCTTGGGGTACCGGTGGCGTCACTCAGACAGGATGGCAGCGATTATTTCGACTATCACCACACCCCCAACGATACCCTGGACAAGATTGACCCAGAGGCGTTGGCGCAAAACGTGGCTGTCTATGCCCAGTTCGCCTGGATGATGGCAAACAGCGATGTGGCGTTGCGCCCCTTACCTGCCAAGGAATAACTCCTGTTATCCCATAAAAAAACGCGGCCGATGGCCGCGTTTTTTATTACTTAACTCTAATCCCCATTACTTAACTCTATTCCCACTTTCGGCTGTTTTAGCGCTCTTCCCGCAAAAACACCGGCTGCAGCGGTTTTGACTGCTCGGGGCTGTAGTAGTAACCGTCATAATTGAAGTCCTGCAGCGCTTCAATGCTGGTTGGCCGGGTTGCCAGAATAAAGCGGGTCATTAGTCCCCTCGCCTTCTTGGCGTAGAAACTGATGATCTTGTACTGGCCATTCTTGGCATCTTTAAATACCGGGCTGACCACAGTGCCCTTAATATTTTTGGCAGACACCGCTTTAAAGTACTCATTGGACGCGAGATTCACCAGAATATCATCGCCCTGGGCCGCCAGTGCTTCGTTGAGTTTGTCGGTAATAATGGAGCCCCAGAACTCGTACAGGTTCTTGCCACGACCATTGGCGAGGCCAGTGCCCATCTCGAGCCGGTAGGCCTGCATCAAATCCAGCGGCTTAAGCAGCCCATAAAGGCCTGATAACATCCGCAGGTGGGACTGAGCATAACCAAGCTCGTCCGCGCTCAGGGTGTCGGCATCCAGGCCGGTATACACGTCGCCACGAAAGGCAAACAACGCCTGCTTGGCATTTTCCAACGTAAATTCAGGGGACCAGCTGGCGAAGCGCGCGGCATTGAGTCCGGCAATTTTGTCACTGACCGACATCAGGGAGGCAATATCCGCAGGAGTGAGGGCGCGGCAGACGTCGATAAGCTCACGGCTGTGCTCAGCCAACTCCGGCAGAGTGAACTCGCCCGTTGGGGCAGGATTTTCATAATCCAATGTTTTGGCGGGGGAAATAACAACCAGCATAGGTATCTCAGTCTCCTCTTGTCTGCGGTTATGATACCCAAGCGACATAAAAAAACCACGCTGGAGCAGCGTGGTTTTTTCAGATTAAGCTAATCGACTCAGCTTTCGCTTGTCTCAGCGCGGTCCTCGCGTGGCCAGATGTCGGTTTCAACCTGGCCATCAAGCTCAGGGAACTTACTGCGGTCGAATACCGGCATATCACCGTTTTTCAGCTGGTCACGGTAATCGTTGATCACCCGAATAGCCAAACCGGAAAGCAGTACCAGCGCGACGATATTCACAATCGCCATCAAGCCCATGGACACGTCGGCCAGATCCCACACCAGACCAATCTTGGCCATGGCACCGAACATCACCATACCAAGCACCGCCAGGCGGAAAACAGGCAGCGCGTTTTTACGGTTGCCGGACAGGAACATCACATTGGTTTCGGCGTAAGAATAGTTGGCGATGATAGAGGTAAAGCAGAACAGCAAAATCGCAAACGCGATAAAGGCGCCGCCCCAGTCACCTACATGGCTGGTTAAGGCATCGATGGTCAGTTTAATGCCATCGCTTTCGCCGCCCATATCACCGGCCAGCAAAATAATGGCCGCGGTGGCAGTACAGATCACCAGGGTGTCCACAAACACGCCCATCATCTGCACAAACCCCTGCGACGCTGGGTGATTTGGGTTAGGTGATGCACTGGCGGCCACGTTGGCGGCGCTACCCATACCGGCTTCGTTGGAGAAAAGACCGCGGGCGATACCGGCCTGCATGGCCTGAGCCACACTGTAAGCCACACCACCGGCAACCGCTTCCTGCCAGCCAAAGGCGCTCTTGATGATCAGCATGAACACATCCGGCAGCTTTTCAAGGTTGAAGAACACCACCACTGAAGCAATCAGCAGGTAGGCCAGCGCCATAAAAGGCACCACGATTTCAGAAACCTTGGCCACCTTGCGCAGGCCGCCCATGATCACAAAGCCACTGGCTATCACAATGGCAATGCCCACATACATAGGGTCAAAGCCGAATACCCGCTCCATGGCACCTGTGATGGTGTTGGCCTGTACGGCATTGAATACCAAACCAAAGGCAAGAATAAGGAACAGTGAGAACAGCACGCCCATCCAGCGCTGGCCCAAGCCCTTTTCCATATAATAAGCAGGACCACCGCGGAACTGACCGTCTTCATCTTTTACTTTGTAGATTTGCGCCAGGGTCGACTCAATCATGGCCGTGGCCATACCGAGCACCGCAATGGCCCACATCCAGAACACAGCGCCGGGGCCAGCCATACCGATGGCCACCGCCACACCGGCCATATTACCTGCACCCACCCGGGCCGCCATGCTGGTACAAAATACCTGAAATGATGACAAACCATCGTCGCCACCCTGGCGGCTGATGGTCATGACTTTAATACCGTGCTTGAAATGGGTCAGCTGAATAAAGGCGAGGCGAACCGTAAAGTAGAGCCCTGCACCTACCAGTCCGTAGACCAGCAGTTTTCCCCACAGCAGGGCATTCAGAAAATTGACAATAGTTTCTAACATAATGAGTACTTCTTTCCTTCTGCAACAGCCCGGAGATCCGTTCTTGGGCTGCTGTTGCGACTGATCTAAGCAAGATCATGATTAGCTGTAATTTTTATATCATTTTATCCTTTCCGTGCCTAAGTTTCAGCACGGTTACAGCTATGAGGCGCCCAACGGACGCGGCAAATTAGCACAGTATTTCAAAAAAACCGCGTGATCAAGCTCACAGTTGCGCATTTATACGACATGCGCATCACGCAACAAAAACAGAGATAAGATACTGTTAAAACTCGATTAACAATCGAATCACGACTATTTAAAGGGAGAAAGTCAGTGAATCTAACTTTGGAAAATTGGAGGTTGGGCACATTTTTGTAAAAAAATTACAAATATAGTAGCACCCAAGAAACACTTCCAATTAACCATTTTAAGCATCGAGAGGCTTATTATGACTCAACCGCACGAGATTAGCGCACTGAAGAAATTTGTGCGTGCCACCAACTTCCTGGCCACGTCGCAGATTTATCTCAAGCAGAATGTGTTGCACAAGCGGCCACTGGCCCATGGAGACATCAAACCCAGACTCCTCGGCCACTGGGGCACCTGTCCCGGCATCAACTTCGTCTATGCCAACGTCAACCGTCTCATCGTAAAACACAAGCGTCCTTTCCTTTATCTCGTCGGCCCAGGCCATGGTTTCCCAGCTGTACAGGCTAACCTTTTCATCGAAGGCTCACTGAGCCACTTCTATCCAGAAACCATCCCTTATAACGAAACCGGCATCGAAGATATCTGTAAGAAATTTTCAGCCGCATATGGTTATCCTTCACATGCCAACCCTGAAGCTCCAGGTCAAATCCTTGAAGGTGGTGAGCTGGGTTACTCCCTGTCTGTCGGTTTTGGCGCTGTATTGGATAACCCAGATCTGATTGCCACCGTGCTTGTGGGTGACGGTGAAGCAGAAACCGGTCCTCTGGCGGCGTCCTGGTATGCCAACCGTCTGATTAACCCGGCAACCTGTGGTGCCGTGCTGCCTATCGTGCACATTAACGGTTACAAGATCTCAGGTCCTACCCGCATGGGCCGCATGAGTCACGAAGAGCTGGACCTTGAGTTCCGTGGTCTGGGTTACCACCCAATTATTGTGGATGACCAGCAGGACGAAGATGTCTATGTGCAGATGACCAACGCCATGGACCTTGCCTACGACATGATTAACGACATCCAAACCCGCGCCCGCAGCGGTGAAGATGTGTGCAAGCCTCGCTGGCCTGTGATCCTGATGCGTACCGCCAAAGGCTGGACCGGAGTGTCAGAAGACAACGGTAAGAAGCTCGAAGGTAACTGTGAGTCGCACCAGGTTATTGTGAACAAGTGCGCCAGCGACAAGAAACACCTGGAAGCACTGGACAACTGGCTGGCAAGCTACGGCTTTGCTGATCTGTATAAAATCAACGACCAGGGCGTACTGGAATTCGATGCTGAAATCGCCAGCCTTATCCCACCAAAAGAACTGACCATCGGTCGTCAGCGTCTGTCTTACGGCGGTGAAGTGGTTCGTGCGCTGTCCAACCCGGATCTGACCAAGCTTGCCTATGGTCCTGAAGTACCACGCGGCCACCGCGGCTACTCCATGAACAAGATGGGTGAGTGGATGCGTGAAGCCTTCAAGCTGAACCGCGATCAGCGCAATCTGCGCATTTTCAGCCCGGACGAAACTTATTCCAACCAGCTGCAAGCGGTATTTGAAGAAACCGACCGCGCCTGGCAGTGGCCTATTGAGAGCTGGGATCAGGACATGGCTCGTGACGGTCGCGTACTGGAGCTGCTGTCAGAAAACCTGCTGTTTGGCATGATGCACGGTTACACAGTGACCGGCCGCCACGGTATGTTCCCAACCTACGAGGCCTTCTCTCAGGTTGTGTCCTCCATGGCTGACCAATACTGTAAGTACGTCTACGCAAGCCAGGGCGTGCATTTCCGTAAGCCGCTGCCATCTTGCAACGTGGTGCTGTCTTCACTGCTGGAGCGTCAGGATCACAACGGTTACTCACACCAGAACCCAAGCTTCCTCGGCGCCATGCTGGAAAAACACCCTGAGATTATCTCAGCGTACCTGCCAGCCGATGCCAACAGCACCCTGGTGTACACCGAACGTGCCTACGCTGACCGCGATAAGCTGAACATTATTGTAGCCGGTAAGAAAGAGCTGCCTCAGTGGCTGACTCTGGATGAAGCCCGCCGCCAGGCCAAAGATGGTCTGATGATTTGGGACTTTGCCTCAGATGAAGATCCGGATGTGGTTCTGGCCGGTTGCGGTGACTATGCGACTCAGGAATGTATGGCCTCTTTGGTTCTTATCCGCGAATTGCTGCCACGGGTACGAGTGCGCTTTGTGAGTGTGTCCGAGCTTAACTCCAATGGTCTGGGCAGCCGCAAGTTCCAGCAGAAGCCCTGGATGATGGATGAAGTCTTTACCAAAGATAAAGGCGTGGTGTTCAACTATCACGGCTATCCAAACACCATCAAGAAGCTGGTATTCGATTACAAGGGCAGCCACAGATTCCGCATCAAAGGCTACGAAGAGGAAGGTTCAACCACCACCCCGTTCGACATGGGCGTGCGTAACGGTACCTCCCGCTACCACCTGGTGATCGACATGGCTTACAAATTGTTCCAGCAAGGTGTGATTGATGAGACCCAACACGTGGCCATCACCACCGATATGCTGCAACGTTTGGTTGACCACAAAAACTATATTAAAGCCAATGGGGTAGACCCGATTCATATTGAAAATTGGGTATGGACTCGCTAATACAGTTAAAAAGATTATAAAACTGTGATCTGGAAGGCACTCAAATGGAGTGCCTTTCGTTTTTTTCCACTAAAAGAATGATGTACTGTAGAAATTCAGATATTTAGAATAGATAATATGTGCGGCTTGCTAGAAAAGAAAGGGATCACCACGCTAAGTGCAAGCTATGCTTTTTGAGCATTATGGTGGACATCATTAAACAATGGACTTGGAGAAATATGATGAAAAACTCATTGAAAGTTGCACTGCTCGCATCTGTACTGCCATTCGGTGTAATGGCATCTGATGAAGGCATGAGCCCTTGGTACGTGGGTGGCGGCGTAGGCGTTAACAACTACGAGCCTAACTGCGACCAAAAGACTATGATGACTTGTGGCGAAGACAGCCCTTATGCATGGGACGTATTCGCAGGTTATCTGTTCAATGACTACTTCGGTGTAGAGCTGGGTTACCGTGACCTGGGCCGCGCCGAGTGGACCGACTATTCTAACGCCCTGAACGACGTGGGCGCCAAGGGTACCACCCTGGGTCTGGTTGCCTTCTGGCCTTTCGCTAACAAGTGGAGCCTCTCTGCTGAAGCCGGTGCCATGAACTACCTGATCTATAACAACAAGCAGTGGGGTTCTGAATACTACAGCGACAGCGGTATTGCACCGTTTGTTGGTGCTGGTATCGGCTATAACTTCACCGACAACCTGAAGCTTTCTGCCAAGTATCGTCGTTATGAAAACCTCGACGAAGAAAAGTGGAACACCCTGGAAATGGAAAGCAACTACTGGGGTCTGGAGCTGAGCTACCGTTTCGGCAGCAAGGCTGCACCTGTGGTTGTCGCTCCTGTTGTTGTACCAGTTGACTCTGACAACGATGGCGTAAACGACGATCTGGACAAGTGCCCTGCCACGCCTTCTACTCACAAAGTAGACAGCTATGGCTGCACCATGTACACCGACGACGTGACTACCCACACTCTGGGCTCACTGCGCTTTGCCAACAACTCTTCTGTAATCCACTCTTCTTCTTACGATTCAGTTGAGAAGCTGGCTGGCTACATGAACCAGCACCCAGGTTCTACCGTAGAGATCGGTGGCCACGCCTCTAACGTAGGTAACCCAGACTACAACATGAAGCTGTCTGAGAAGCGCGCCAACGCCGCTGCCAAACTGCTGGTTGAAAAGTATGGCATCAGCGCTGACCGCGTAACTGCCAAGGGTTACGGTATCACCCGTCCAGTTATGGAAGGCAACACTGCCGAAGCTCACGCAGCCAACCGCCGCGTAGAAGCTGTTGTAACTGGTTCTGAGAAGGTACCTGTACTCAAGTAATCCTTGAGTAAGCCTTAAAAAGCCACTGCCCTGCAGTGGCTTTTTTCATTACCGCAACAGCGATACCAACCCAAGGCCGCCGCTTTTGGGAACTTTAAGTCGTTTTTGTAATTTTTTTTCATAGCGCGGTTGGAAAAAAGTGCAAAATCGCTTCTAATATTGTGTCTAGAACTCCGGCGCTCCGGCGGCTTTTCGAAAAGGACAAGATCCATGGCCAATACCTTAGAGCAACTCAAATCCTTTACCACCATTGTGGCCGATACCGGCGATATCGAGGCAATCAAGCGATCGCAGCCTGAAGATGCCACCACCAACCCATCGCTGATTTTGAAAGCGGCGCAAATTCCAGAATATGCAGGTCTTATCGACAACGCCATCGCCTGGGCCAAGACCCAAAGCGACAACCTGGAAACCCAGATTGAAGACGCCGCCGACAAACTGGCCGTAAACATCGGCCTGGAAATCCTTAAACTGGTGCCTGGCCGCATCTCCACCGAAGTGGATGCCCGCCTGTCTTTCGATAAAGCCGGTTCCATCGCCAAGGCCCATAAGCTTATCCGCCTGTATCAGGAAGCCGGTATCGACAAGAGCCGCATTCTGATCAAACTGGCTTCTACCTGGGAAGGCATCTGCGCCGCCAAAGAACTGGAAGCGGAAGGCATCAACTGTAACCTCACGCTGCTGTTTAGCTTTGCCCAGGCCCGCGCCTGTGCTGAAGCCGGGGTATTCCTGATTTCACCTTTCGTAGGCCGCATTCTCGACTGGTACAAGAAGTCTACCGGCAAAGATTACAGCGCCAGCGAAGACCCAGGCGTAGTGTCAGTTACTGACATCTACAACTACTACAAGCGTCACGGCTACAAGACTGTGGTGATGGGCGCAAGCTTCCGCAATACAGGCGAAATCATTGAGTTGGCGGGTTGTGATCGTTTGACCATAGGTCCATCGCTGCTCGAAGAAATGGCCACCAGCAACACCCCCGTGGTGCGTAAGCTGACCCCAGCAACCGAAACCATCGCCCCAGGTCCTGTGATGAGCGAAGCCGAGTTCCGTTGGGAGATGAACCAGGACGCCATGGCCGTTGAAAAACTGGCCGAAGGGATCCGTAATTTCGCAGTCGATCAAGGCAAACTGGAAGAAATGCTCAAGGCCAAACTGGCCTGATAACGCGGGGAAGCAACGAATGAGTCGAGTTACCAACACTCCTGAGTGGCAGAAACTGAAGGAATATTCCAACAATCTGCCCCATATGCGTGAACTTTTTGCGACTGACAGCGCACGTTTCAACAAAATGTCACTGAAAGCCTGTGGCCTGTTTTTGGATTACTCCAAAAACCGTGTGAATGAAGCCGTGCTCAGTGCCCTGTTTGGTCTGGCGCAGCAGGCTCAACTGCCAGCGCGAATTAAGGCCATGTTCGCCGGTGACATTATTAACACCACTGAAAAGCGCGCCGTATTGCACACTGCGCTGCGTGCCCCCAAGGGCGCTGTGGTGGAAGTGGATGGCGTTAATGTGGTGCCTGAAGTTCATGCAACCCTGGATAAAATCGAATCCTTCGTTGCTTCTATTACCTCTGGCGAGTGGCGCGGTTACACCGGCAAAGCCATCACTGATATCGTCAGCATAGGTATCGGCGGCTCCTTCCTCGGTCCTAAAATCGCGACTCAGGCGCTGCGTCCATACTGGACCGGTAAGCTGAACTGCCATTTTGTGGCCAACGTCGATGCCACCTCGCTGGTTGAGAAGCTCAAGCTGGTTGACCCGGAAACCACCCTGTTTCTGATGTCGTCCAAATCATTTGGTACCCAGGAAACCCTGACCAACACCCTGAGCGCCCGCGACTGGTTCCTGCAAAGCGGTGCAACTCAGGCGGATGTAGCCAAGCACTTTGCCGCAGTCACCTCCAACGTGGCCAAGGCAACCGAATTTGGTATCGATGAAGCCAATATCTTCCCGATGTGGGACTGGGTCGGCGGTCGTTACTCACTCTGGTCTGCCATCGGTTTGCCGATTGCGCTGATGGTTGGCATGGACAATTACCGCGCCCTGCTGGCCGGTGCCCGCGAGATGGATGAGCATTTCACCTCTGCACCACTGGCTGAAAATATGCCGGTTATCATGGGGATGCTGTCTGTTTGGTATGGCAACTTCTTCAATGCCCAATCCCACGTGGTACTGACCTACGATCACTACCTGCGCGGCCTGCCGGCATATTTCCAGCAGCTTGACATGGAAAGTAACGGCAAGTCCGTCATGCTAGAAGGCGAAACGGTCGACTTCAGCACCGGCCCCGTGATCTGGGGCGGCGAAGGCACCAACGGCCAGCACGCTTATCACCAGTTGCTGCACCAGGGCACAGCTCTGATCCCGGCCGATTTTATTATGCCGCTGCAAAGCCATAATCCGCTGGGTGAACACCACGCCCAGCTGGCGTCCAACTGCTTTGGCCAGACCCAGGCACTGATGCAGGGCCGTACCTTCGAAGAAGCCTTGGCGGAACTCGCCTCCAGCAAGCTTGCTGAAGAAGAGAAAACCCTTATTGCCCGCCACAAGGTGATGGACGGCAACAAGCCCAGCAACACCCTGCTGATGGATAAACTGACACCGGCAACACTGGGCGCCCTGATTGCGCTTTATGAGCACAGAACCTTTGTGCAAGGCGTTATTTGGGACATCAACTCCTTCGACCAATGGGGCGTGGAACTTGGCAAGACGCTGGGCAATGACGTGCTGGCCAGACTCGGCGCCGACAAGGCAGCCACCGAACTGGATTCATCCAGTAACGCCCTGATCAACCTGTTCCGCCAAGGACATATCTAAGTCCTTCTTCTGTATACAGAACCTAAAAAGCCGGCCTAGCCGGCTTTTTATTTATCAAGCGATATCAATTGATTAGTCTCAAACCGTACGAATTCACCCAAACGTCATACCTCCTTAACACACCTGAAACATTCTTCTTGCACCCTATTTGCGATGTGTGGTATTTAGTTGCTGAGAAAACATACAACAACAGGAGGTTGCCATGGATCGTTTAGATTATGGTAGTGCGCTAGATGAAGTCGTAGAAAGACCAGGTCGCTCCAAGGGCTCCAACAAGAAACGTAAATGGAGGGAAATCGAAGCGCTGAAGGATAAGCATCGCCTGCTGAAGGAATTGCAGGATATCGATTCCAACTTTGATTACGATGTCGACAGCCTCCTGGCATAAATCGCATTCAAAAAAAGAGCGCCTCAGGCGCTCTTTTTTAATGTCTGTTGGATCAGCAACAGAACTAGAACTCAACTGTTTAGTCGGACTGTGACAGGTAGTTTTTCAGCTCATCAAACAGCTGGTTATCGTTGTCGCTGAATAGCGGGTCTTCCACCAGCTTAATAAGACAACGCTCGTTGATTTGATGCCAGTCTTCGTCGGTCAGTTGCCGCGACAATAACGGAAACATTTCCCGTTCTTCAAACAGCATGTGCTCTTCCTGGCTTCGAACATAGCCAGACAGATCGTCAATCAGCTTCTCTTTGGCCACCACCACGTCACATAAAATAAGATTCAAGGTACCCATCAGGGCTGCCGAAGACTCCACCAGAGCCTGGTGTTCTTTACTTAAGCGGTCGAGCCTGGGTACCGACGGGTACTTTTGCAGGCAATAGTCGTAAATCACGTCTTCAAGGGGGTGATGGCTATGCTCGGCATAGCTTTGCATGTACTCCACGATGTCACGCACCAGGTTGAAATTAACGCTGTCCCCGTTTTCCAACATAGCGCGTTTCTTATTGAGGATCTTAAGCAAAATAGCGATATGCTTGTGATCTCTCATCAGTCGGTTGAGCATAGGTCGTCCCCCGTGCCAATGTCTGTTTCTCTAATACATAGTAGTCAACTGCCTGAACCTTAACCACTATAGCAAAGGCACCCAAAACCCCAATGTGATTGCGATCAAGCTTTTAGCCTACGCACTACTGCGTTCGAGCGCATCCACCACCGACTTAAGTGAGCCCTGCAGCCGCAGGAATGCATTACTGGCCGAGTTAGCCTCGCGCAGGTTTCGCTCCACCAGCCCGGTAAAAAAGTTCTCCTGCTCTTCGGTCATATCCAGCACATGGAAGCTGGCGCGGATTTCAGAAGTGATATTGGTCAGCGCATGGCAAAAGCGCTCATCGCTCTCCTGAATGCTGTTCGACAGCCCGCCAACCAACTGCTGGATATTGGCAATAGCCTTTTTCAGGGTTTGCTGGCGGGAGATGTCCAGGATCCGCGCCTCCAGCCCCTCTACGACCACCGCAATCACATCGCGAATTCGGCCGTAAAGCACCTCATCATTCAAGGGCATGTTTTTAATCAAAAAGGACACGTGCTTGTCGTTGCACACGGTGCGGGAGCCAAAGTCGTACAATCGTCCCTGATGGTCGAGCAGCTCAAAAATATTGGCCTCAATGGGGCTGATGGCGGTGTGCTCAGGCACAAAATACAGTGGCTCTTCCACCCGGATCTCAAGGCAGGTTTTCAGTTCCAGCTGATTCATCAAATCGAAAAAAGCATCCGCCAGCGAGCGATAGTCCTGACATAAGAAACACTGACGGAAAAACTGCAGTACGGCACCATACTGAGACGACTCATTCATCGACTGGAATGCCATATTGCGGGAAAAACTTTCCGCCTCGGCAAGCGAGCGCTTCTTGATTTGATAGGTCGCCACTGCGTGGGTTTTAGCCATCAGCTCTTTAAGTTCAAAGGGCTTGGCAATAAAGTCGACTCCTCCGGCCTCGTAAGCTTTCAGTCGCTCTTCAAGGGTATTCATACCCGAAACAAAGATAACTGCGCTGTCGATGCCTGCCTGCTGCAATTCACCGCAAAGGGCAATGCCCGAGGTGTCAGGCAGGCTGATATCCATCAAAACGATGTCGGGCTTTTTGCCGCTCAACGCCTTTTTGTAACTATCGGCATTGAAAAACAACTGCACCTCATAGTCATCCTGCAACACTTCACGCATCAGATGGCAATAATCGGTGTCGTCATCCACTATCCACACATTGAGTCGTTCCATCAGTTTACTTCTCCTTTTCCCGCAAATTTCACCCCGACTTCTGCCAGCGCATTGGCAAAGGCAGAAAGCTCGAAGGGTTTGTGTAGTACCTTGAATGGCATTTCTTCGTGTTTTTCCACGCCTATATCTTCAATAAAGCCCGATACCAGCAGCACCGGCATCGGGTGCAGCGCACTGAGTTCGCTGGCAAGCTCGTAACCGTTGATGCCACCGGGCATCAATACATCGGTTACCAGTAGCCCGGCGTCACAGGGATTGTGGAGGTATTTCTCGCGAATGCTGACCCCATCGCTGAAGGTTTCAACCTCCATGCCCATCAACTGACAATAATCACTGAGCACATTCAGCAGCTCCGGCTCGTCATCAACCAGCAACGCCCTGAGTGGCCCGGCTACCTGGGGTACGCTGGCATCGCGGGTAAGCTTGGGAGCAAGCGCCGCCTTTTTGGCCTTCACCGCAGGAAACCAGAGCCGAAACTCGGTGCCGCAGGGGCCGGTAGCGATGACATTCATATAGCCACTGGAGCGCTTCACAAAGCCGTAAATCATGGCAAGGCCAAGGCCGGTGCCTTTGCTTTTATCCTTGGTGGTAAAGAAGGGCTCGAAGATTTTCTCCAGCAAATGCAGCGGAATACCGTGACCCGAATCGGTAACTGAAATCCATACGTAACGGCCAGCCTCCACCATCACCTTGCCGCCAAGACCCGGCAAAAAACCAGCCAAATCCTGCTCGCCGGTGGAAATGGTCAGGGTGCCCTCGCCGTTCATTGCATCCTTGGCATTGATCACCAGATTAAGCAGCGCATCTTCCAAATCGCCACGGTCTACCATCACATCCATGGTTTGCGGGGCAGGCTCAAACTGCAGCCGGATCTGGCTGGTGAGCGATTTGGCGAATAGATCTTTCAGACTTTCAATAACTTCATTTACCTGACAATGCTGGGCATTAAACTGCTCCTGGCGAGAAAACTGCAGCAACCGACGGGTAAGCTCTGTGCCCCTTTGGCAGGACTTCAGCGCCGTATTCAGGTAACTCTCAAGCCGCTCGTCCCGGTTTTTGAGTTGCATCAGCTCGACATTGCCTTTGAGCACCCCAAGAATGTTATTGAAATCATGGGCAATACCGCCCACCAGTTGACCAATGGCCTGCATTTTCTGGGTGCGGGCGACTGTGTGCTCCATGGCGCGATACTCGGTGTAATCACGGCCTATCAGCGCAAACAAGCCTCCTTTATTGTCCTGCTCCAATGCCACCACGTGCATATGCAAAAAGGCGAGCTCACCGTTGGCTTTTCGACAATAAATCTCATCGTCAAAGTCCTGCCCGGCAGTTAATGAGGCACAGAGGTCCACTTCATTACCGTTGGCCTGGGTACCTTTGGGGAACAACTGCGCTAACGACATCCCCTGCAACTTGCTGCGCGGGTAGAGACTGATGCAAATAACCGCGGCATTGGCGTAAACGATTTCGCTGCTGCCTTCGTGGTACTGCTTTACCACCAGAATGAAATCATCGCTGTTGCTGACAATAGCGCGGAACATTTCCTGCTCTGACTCGCCCCCGGCGAGCTCCTGTAAGCGGTTGTGCCATTGCAGCGACTGGCGGGTAAGGATACCCATCAGGATATCGGCAATAAGCTCGCCGAAGCTCAGCATGAAGCCGAACCAGGCATCTTTGGGGGAATGGAAGAACACCAGCAAGTCGGTGTGTTTTACCGGCCATACCACGAACTTGTGCCAGCAATGCACCAGCCCTTCCTGCTCGGCGAAGGGCCAGTCTCGGATATCTTTCCACAGGGTGAGATAACGTACCGAGTCACGGCACCAGCAGGACGCAGATGGCGGCATTTCCTCGGCGTTAACATTGGATTTCTCGACCATCAATACGGCCTGGGAGCCGCTGTGTTCGGCGAGAATTCGACAAAGGGGCAGGATAACGTCTTCCCCGCGAATAAAGCGGGCCTGGAGCCGCCCCAGTTCAGCTAGCAGGGCAGGATCAAAAACGGCTTGTCGGGCATCGAGCAGCATATTGTTGGCACCAGAGTCCATTCCAGTCGTTTCCTGTTAACCTTCTTTGATTTAAAGCTTAGTCAACTTCTGCCGCTTTGCAGAACAAGGTTCTGTATCCGATAAAAATATCCATGAAAAAAGGAGGCCGCAGCCTCCTTTTGATTAAAGATGTTGAGCACGGTTACTGACGCAGCACGGCAAACAAATGGCCCTTGAGCGCAGCAAAATCCGGCTTAAGTTCGGCAGACAGCACAGGCTTGTGCTCCACCGCCGCCAGTTCGGCGGGCAGCGGCAGCTTCAGCGACAGCTCGCGGTCGACCACATCCTTGAATTTGGCCGGATGGGCAGTGGCAAGGAAGATACCGCGCTCGCCTTCACCAAGCTGACGATTAAGCGCCTCGGCGGCGATGGCCGCATGGGGCTCAGACAAATAGCCCTGCGCATGCAGCACCTTGAGTGATGAACTGGTTTCGGCTTCCGTCAGCGCCTCACCAACAACCTCACTCAGCGACCAACCCATGGCCTTGGCAATGGCTTCCACACGGGGCCAGTTGCTGGGATCGGCCACATCCATAGCGTTGGACATGGTGGCCACAGTTGGGTTGACCTGCCAACTTGCACTTGCCAGATAACGGGGCACAGTGTCGTTGCTGTTGGTGGCAGCAACAAAACGCTTCACCGGCAGCCCCATGGCCTTGGCAAAGAAGCCCGCCGTAAGGTTTCCGAAGTTGCCACTGGGCACAGCAATCACAGGCGCATCAGCGTGCTGCTTACGATATTGGGCCACGGCCTCGAAGTAATAACAGATTTGCGCCAGCAAACGGCTGATATTGATAGAGTTAGCCGAATTAAGGTGCAGCCCTTCGCGCACATCGGCATCATCAAATGCCTGTTTCACCAACGCCTGACAGGCATCGAAATCAGATTCAACCGCCACCGTATGGATGTTGTTACCCAAGGTGGTGAACATCTTTTCCTGCAGCAGGCTGATTTTGCCCTTGGGGTAAAGCACACACACCTGCACCTTATCCAGACCATAGAAGGCATCGGCCACGGCAGCGCCGGTATCGCCGGAAGTGGCAGTAAGAATGGTCAACCGCTCATCACCGGCAAGCACGTTCAGGCACTGGGCCATAAAGCGGGCGCCAAAGTCTTTAAACGCCAGCGTCGGGCCGTGGAACAGCTCCAGACTGTATCGGCTGTCATCCACCTTCACCAGCGGCGCCGGGAAGGTAAAGGCCTTGTCGACCAGCCCATCTACCGCCTCTTGACCCAGTTCGTCGGCAAGCCAGGCGCCCAGCACCTTTTTGCTGCGCTCAGCAAAGGGCAAAGCCAGCAGGGCTTCAACGTCGTCCAGCTCAGGAATGTGGGTTGGGAAAAACAGCCCGCGGTCTTTGCCAAGCCCCAGCTTTACCGCCTGGGAAAAACTCACCCGCTCATCGGGATGTTTAAGATTGTAAAGTTCCATTGCGTATCCTTAACCTTCGCTCGCTACGACTCGGGTGCCCTGCATATCCAGACGGCACACATGGGCAAATCCGCCCTCAGAAAGATAGTTGGCTTCCAGCCAGGCCTTGGCCGCTTCGGCGGTCTCGAGGCTGGAGGTCACAGAAAAGAGTGTTGGGCCGCTGCCGGAAATGCCGCTGGTCAGCATGCCAAGCTGTGCCAGCGCCTCGCGCGCCTCAACATACCCTGGGATAGCGGGCGCACGGTATGGCTCGGCCAGCACATCCTTGAGTACCGCCAGCGCCAGCGCTTCGTCCTGACGATACGAAGCGTGCACAAAGGCCGACAGGTGACGACCAAAATCGATAACCACCGACTTGTCGTAGCTGTCCGGCATCAAAGCCCGCATCTTGGCGGTAGACAGAGAAATCCCAGGATAAGCCACCACCCAATACCAATGCTCGAAGCTGGGAATTGACTCGCAGATCCGCCCGGGCAAATCCAGCATCAGCTGCATACCACCGAGATAACATGGCGCCACGTTGTCATAATGCACCGAGCCGCTGATTTTGCCCTCAAATTCGCCCATCAGCGCCAGCAGCGCCTGTTCATCAAACGGCTTGTCGAAGTACTCATTCAGGGCATAAAGTGCCGCCACCACAGAGCTGGCGCTGGAGCCAAGACCACTGCCAACCGGCAGGTTTTTCTCCAGCGTCAGGGCGATGCCCTGCTCTTCTTTCCCCAGCCGCTGCAAAAAGAACTCGGCGCACTGCCACACTATGTTCTCTTCTGGATTGGCTGGCAGCTTATGGGCCCAAACACCTGTGGTATTCAGGGCGAGGCCAGCATCGGCCCTGGTTATCATCACTCTGTCGCCGAGCAAATTGCCATCGATGGGCGCCAGCGCCGCACCGAGCAAATCGAATCCTACGCCCACATTGCCCATGGAGGCCGGGGCATACACGGTCAAACTCATAAACTCACCTCACGGGTCCAGTTCAGGGTACGCAGCAAATCGGCAAAGGCGCCGGCCGCAGTCACATCAGTACCCGCACCATATCCCCGCAGAACAAACGGAATAGGTTGATAGTAACGGCTATAGAAGGCGAGCGCATTCTCGCCGCCTTTCACGCTGAAAAGTGGGTCCTCAGGCCCAACAGCCTGAATGCTCACCCGGCAGCCTGACTCATCGATTTGCCCCACGTAGCGCAGCACCTTGCCCTCGCTGCGGGCATTTTCCACCATAGCGGCAATCTCGGCGTCCGCCTTGGGCAGATTCGCCATAAAAGTATTTACATCGCCGCTGGCATCGAAAGTGGCTGGCAGCACCGAATCCACCACCACATCCTCAAGTTCAAGCTCCATTCCCACCTCACGGGCGAGAATAAGCACCTTGCGGGCCACATCCATACCTGAGAGATCGTCTCTTGGATCCGGCTCGGTAAAGCATTTGTCACGGGCGATGCCGGTCGCTTCCGACAGGCTCATGCCCTCATCCAGCTTGCCAAAGATAAACGACAGCGAACCTGAGAGTATGCCATTGAATCTGTGCAACTTATCACCGGCGCAGAGCAGCTTTTTCAGATTATCGATAACCGGCAATCCGGCGCCGACGTTGGTCTCATACAGGAACTGACGTCTGTTTCTGAGCGCCGCTTCGCGCAGCGCCCGGTAGTAATCCAAATCACGGGTATTGGCCTTCTTATTAGGCGTCACCACGTGCATGCCCGCTTCCATCACCTCAAGATATCGGTCGGCTACGGCTGAAGACGAGGTGCAGTCCACCAGCACCGGATTCAGCAGCTGCTTTTCTTTGGCCCACGAGAGCATGGCGCCCAGATCGCAATCGGTTTCACTGTCAGCGAGCAGCCCCTGCCAATTGCCAAGGTCAATGCCGCGCGCATCGAGCAGCATCTTGCGCGAATTGGCGATACCACAAACACGGATGCTGATATGCAGCTCTTTGAGCGCTTCGGCCTGGTTCTTCACCTGTGCCAGCAGTCCGGCGCCCACATTACCTGCGCCTACCAGGAACACATCCAGATATTGCTGCACATCGAAGAAGCGCTGATGACAGGCGCCGATGGCATTCTGTACCTTGCGCTGCTCCACCACCGCAGAGATAGAGCGCTCAGAGGAGCCCTGGGCGATAGCAACAATGTTCACGCCCGACTGAGCCAGCGCCGAGAAAAACTTGGCCGCTACGCCCTTGTGGGTGCGCATGCCATCGCCGATAAGTGACACGATCGCCAGGCCGTCACGGGCCTCCAGCGGCTCAAGCAGTTCGCTCTTGAGTTCAAGTTCAAACTCGAGCTGCAGCGCCGATTTCACCTTGGCAGCATCGTTACCGGAAACGCAAAAGCTGATGGAGTATTCACAGGAGCTTTGGGTGATAAGCGACACAGATACACCGGCACGGGCGATGGCGCCCAGGGTGCGGCTGGCCATACCCACCATGCCTTTCATGCCGGGGCCGGACACATCGAACATGGTTTGGTTGTCGAGGCTGGAGATGGCTTTTACCTGCAGCCCGGTCTCATCGGCGGCGTTGGATACCAGGGTGCCCGGCGCCGACGGATTAAAACTGTTTTTGATGTAGCAAGGGATATGGAACTGAGCGATGGGCGCTATGGTCTTGGGGTGCAGCACCTTGGCGCCAAAGTAAGACAGCTCCATGGCCTCCTGATATGAGAGCTGCGACAACAGCTTGGCATCGGCAACCACCCGGGGGTCGGTGTTGTACACCCCATCCACGTCGGTCCAGATCTCACAGCTTTGGGCATCGAGGCAAGCGGCCAGCACAGCGGCGGAATAGTCAGAGCCATTGCGCCCGAGGGTCACGGTGCGGCCCTGCTCGTCGGCGGCGGTAAAGCCAGGCATTACCCACACACGTTTACTTTGCAGCGCCAGAGCCTTAAATCTTGGCTTACTGACAGCGATATCCACCACAGATTCCAGCGGTGTGCCATGGGCCAGAAACAGGGCTCTGGGGTCCAGCTTATCGGCGCCGGGGCCATCGGCATTCATCAGGGCAACCATCAACTCAGTGGACAGCCGCTCGCCGGAGACCACGATTTCAGCGCGCACCCCATCAGGGCACTCCCCCAAAAGCGACACCCCTTGCAAGCGGGTTTGCCAGACACTGACCTGAGATGCGAGCGCGTCGGCCAGCGCCTTGCTACAGACCTTGGGACGATGGCGACAGGCATCGGCAAACAGGCTCTCAAACACGCCCTTTACCCTTCCCAGCACGGCCTCAAAATCGCCGCCGGCCACGGCCACATCCACCATTTCCAACAAACCGTTGGTTACAGTAGCGGGTGCAGACAACACGGCCGCCACCTGAGACGCTTTAGCCGCATCGGCGACGATATTGGCCGCCATTTCGAAACGCTGCCAGTTGGCCAGCGAGGTACCCCCAAACTTCATGACTTTCATCTTTGCTACTCCAATCTGCCTCGCTTGCCCCAGAAACAAAAAACCCGCTCCTTTTGGGGGAGCGGGCCTTTGTTTTGAATTTTTCTTCAGGGTGTAATCAGCCCGCCCCCATTATGGTAATGGTGGTGGTAGTAATAATGGTGGTCACTACGAGCTGCTGATACATGTGAATAGTTCACGTCCTGATTAAGGTGTGGACACAGAATTGCTTGTTTTAGCCATCCTTGTCAAGCCCCGAAATCAAGTATTTTTTACAGATTGGCAACAATATTTCAGATACTGCAATCATTGCTTTCTTAAGATGAAAATACTTCAGTTTTTATCGTAAAAGATTGGCGCTAAACCCACTTAACGTAAAGGTTAACGAACGCCGCATGGAAATAGGTAATTTATTGATTATATTTAGGTTGTACTGTGGTTCGAAGCCGATAACCCACAGCCCCCTGGAGCACAGTCCGATCTGCAGCCAAATTCCCCACAATGCAGAAACGTAAAAAAAGCCGTTTAAGTTAACAATCACTGATGTAAATCATCGCCAGCCCCCGAAAAGCGGGGTATTATGCCGCCACATTGCGTATATGGAGGCAGTATGAAGATCACTAAGCACAGCGCGGTAACCATCCACTATCGCTTGAGCGATCAGCAAGACCAGCTGATTGAAAGTTCCTTTGAGGCCGACCCCATGGTGTACCTGCACGGTGCCGAGAATCTGATCCCTGGTCTGGAGTCCGCTCTGGAAGGTAAAGCTGCCGGCGAAAACCTGGAAGTAACCGTAGATTGCGAACAGGCCTACGGTCCATACCATGACGGTCTGCGTCAGGAAGTGCCACTGGAAGCCTTCGGCGGCATCGAAGACATAGTGCCCGGCATGCGCTTTATCGCTGAAACCGAAATGGGTCAGCGTCCGGTTCAGGTAACCGAAGTGCTGGACAACAGCGTGATTGTTGACGGTAACCATCCGCTGGCCGGCCAATCACTGACCTTCTACGTTGAAGTGGTTGATGTACGCGA
Source organism: Shewanella khirikhana (assembly GCF_003957745.1). Classification (NCBI taxonomy): domain Bacteria; kingdom Pseudomonadati; phylum Pseudomonadota; class Gammaproteobacteria; order Alteromonadales; family Shewanellaceae; genus Shewanella; species Shewanella khirikhana. Next base: position 498,062 of record NZ_CP020373.1, on the reverse strand, counting down.
AGCCAGCGCTGAAGAAGTTGCCCACGGCCATATCCACGCCCACGGCGGCTGTGGCGGTCACCACCATCACCATGATGAAGGCGGTTGCTGTGGCGGTCATGATCACGACCACGGTCACTGTGAACACGACCACGAAAAAGAAGCCAAGCCAGGCTGTGATGGCAACGGTGGTTGCGGCTGCCGGGGCTAAGGCGCCAACCATTAGTTGGAAATCCATCGAAAATACCGGTCATTTTTTGGCCGGTGTTTTTTTTATGGCGTAAACTCATTGTTGGCAGGGATTGCCAACTTAACCCGCAACAAGGAGTGTCCCATGTTGAGTCGAGCCCTTTACGAACCCCTACCCCACGCCTGCATGCTGGCTGCGGCCATCACCCTGATCTGGCATCAGTCGACTTTGAGCCTGGCCGCCGGATTGCTGCTGTTTTTTATGGGGGCGCGCATCTATATCATGCGCTCGGAAAACCGCCGCACCGATCCTGCACGCAAACGCAAAAAAGGTCGTCTGCCCAAGTTCATGTACGAGCTTTTTCCATTCGCCTGTTTGGCGCTCAGCGTGCTGTTACTGGGAATGAGTGGCAACGGATGGCACATAATGCCGTCGCTGGCTTTGATGGCCTACGGTCTTTACGTGTTGGCAAGCCGCGCCAACTACCGCCACCACCAGATACCAACCCCCTGAGCTGGCACTGCTGACGACAGTAAGACTATTGGCGTCAGCGAATATCGGCAGGATCGGTCACGATAAGCTTGGCAATGGCGGCGCGCTCGTCGTCGCTCATGTGCTTCAGGTAATTGGAGCAACGGGTGATGGTGGCAATACTTATCTGGTATTCAGCGGCAATCTGGCGCTGACTGAGCTCACCTGCCAGCAGCAACTGAAACACCTTTAAGCGGCCGGCAATCGCGCCGCGCTCTTCTTCAGTCAGCAAGAGTTGAAACAGGGTCACCAGCTCGCCCTTGTCAGGGTGAGTCAGGATTTTCTCCAATACCAGGTTCCAGGATGCCCGCATAATGTCCTCTTGCTTCGGCGTAGTGACCAGCCCAGAGTGTATCAAGCCCCCCCGCCACAGACAATTCCACTGCGCTCACTCCGGCATCACACAAAATCTAACAAATTGCGCTGTTTAGTTTGCCTTGGTTGTGGGTAGAATGGTGCGCTTTCATCCCTTGAATCATTCTGCACAAGGAAGAATAACAATGAAAAAAACACTGCTTTGCCTGAGCGCACTGCTGGCCTTCAGTGCCACCGCGAACAACTTTGAGAACACCGACGACGCCATCCACTACCGCGAGTCAGCTTTCGGTCTGATTGCTTACCAATTCGGTGACATGGGCGCCATGCTGAAAGGCAAAAAGGAATTCAACGCAGAGATTTTTGCACAGCGCGCTGCCAACGTGGCCGCCCTGTCAAAGCTGCCTGCCGAAGGTTTTATCGATGGTTCTGACAAAGGCAACACCGAAGCCCTGCCCAAAATTTGGGAAAACAAGGCCGACTTCGACAGCCGCATGACCGAATTCCAGAATAACGCTGCCAAGCTTGCCGAAGTCGCCCAAGGTGGTGACAAGGACGCCATCAAGGCGGCCTTTATGAACACAGGCAAGAGCTGTAAAGGCTGCCACGACAACTACAAGAAAGACTGATCTGACGTTGTCACATAAAAAAGCCTGCGAATGCAGGCTTTTTTATTGCGAAAAACAGTACTCACAAACTCTGAATCGCCGGCCACAGCAGCAAGTAAGCCACCGGCAAGGCCACCAGCAGCAACAGGATGGCGGCTTTCCACAAAGGCGCAAAGCTGATATCTGAGTTCACGTTAATCTCGTCACGGCGTCTGCGACCGGTCACCATGGCGCCAAGTAACTTATCGCCCTTGAGCAGATGCCACAGCACTGCCAGCACATGCACGCCAGCGAGAATAAGCAGCAAATCGAAATTGCGCTTGTGCAACCAGGTAAGCCAGGAGGCAGTATCGCTGCTGACCATGCTCACCAAAGGCCCTTCGGTAAATACTTCATCGGTAGCAAACAGCCCAGATACCAGCTGCACTGCCAAGCAAACCAGCAGCACCAGAACCATATAGCCACCGAGCGGGTTATGGCCATGGTGCCCCTTCACGCCGCGACTGAGGGTAGTTTTGGCATATTGCAGTACCGTCACAGGGTGGTGCAAAAAGTGTGAGAAGCGAGCTGTATCACTGCCGATAAAGCCCCAAACAATCCGAAACAGCAGCAGCGCCATCAAACTATAAGCAAATACCTGATGCCATTGCATCTCGCCCACTTCGGCACTCCACCAAAGCAAACCGAGCAAGGTCACCATCAACCAATGAAAAAGCCTGACTGGCAAATCCCACACCTTGGCGTGCGTCATTACGTCCTCCGCATACACAGGAAATAGCCTGAAAAAGTATCGGGATGGTAATCAAATCGAGGGGGAAAGAGAAGGAAATGAGTGTAAGCAGGGGTGAGTTATCCATTCGAATATGCGCCTCTTTTGGGGCACATTCAAGCAAATCAGAGGCTTTTTTCGGCTTTTTGATTCAAGCGTTCAAATATAAAGCGAACGATATTCAGGCCTTGATAAAACGTGATTTTACTCACGACTTTCGCAGGGCAGGTTGGTAGTCTGAAACCACGGAAACAGAAAAAGAGGTTCGACAATATGTTGAAAATCACCAGCAAACAGTTCGAAGTTACCACTCCCATCCGTGAACGCGTAGAAAGCCGCTTTGAAAAGCTTGAACGCCACGATGTCCAGCTGATTAACCCTCACGTGATTATCAGCCAGGAGAAAGCCCTCTTTAAAATCGAAGCCTCTGTTGGCGTACCTCAAGGAGATTTATTTGCCCAGGCGAAACACGAAAACCTGTATGCAGCCATTACGGCCATGGGACAAAAGCTGGAGAAACAGCTCAATCGCCTGATCCACAAACCCGAAGCCAAGCGCAATGAAGCCGCCCCTGCGGCACCCGAAGCCGACTTGGATGATGATTACGAGAAAGAATACGCAGCTTGACCGCATCTAGTCTCAACCACAGCGCACCTCCGGGTGCGCTTTACTTTTCTGCACAGGTTGCAGATTTTTTGATTGACACCCCAAGGCTCGCCCATTAGTTTTAAAGGCCATGAAAACACCCGTATTTGCAGTTTTTACTTTCTTTTTTATTCACTTCCCTTGAGGAGGCGGATTTTCTGTGTAAAAACGAAAGTGAAAATTCAAAAGCCTCCCGCCAAACCGGGGGGCTTTTTTGTTAGGCGATGCAGTTAACACAAACAGAGGTCAGCATGGAGAAACCACAGCCCCTGAGCGAAACCCGGGAGCAGATCACCGACATCGACAACACAGTGCTGCAATTACTGGCCAAGCGCCGGAACCTCAGCCTCGAAGTTGCCCGCAGCAAAGAGGTGGATGTACGTCCGGTGCGCGACACCCAGCGCGAGCGCGAACTGCTGTCTCGACTGGTGCAAAAAGGCCGTGAACAGGGTCTCGACCCCCACTTTGTGATGCAGCTGTACCAGAGCATCATCGAAGACTCGGTGCTGAACCAACAGGCCTATCTCCATGGCCGAGCCAATCCTGAGACCCAAAAGCAGCAATATTGCATCGCTTATCTGGGCGCCCGAGGCTCCTACTCTTACCTTGCCGCCAATCGCTACTGTCAGCGCCGTCAGGTCGACATGGTGGATTTGGGCTGCCAGAGCTTCGATGAAATCGTGCACGCAGTTGAGTCTGGCCATGCCGATTATGGCTTCCTGCCGATTGAGAACACCTCCTCAGGCTCCATTAACGAAGTCTATGATGTGCTGCAGCACACCAGTCTGGCCATCGTCGGTGAAACCACCATTGAAGTGGGCCATTGCCTGCTGGCCAAGCCCGGCACCAAGGCGAGCGACATCAAGACGCTGTACGCCCATCCTCAGCCCATCAGTCAGTGCAGTCGCTATCTGGCCCGCCATCCCGGGGTAAGGCTTGAATATTGCGCCTCCAGCGCCGAAGCCATGGAAAAAGTGCAGGCGGCAGACAGCAAGGATGTTGCCGCCATCGGCAGCGCCGAAGGTGGCGCCCTGTACCAGCTGGAAGCCATCGAGAAGGGGCTTGCCAACCAAAAGGTCAACCAGAGCCGCTTTATCGTTGTGGCCCGTAAAGCGGTGGCCGTGCCCGAGCAACTGCCCGCCAAGTGCACCCTGATCATGGCCACCGGCCAGAAGCCCGGCGCCCTGGTGGAAGCTCTGCTGGTACTCAAGGCCAATAACCTCAATATGAGTAAGCTGGAAAGCCGCCCCATTCCCGGCACGCCATGGGAAGAGATGTTTTATTTGGATATCGACGCCAATCTCACCAGCGCGCCTATGCAATTGGCACTGAAAGAGCTTGAGCGCATTACCCGCTTTATCAAAGTATTGGGTTGTTACCCCTGCGAAACTGTGGCGCCCACCCAGCTCTCCAATGCCCAACTATTGATAGAGCCTGAGCATTTCCGTGCCGATGCACCAGCGTCCGCCAAGGGCCAGTCTCAGATCACTGATGCTCCGGCCCGCCACAGCCTTGGCTATAAAGAATCTGTCAGTGAAGTGCAGGCAGGCCCGCTACTGATTGGCAATGGTAATACAGGTGCTCTGGCTCAGCTTGCGCTGCCGGACACCCTTAAGGGCTTCGAGCCTTTCCTCAAGCAGCTTAAGGCCGCCGGCTTTGCCGGGCTTGTGCTGGATAAGCTGTCGGAGCGGCCGGATCCCGCCAAAGCGCTGGATGCCTGTGCCAAAGCAGCCGAGAAGTTCGGCCTTGTGACGGCGGCAGCCGTGGACAGAGAAGAGGAGCTTGAGCATGCCATCTCCCGGGTCGAGCTTATCCTGATTAAAGGCAAGCAGATGTTCAACAGACCGCTGCTGGAGCGCGTAGGTAAGCTGCATCTGCCGTTGGTGCTTGAGCGCAATACCATGGCGGATATCGATGAGCTGCTGGCTGCGGCCGATGTGATCCTGGGCGCCGGCAATCAGCAGCTGATGCTGTGTGAGTCAGGGGTCAGTAGCTTTAATAGCAGCAGCTTGGCCACGCTGGATTTGGCAGGTTTGGTGGAGCTTAAAGCCCGCAGCCATCTGCCAGTGCTGGTGAATCCAAGCTATGCGGTCAGTCACGACGCCTGTCCCCGCCAGGCCAAGGCGGTAAGAAACCTTGGTGCCGATGGCTTGCTGCTGGAAGTGCCGCTGGATGCCGCTATCGCAGAAAGTCATTACAGCGATACCCTGCGACAGTTTTTTATCTAAGTCATGACCCGACTGTTTGTGAACTGAACATGTGAAAAAGGGGCCAATTGGCCCCTTTTGCTTAGTGCGATTATCCGTTACTCGATAGAGTTGGCCGCTTGCTCCCGGCGCATCGTCGACTGAATCGCAACCCCATCAATCAGGCTGACCCAGCCCTTTACAATCCGCAGCACAAACCAGGCAAGCACAGCCACCAAAGCCGTAGCCGCCATCCACCCTGTCGGCAACCAATACCAGGCAGCTGCACCAAGCACCAACCCAAACATGGAGTTACGCTGCCACTTAAGGTGGGTAATGCAGATACTGCAGCAATCACTTTTGCGCAGCGACAGATTGAGCACCAGCGCTGCCAGCACCGGCAGCAACAGGGGAAAGGCACTCATCAGCCCATACTGCAAATGAATAAGGCTGGTATCCTGGGCGGTGGCGTGGGGCAAACTCAATTGGGCCATGGCGTGCTCCGGTAAGGCTGACGAGAGTCGGTAAATTGAACCGTTTGCAACATATTGGTCACGGCCCTGATTTAACCTTACTTTCCCATTGGCAAAAGCGCAACCAAGGCCCGAAAAAACAGCCCGAGTATATCTTTCGATGCTGAGCGCAAACTTAAGCCAGTCGACGCTCAGCAACGGTATCAGCTTCTAGCTGCCCGTCGGTTACACCGACCGCATATCGTTGACCGATTGCAGCATGGCACGGCTTTCGGTGAGGAACTGCTGGGAGTAATTGCCAAACCAGTTTGAAACTTCGTTGAAGCGCGTGATAAAGCCTGCTCTGTCACCTGTTTTCAACAGCTCCAGCGCATCGCGGTAGTTATCGAGGAAGTCAGCAATGGCCGTCAGACTCTCTTGCTGGGCGAAGATAATGTCAGCATACAGCTCGCCGCTCTGGGCAAAAAGACGCCCTACCATCGCAAGCTCCAGCCGGTAAATGGGCGAGCTGAACTCGAGCAGGGTATCGATGTCCGCCTGCTCACGGCAAAGGTTCAAGCCATAGACGAACGACGAGAAGTGACGCATGGCCTGCACCAATTGCATTGCCTTATCGTGGCGACCGGCGTCGGCCTCCACCAGGCGTGCACCCCAAATGCCAATCTGCTCCATCAGCCACTGGTACTGGTTTGGCTCACGGCCATGGCACACCACCACCACCTGCTTGGCAAGGCTGCCCACATCCGGGCCGAACATGGGGTGTAGCCCGACAACCGGCCCTTTGTGAGTTTCCAGCATGGCCTTGAGTGGCGCCCCCTTGACGGAGGTCAGATCCGCCAGTATGCAGTGCTTTGGCAAATTACCCAGGCGCTCACGGATAAGCGAACAGGTAGCGGCAATAGGCACAGTCACCAGCACCAAACCGGCGCCTTGAAACAGCTCGTCGGCATGGTCCCAATCCTCTTTGTCCAAGAGGCGCACCTCATATCCAGAGAGCGCAAACATCTGGGCGAACAATCGCCCCAGCTGCCCCTGACCACCTATGATGACGATATGGCCAAGCTCAGGGTTCACCTGTTTGAAGCCCACATCCTTCTCGCTCATGTAGGATTCACGCATCAGCCGTCTCAAGATGTCTTCAATCAGCTGCGGGCTCACCCCCATGGCCTCGGCTTCGGTGCGGCGCTTGCCGAGCATGGCCGCCTCCCGCGCCGGGGCATAAATCGGTAGCCCAGCAGCGTGTTTGACGGTACCGACCTGGGCCACCAGATCGAGACGTTTTCTCAGCAGCGACAGAAGCTGGCTGTCTACACCATCAATAAGGTCCCGTAAATTCTCGAGTTCGGCGGTGGTCTTTTCGCTCATATCAAATATCCTGTCAGCCATTGGCGGCCCTTGGGATGGCAAAACGGCCTGGGATCACCCCGGCAAGGGTCTTGGCGCCATCACGAAGCAAGGTTTCGGTGGTCTGCCAGTCGATGCAGGCATCGGTAACAGATACGCCGTATTTAAGCTCAGACAGGGGTTTGTCACAAGGCTGGTTACCGGCATTCAGATGACTCTCCAACATCACCCCAATGATGGCGTCACTGCCGGCGGCAACCTGGTCGAACACGTCACGGCACACAGGGTCCTGACGGTTATGATCTTTGGAGGAATTGCCATGGCTGCAGTCAATCACCAATTTGGGATCAAGACCCGCCCAGCGCACCTGAGTTTCACATTCGGCTACGCTGACGGCGTCGTAGTTGGGCTTGCTGCCGCCGCGCAGAATGATATGGCCATCGGGGTTACCATTGGTTTGCAAAAGCGCCACCTGGCCCTGCTGGTTAATGCCCATAAAGCGGTGACCACTGGCGGCGGACTTCATGGCATTGATGGCCACATCCAGCTTACCGTCGGTGCCGTTTTTAAAGCCAACCGGCATCGACAGACCTGAGGCCATTTCCCTGTGGGTCTGTGACTCAGTGGTGCGGGCACCGATGGCTGACCAGGTGATAAGCTCTGAAATGTACTGGGGGCTGATAGGGTCGAGCGCCTCGGTGGCCACCGGCAGTTCAAGCTCGGCGAGGAAAATCATCAGCTCGCGGGCAAGGCGTAAGCCCTTCTCCACATCGAATGACTCATCCATATCCGGGTCGTTAATCATGCCCTTCCAACCTACTGTGGTTCGGGGCTTTTCGAAGTAGACCCGCATCAGAATGAAGAACTCGTCTTTGAGCTCATCATGGAGCTTTTTAAGCTTAAGGGCATACTCCTTGGCGGCGGCGATATCATGGATAGAGCAAGGACCCGCCACCACCAACAAGCGAGGGTCGCGTTTGTGCACTATGTCGGCCACGGTGCGGCGGGAGCGCAAAATATACTGGTACCCATGCTCCGACAATGGCAGTTCGCGTTTTAGCTCTTGTGGCGTGATAAGCACCTTCTCGGCGCTGATGTGCACATTGTTGATGGTATCTTGCTGCATGGGTTCACCTTTTATGTTTAACGGCGCTGACATTGCCCCATCGACAACCTCAGCTGACATCTATACATTCAAAACTGTATTTTTGTAATGCTACACCATTACACTTGAGAGCACAGTGTGCCTGTTTAGTCGGCGGCCTGCAAGCGCAGTTGATAAAAATTCATTCAAAATTCGTGGGGATGCCGTCAGAAGGCGGGAGGAAAGCCGTGGCAGCGGCAACTTTACGATGGCGACAAAAACAAAAAACCGCCACGAGGGCGGTTTTCTGTGCGAACACTTGCGTCTTTTTTGGGCGATTACTTGGTCGCCAGCTTCTCACGGATACGTGCAGACTTACCTGAACGCTCACGCAGATAGTACAGCTTGGCGCGACGAACGCGGCCACGACGCTTAACTTCGATGCTGGAAATCAGAGGGCTGTGAGTTTGGAAAGCACGCTCAACACCTTCGCCGTTAGAAATCTTACGAACGGTAAAGGCAGAGTGCAGACCACGGTTACGCTTGGCGATTACAACGCCTTCGAAGGCCTGCAGACGCTCTTTGTCACCTTCTTTAACACGAACCTGAACCACTACGGTATCACCTGGGCCGAAATCAGGAACGTCGTTTTTCATTTGCTCATCGTTGAGCATCTTGATGATGTTGTTCATGTAAACTCCATACTAGATTTAACTGAGCTACGACTACTGTGGATTATCCATTTCGTCGACAAACTGGGCCAAAAGGCGGGTTTGTTCGTCAGTCAGAGCTAGATTTTCAAATAATTCTGGTCTTCTTAAAAAAGTTCTTCCGAGACTTTGTTTAAGACGCCAGCGTCTAATATCTTCGTGGTTGCCACCGAGCAACACTGCCGGCACATCCAGTCCATCCAAAGATTCGGGCCGGGTGTAATGAGGACAATCGAGCAAGCCGTCGGAGAAGGAGTCCTGCTCCGCCGAAGCCTGTTTACCCAGCACGCCGGGCACCAGGCGGGACACTGCATCGATCAGGGTCATTGCCGGTAATTCACCGCCCGAAAGCACGTAATCACCGATTGACCATTCCTCGTCCACTTCAGTCTGAATGATGCGCTCGTCGATACCTTCGTATCGTCCACACACCAAAATCAACTTCTGCGAACCTGCCAGTTCAGTTGCGCCACGCTGTGTCAGCTTGCGCCCCTGAGGCGACAGATAAATTACCTTAGCACCTTCACCAGCCGCCTCACGGGCAGCTTGGATGGCATCTTTCAGTGGTTGCACCATCATCAGCATTCCCGGTCCGCCGCCATAAGGTCGGTCGTCCACGGTTCTGTGCCGGTCATGGGTGAAATCACGGGGATTCCACGTGTGCAACTCCAGCAGGCCATTCTTGATGGCCCGACCCGTGACCCCAAAATCAGTGATGGCACGAAACATTTCGGGAAACAGGGTTACTACCCCTAACCACATGTTTAGTACCTCGATTTAGAAGTCAGGATCCCAATCCACAATAATCTGTTTTTCCGCCAGTTTGACCTCAAGGACGAACTGGTCGGGAAGAAACGGAATCATACGTTCCGTTTTGCCGAAAGCATCTTTGGCGTTGGCCTTCACCATGAGTACGTCGTTGGAACCTGTTTCCAGGATCTGGTCAACCACACCCATGTTGTAGCCCTTGGTGTTGATAACGTCACAGCCAATGAGATCGCGCCAGTAGAACTCGTCTGAGGGCAACTCGGGCATTTGGTCCGCCAGGATCCCAATCTCACAGTTAGTGAGCATCTGGGCCTGATCCCTGTCATTCACGCCTTCAAGGGCAGCCACAACTGACTTCCCATGAAAACGCCACTGGGACACCTTCACTTCGCGCCACTTTCCCTGCTCGTTAAGAAACCAGGGAGAGTAGTCAAAAATACCTTCAACGGAATCGGTATAGGCCGTGATCTTCAGCCAACCTTTAACGCCATAGCAGGAGCCGATTTTGCCCACTACTACCGGCTGTTGGTTACTGCTCATCAATCTATACCTTTACGCCATTAAGCAGCAGCTTTACGGGCGTCTTTGATCAGCTTGGCTACGCGATCGGTAGTAGAAGCACCGTTGCCTACCCAGTGATCAACACGGTCCAGATCCAGACGCAGAGTTTCTTCCTGGCCTTTGGCCAGAGGGTTGAAGAAACCAACGCGCTCGATGAAACGGCCGTCACGGGCGTTACGAGAGTCAGTAACTACGATGTTGTAGAATGGACGCTTTTTAGCGCCACCGCGAGCTAAACGAATGGTAACCATGCGTTTTTTGTCCTCTAATGATTTGCACGAAGCAAAAATAAAAACTGGAACCCCGTGTTCGCGGAAGAGTCCCAGCAAGAAAGCCGAAGAATTTTACCTGAGTTTCAGGCGAATGCAACCGGATTTGGCCATTTTTCCGGCTGCACCTTACCGGGATTAGCGCCCGGGTAACTTCATACCGCCGGGCATCATACCGCCCATGGCGCGCATCATTTTCTGCATGCCACCCTTGGAAGACATCTTTTTCATCATCTTCTGCATCTGGGTGAACTGCTTGAGCAGACGGTTAACGTCTTGAATTTGTGTGCCAGAACCCGCTGCGATACGACGCTTGCGCGAGCCCTTGATGATATCCGGGTTACGGCGCTCACCCGGCGTCATTGAATTGATGATAGCTTCCATCTGACGGGTCATCTTGCCGTCCTGAATTTGTGCCATCGCCTCGGGCGGCAGCTGGCCAACTCCAGGCATTTTCTCCAGCAGGCCCATCATGCCGCCCATGTTCTTCATCTGCTGCAGCTGCTCGCGGAAGTCTTCCAGGTCGAAATTGCCACCGGACTTGACCTTGGAGGCAAGCTTCATCGCCTTTTCTTTATCAACGCCGCGCTCAACCTGTTCAATCAAGGAGAGCACGTCGCCCATGCCGAGGATGCGCGAGGCCACACGGTCTGGGTGGAATGGCTCGAGGGCATCGGTCTTCTCGCCAACACCGAGGAACTTAATAGACTTGCCGGTAATGTGGCGGATAGACAGGGCAGCACCACCACGGGCATCACCGTCGACCTTGGTCAGTACCACACCGGTCAGCGGCAGGGCTTCGTTAAATGCCTTGGCGGTGTTGGCCGCGTCCTGACCTGTCATGGCGTCAACCACAAACAGGGTCTCAATGGGCTTCACCGCTGCATGCAGTTCTTTGATCTCGTCCATCATGGCATCGTCTACGTGCAGACGGCCGGCGGTATCGAGAATGACTACATCGATAAACTTAAGCTTGGCGTGGGCAATGGCAGCATTGGCAATGTCGATGGGCTTTTGGCTCACATCGGAGGGGAAGAATTCCACTTCCACTTCATTTGCCAGGGTCTCAAGCTGCTTGATAGCGGCCGGACGGTAAACGTCGGCACTGACCACCAGCACAGATTTCTTCTGGCGGGTACGCAGGAACTTGGACAGCTTGGCCACCGAGGTGGTTTTACCGGCACCCTGCAGACCTGCCATCATGATTACGGCGGGTGGCTGGGCTGCCAGATTCAAGGCCTCATTGGCCTCGCCCATGGCTTTTTCCAGTTCGCTTTGAACGATTTTGACGAACACCTGGCCAGGGGTCAGGCTCTTGGCAACCTCCTGCCCTACCGCACGCTCTTTAACGGCATTTACGAATTCACGGACAACCGGCAAGGCCACGTCGGCCTCCAAAAGCGCCATGCGCACTTCGCGCAGGGTGTCTTTAATGTTGTCTTCCGTTAAGCGACCGCGACCACTGATATTCTTCAGCGTACGCGACAGTCTGTCGGTCAGGTTCTCAAACATCGTCCAGTGCTAACCTATAAGAATTGTCAAAGTTGGCCTGTATTATAGCGATGCCAGCGGTTTATGCTACCTGCCAAAAGCGACCAACACCCACCACGGCCAATAAAGCAGAGCTAACAATCAGAATTGGCTAAAATTTGCAACTCACATCACTGCCCATTTGTGCAAGGCTCGTGTTATTCTAATTCCCGAATCGCCAATCCCGCTTTCGCTACGCGAAGCCCAAGAGTAATGAATAAGTAGGTTGATACCCCATGGTTCTTTTTTCTGCGTCAGCCATGTTTTTTTACTGTATCGCCCTGGTACTGGTCACCAGTCGCCTGTTCCATGCAGAAGGCCCCAACCGCCGCGCGGTTGCCGCTGTGGCCTCAATTGCAGTGGTTCTTCACGCCGCCGCGCTGCAACAAGCCATCTTTACCGATGATGGTCAGAACTTCAGCCTCACCAATGTGATCTCCTTGGTGAACTGGATCATTGCCTTCACCTTCAGTGTGCTGATTTTCCGTCTCAAAGTGATAGTAGTGGTGCCGGTGGTGTATGCCTGCTCGGTGCTGTCGGTAGCGCTGCTGTGGCTGGTACCACCCAAGTACATCACCCATTTTGAGCACAACCCAGAGGTGCTGGCCCACGTGGTGCTGTCGCTGATGGCCTACAGTGCGCTGATGATTGCCGCGCTCTATGCCATTCAGCTGGCGATGATCCAGAAAAAGCTCAAGCAGAAACAGTTTATGTTGAGCCCGGCGATGCCGCCGCTGATGACAGTGGAAAAGCAGCTGTATCACCTGGTGATTATTGGGGTGATTCTGCTCAGTCTGGGGCTTGCCACCGGCTTTATTTTCCTCGATGACATGTTTGCCGAGGGCAAGGGCCACAAGGCCATTCTGTCGATTATCGCCTGGTTTGTGTACATCATTATGCTGTGGCAGCAGTACTCGGTAGGTTGCCGCATTCGCACCGCCATCGCCTACACCCTGACAGGGGCAACCCTGCTCTCACTCGCCTATTTTGGTGCCCGTATCGTCAAGGAACTCATCCTTCACTGATACTCAAGGCGGGGGCTTCAGGCCCCCGCTTCTCTTGACACCCCTTTAAAATGCCAGTATTTACTAACTTCGCCCGGCATTAATGGAGCCCCTGCTTGGAATCGATATCGACCGGAACACTTCTGCTGTCCCTGTTAGTGTTAATCCTGATCTCTGCCTACTTCTCAGGCTCAGAAACCGCGATGATGTCCTTAAACCGCTACCGCTTGCGCCATCTGGCAAGCAGCGGCCACAAGGCAGCCAAAAGGGCCTCCAAGCTGCTTGACCGTCCAGACCGTTTGATTGGTCTTATCCTGATTGGCAATAACCTGGTAAACATTCTGGCATCGGCCATTGCCACCATTATCGGCATCCGTATTTGGGGCGATGTGGGCGTGGCAATTGCCACAGGTGTACTGACTGTCGTGGTGCTGGTGTTTGCCGAAGTGACCCCAAAAACCGTCGCCGCATTGCATCCTGAACGTATCGCTTACCCGTCGAGTTTGCTGCTCAAGTGGCTGCTGGTGATACTGCAGCCGCTCGTGAAAGTGATGAACATCATTACTTCCGGCATTCTGAGGCTGATTGGTATTCGCAATGTGGCAACCAACGATGCCCTGAGTCAGGAAGAACTGCGCACCGTTGTACACGAGGCCGGCGCCCTTATACCCCAACGTCACCAGGACATGCTGCTGTCGATTCTGGATTTGGAGAAGGTGACGGTGGAAGACATCATGATCCCCCGCGCCGAAATCTACGCCATTAACGTCAATGACGATTTCAAAGTGATTAACCGCCAGGTGGTTACCAGTCCCCATACCCGGGTGCTGGTTTATCGCGACACCATCGACGATGCGGTCGGCTTTATCCACCTGCGTGACGCCCTGAGACTGCAATCCAAAGAGCAGTTCAGCAAATCCACCCTGCTGCGGGCGGTAAAAGAGCTGTACTTTATTCCAGAAGGCACCCCGCTCAATGTGCAGCTCGCCAACTTCCAGCAAAATAAAGAGCGCATTGGTCTGGTGGTGGATGAATACGGTGATATTCAGGGTCTGGTTACCCTGGAAGACATTCTTGAAGAGATTGTCGGCGACTTCACCACCTCCATGGTGCCCACCGCCAGTGACGAGATTTTCCAGCAGGAAGACGGCAGCTTGCTGATTGATGCCGGTATCAACATCCGTGAATTGAATAAAGAAATGAAGTGGGACTTGCCCACCGATGGCCCTAAAACCCTCAATGGGCTTATTCTCGAATACCTGGAAGAAATCCCCTCGCCCAACACCAGTATGCGCCTCGAAGGCTACCCGATTGAAGTGATTGAGGTGGCGGAGAACATGGTCAAAACGGTGCGGGTGATGCCAGACCTCTACCAGGCACCGATAGCAGCAAAAAAGACGCCTTGAGCGTCTTTTTTCTTATCTCTTTCCAGACAACGTTTCCAATCAGGCCAGCAGACTCAGCCGCCTTTTCTGGCCGCTTCCAACGCCCTGCGTGCAGCAATCGCCCTGGGAGTGATTTCCTTATCAAGCTCTTTTTCAAGCCCCATGGCAAAGTAAAGCTCGGCCATCAAAAAGAAAGGGCCTATCAGCAGCTGGGTTAAATCATCAATAAAGGCCGGCTTGGCTTTCTCGTATTGATGGCCAATTAGCTGAAACACCCAGCCAATCACAAACACCGCCGCGGCAATCCAGCCTGCGTGAGGTACAGCCGCCATCTTATCTGAGGTATAAAGCACCGGCAGGATAAAAATCAGCATGCCGACTGCGAGGCGCAGATGCAGCCTAAGGTAGTAAGCGAGCACTATCAGGGTAAACACCATGGCGGCACTGGCCTGGCCAAAGCTGCCAAGCTCAAACCGGATCAGCCCAAGCCAGACAAAGGCCGACCAGATGATAAGCGGAATGCCAACAAAGTGGGTTTTGATGTTGGTCGGGTTCAAATGCACGCTCTTGTAGCGCGCCAGCTGCTCGACAGCGGTCTTCATAATACTCTCCTTGGCATGGGTTCTTATTGTGGTTTTACTGCCTGACGGGCCGACTGCGCCCGTAACAAATGGTACGAATGTACCAGTAGAGCAAAGAAAGCCGTCATTGACAAGCCACCTTTCACCAGCCACAAAAAAGGGAGCCAGGCTCCCTTAATCTCATGCACTCAACAGAGTATGGCGGTTGCCACCGCATAATGCCGCTCATCGGCTATGGACAGGCGTATTTGACTGCCGCCGAGCTGCTGCATCCGCTCGAGCGCACCGTCGGTGAGGCGCACACAGGGCGCGCCAAAGTCGTCACTGTAGGTCTCGATATGCTGAAACGACACACCGCGGCCTATACCCGTGCCCAGCGCTTTGGCCACCGCTTCTTTGGCGGCAAAGCGTTTGGCCAGATACAGCTCCCGCTGACCGCTGGCAACAAAGATAGCCAGCTCAGACTCGGTCAGCACCCGCCGCGCAAGGCGATCGCCGCCGCGCTCAAGCTGACTTCGAATGCGCTCAATCTCAACAATATCCGTTCCCAGCCCCAGCACTGACATTACTCGCCCCGGCGACCTTCAAGCATCAGTTGTTTCATGTCGCGAACGGCTTTCTCAAGACCGTCAATGGCGGCGCGGGCCACAATCGCATGGCCGATATTGAGCTCATACAACTCGGGGATGGCGGCAATGGGCTTCACGTTGTGGTAGTGCAAGCCGTGACCGGCATTCACCGTGATACCAAGGCCGTGGGCGTATTTGGCCATAGAGGCGATGCGCTCAAGCTCGGCTTCGGCGTCTGCCTCGGTGTGGGCATCGGCGTAGCGGCCAGTGTGAATTTCGATATAGGGCGCTCCCACTTCATGGGCGGCATCGATTTGGGTCTTGTCGGCATCGATAAACAGCGACACCAGAATACCCTGGCCAGCCAGGCGCTCAACTGCGGCGCGGATTTTATCCTTCTGCCCTGCCACATCCAAACCGCCTTCAGTGGTCAGCTCTTCGCGTTTTTCAGGCACCAAACACACATAAGTGGGTTTTACCTCACAGGCGATATTGAGCATCTCTTCGGTCACGGCGCACTCGAAGTTCATCCGGGTTTTGAGGGTTTTGGCCAGCAGGTAAACATCGCGGTCGATGATGTGGCGTCTGTCTTCACGCAGGTGAATGGTGATGCCATCGGCACCGGCATGCTCGGCCACGGCAGCGGCGTGCACTGGATCCGGATAATTGGTGCCACGGGCCTGACGCAGGGTGGCGATATGGTCGATGTTCACGCCCAGAAGAATGCGGCTCATCGGGTACTCCTTCACTTTTGTGTTAGCGGTTTTGGCTGGCATTGTACTAAATACGCCCCCGCCCTTGATATAGCCAAGGGCGCAATTTGCCATCGACCTCAATGAGAGTTTTGCAGCTAAAGGCTTGCCATGGAGCCAGGGGGATTACTCCGGGCGGGCACGGCTGGCAAAAAGCTGGCGACTGACCAGCGGCTTGTCGCCAACAAAGGGCGCAAGCAGGCTGCGAAGAAGCTGCTTGGCGGCGGCAAAGTCCTCACTTTCCAGGGTTTGATTGGCGAGCGCCAGCAGTGTCCGGCCGGGAATGGCGTTGGCCTGCAATGAGGTCACCAGACCGCCTTCACTGCCGGGGCGATACCCGAGTGCGGCTTCAATGGCGTCGCCGCTGGCATCGCGGATAAGTGACGGACAGGCCCCAAGCTCGGTCAGCAGCTTCAGCTCAAAATAGCGCAGCTGCGGCTGACTGAAGCTTCTCGCCATGGCCATCAGGGTTTGGTGATAGTCGAAAAACAGCCCTTCTGCGCCGTGGCTGTGGCTTAGACAGCGCATCAACAGCTCGTTGAGGTACATGGCAGCGTAGAGGGCGTCGCCCTGCAGCGGAATGGCAGGTGCGTAGGCTTCGGGCTGGTTCAGGGTTCTAAGCTCCCCCTTGCCCGAGAGTGAAAACAGCAGTGGCTGAAAAGGTTGCAGCAGCGCCCGACTGGAGCGCTTGCCGCTGCCGAGCCGTGCCACCGCATCGACCCGGCCTGCGCCATCCACCAACAGGTTAACGATGGCACTGTTTTCCCGATATGGGCGCGAATGCAGCAGGTAACCCCTTTCCATCGCGGCCCCGGGATTAATCTTCGCCGTAACCCAGGCTGCGCAGCGCCCGTTCGTCATCGGCCCAGCCGGATTTCACCTTCACCCACACTTCGAGGAACACCTTGTTATCGAACAGGCGTTCCATGTCTTTGCGGGCCTCGGTGGCGATGGTGCGAATGCGCTCGCCTTTCTTACCGATCACCATGCGCTTCTGGCCGTCACGCTCAACCAACACCAGGGCGTTGATTTGATAAACGCCGTTTTCCATCATCTTGAACTGCTCGATTTCCACAGTGGCATCGTAAGGCAGTTCGTCGCCGAGGAAACGCATCAGCTTTTCACGGACGATTTCAGAGGCCATAAAGCGCTGGCTGCGATCTGTTACATAATCTTCCGGGAAGAAGAATACTGACTCAGGCAGTGACTCACGGGCCAAGTCCAGCAAACGCTCAACGTTGGTGCCCTGCTTGGCACTGATGGGCAATATTTCATCGAATTCGTATTTCTTTGATACTTCAATCAGATAAGGGAAAAGCTCGCCTTTCTCCTTAATGCCATCCACCTTGTTGATGGCCAGCACCGTCTTGCGGTGTTCACCGCCACGGCGCAGCTTGTTCAGCACCATTTCATCGTCGGCGGTCCAGGTCATGCCGTCCACCACGAAAATCACCATGGACACATCGGCCAGCGAGCTGGCTGCCGCACGGTTCATCAGGCGGTTGATGGCGCGCTTTTCTTCGATGTGCAGGCCGGGTGTGTCGATAAACACAATCTGGTTCGGCCCTTCAGTATGGATACCCATAATGCGGTGACGGGTGGTCTGCGGCTTACGGGAAGTGATACTGATTTTTTGATTCAATAACTTATTGAGCAAGGTCGATTTGCCCACATTGGGGCGCCCCACGATGGCGACCATACCGCAGTAGGTAACATCGTAATGCTCTTCGGGCTGATTCTGGCTGTTCATGCGTGCCAGCAGATCGTCCAAACTGGGTTCAGACTCGGGCACACCTGACTCGGGTTTCTTGCTCATTGTTTCAATAATTCCAACACTTGAGCCGCAGCCATCTGTTCGGCTTTGCGGCGAGAACTGCCTACGCCCACCACGGGCTCAGCAATATCGATAACACGACATTCAACGGTAAAGGTTTGGTCGTGTGCCTCGCCTTCCACCAGGGTAACCTGATATTCGGGCAAAGGCTTCTTAACGCCCTGCAAATATTCCTGCAGCAGGGTCTTGGCATCCTTTTGGCCAACGCCGGGTTTAATCTCGGCGAGGCGCTGCTGATACCAGTTCAGCAGCAGCGCGCGGCAGGTTTCAAGGTCGGCATCCAGATAGATGGCGCCAATGATGGCCTCTACCGCATCGGCGAGAATGGACTCGCGGCGAAAACCGCCGCTCTTGAGCTCACCCGGGCCGAGATTCAGGTAATCACCCAGTTTGAACTCCTTGGCGATAATCGCCAGGGTGTCGCCGCGCACCAGAGTGGCACGCATGCGGCTCAGATCGCCTTCGGTGGCCTTAGGAAACTGATGGAACAGCGCATCCGAAATCACGATGGAGAGAATGGAATCGCCCAAAAACTCCAGCCGCTCATTGTGCTGATTGGAGGCGCTTCTGTGGGTCAGCGCCTGCTCCAGCAGTTTGACATCGCTAAACTCGTAACCCAGGGTACGGCACAATCTGGGCAGATTTTTGATGGGCTCCATACTCACTGGATACCACCTACGCGGTTAAAGCGCACGCCGGAGGGCACCCAGGTCGGCAGGGTATCAGACGGCTGACGCTCGAACTCGAAGCTTATCCAAATAGCCACGGCCTTACCCACCAGGTTTTCTTCAGGCACGAAGCCCCAGAAACGGCTGTCGGTACTGTTGTCGCGGTTGTCGCCCATCACGAAGTACTGGCCTTCAGGCACCACAAACTCACCTGCTGGCAGGTTGCCTTTGCGATAAAACATACCACGCATATCGGGGCGGGCCGGGTTAATAAGAATATTGTGCTCAACCTTGCCCAGGGTTTCTTTGAACTGCTTGAGGCGCATTCCATCCTGCATAAACTCGCTGTCGCCATCGGCCACGCGGGTAACCTTGGCAGGCACGCTGTCGCACACCTCGCCTTCGATGCAGGCACGCTGAATGTAGAGCTCTTTATTTTGATAAAACACGCGGTCTCCCGGCAGGCCCACCACACGCTTAATATAGTCCTTAACCGGGTCTTCTGGGTACTTGAACACTATGATATCGCCGCGCTCAGGGCTGCCGGTTTCAATCACCTTGTTACGCCACATGGGTTCGCGAATGCCGTAGCTGAACTTCTCCACCAGAATAAAATCGCCCACCAGCAGGGTTGGCATCATGGAGCCAGAGGGGATCTGAAATGGCTCATACAGGAAAGAGCGCAGCACCAGCACAAAGGCAATCACCGGGAATACCGAATGGGCCGTCTCAACAATGTAAGGCTCTTTGGTGATGGCCTCAGCGGCCTCTTCAGTGAGTGAGGCATTGGACGACTGAGCCACCGCCAGCGCAGCCTTGCGCTTGGGGGCCTGGAACAGGACATCGAACAACCAAATCAAGCCTGAAACCAGGGTGACTATCACCAGAATTTGAGAAAAATACGCAGCCATTAACGGGGTTACTCCTTGGCGTTAAAAGTGATTGGCTTAACTCTTCATATCGCGTTATCGCCTGTGATGAAGAGCCAGTCGCTTTGGTGAGCATACCCACTGAACTTTCAATTCCTGTGTCGGGATTTGCTAACCAAAGCGCCGCAAACTGCGGCGCCTTATCGATGTTTTACTAAGCAGGGCTTAGGGGTGCAAGCAAAAGAATGTGATCAATCGTTAAGCTTGAGCACTGCGAGGAAGGCTTCCTGCGGCACTTCCACGTTGCCCAGCTGCTTCATCCGCTTCTTACCTTCTTTCTGCTTCTGCAGCAGTTTCTTCTTACGCGACACGTCACCACCGTAACACTTGGCGGTTACGTCTTTACGCAGCGCCTTCACGGTAGAACGGGCTACCACCTGGTTACCCACTGCGGCCTGAATCGCGATATCGAACATCTGCCTTGGGATTAGCTCTTTCATCTTCTCCACCAGGGCAATACCCTTGTGGCGGATGTTGGAGCGGTGAATGATCATCGCCAGCGCGTCAACGCGATCGCCATTGATCAGCACGTCCAGACGCACCATGTCAGCAGGCTCAAAGCGAATGAAGTTATATTCCAGCGAGGCATAACCGCGGCTGGTTGACTTCAGACGGTCGAAGAAGTCCATCACCACTTCGGCGGCAGGAATATCGTAAGTCAGTGCCACCTGATTGCCGTGGTACACCATGTTCTTCTGAACACCGCGCTTCTCCACACACAGGGTGATAACGTTACCCAGATACTCTTTAGGGACCAGAATGTTGGCCTGAACGATAGGCTCGCGCATCTCTTCGATGTGGTTAATGGCCGGCAGATCGGACGGGTTATCCACGTACACGGTTTCGCCGTTGGTCAGTACCACTTCGTATTCCACGGTTGGCGCCGTGGTGATAAGGTCCAGATCGTATTCACGCTCCAGACGCTCCTGAATGATTTCCATATGCAGCAGACCCAGGTAACCGATACGGAAACCAAAGCCCAGCGCAGAGGACGTCTCAGGCTCAAACTGCAAAGACGCATCGTTGAGGCTGAGTTTGTTCAGCGCATCACGGAAGCTCTCATAATCGTCGGTGGAGATGGTAAACACACCGGCATATACCTGGGGCTTAGCCTTCTTAAAGCCTGGCAGCGGCTTGTCGGCACCATGCTTGGCCAGGGTCAGGGTGTCACCCACGGGGGCGCCGTGAATTTCCTTGATGCCGGCGATAACATAGCCTACCTGACCGGTTTTCAGCTCAGCCTGGTCTTTCATCTTCGGGGTGAAGATACCAACGCGATCGGCGTTGTAAGTCTGGCCTGTGCTCATTACCTTGAACTTGTCGCCCTTCTTGAGCACGCCATTCTTGATACGCACCAGCGACACTACGCCGAGGTAGCTGTCGAACCAGGAGTCGATAATAAGAGCCTGCAGTGGCCCTTCCTGCTCGCCTTCCGGCGGCGGGATCTGCGCCACTATGGTTTCAAGCACATCTTCGATACCTACGCCGGTTTTGGCGGAGCAGCGCACCGCGTCCTGGGCTTCGATACCAACGATGTCTTCAATCTCGGCGGCAACGCGCTCAGGCTCGGCCTGGGGCAGGTCGATTTTGTTCAGTACCGGCACCACTTCCAGATCCATTTCCAGCGCGGTGTAACAGTTGGCCAGAGTCTGGGCTTCTACGCCCTGACCAGCATCCACCACCAGCAATGCGCCTTCACAGGCAGCCAAAGAACGGGATACTTCATAGGAGAAGTCCACGTGGCCAGGGGTATCAATAAAGTTCAGCTGATAGGTCTCACCATTTTTAGCGGTGTAGTCCAGAGTCACACTCTGGGCTTTAATAGTAATGCCGCGCTCACGCTCAAGATCCATGGAATCAAGGACCTGTTCAGCCATCTCACGGTCCGTCAGACCACCACAAACCTGAATAAGACGGTCAGACAGGGTGGACTTGCCGTGGTCGATATGGGCAATGATGGAGAAGTTTCTAATGTGTTTCATTCTTCGGTAATGACCAAACTAAAAATGGAAGACAAAATCAAAGGTGCGAAATTGTACCCGATTACGGGGGCAATACCAATCTGATCCGCAGGAAAGTCAGACTGCTTTGGTCAGGCAAGTAGGTTCCACAGCTTTGCCCAGGCGGGCGAGGATGACAGGTTGAGTTTGACGCTCAAGATTTTTGGCAAGCCGCTTGCCCCAAAGCCAGGCAACAATGGCGCCAAGCAGTGAAAACACCACACTGGCGGTTTCACTGCCAAAGCTTAAGGCTGAGCCCGCCAACTTGCCGCCAAGGGCTCCCAAAAGTAAACCCGCCAGTGGCAGCAAGTACACCAAGGCCGCAGCTTTCAGCAGGCTGGATTCCGGCAGGCCGAGGCGGATCAGCTCACCTTCTTCGAAGGCTTCGGCGCTTTTGATGGCAAACTGCTGGGTTTTACCGGCAAAGGCACTGGCAATAGCGCCAGTGCCACAGTTTTCGCTGGCGGCGCAGTGGCCACAGGCGGTTTTGACTTCCACCTCGACCCTGACCCAACCTGAATTTTCGACCCGAATGACCCGGGCCAGTTCTTCCATCATGAGGGGTTATCCAGCGCCAGACTGCGAATGATACGGCTCAAGGTCGCCATCGGCACCCGGCCAACAGCAACCACTTCGGCGTTGCCAACCTTTTCAGTCACCAGCCCCAGACCATTGCGGGTCATAAGCTCATCGGGCATGGGGATTTGCCCTGCACGGCCCACGTATACCGAAATGTTGGCCACACCGTCAGTAAGTGCCACATATTCAACCGGCTCCTGAGAGCCCATCAAACGGTGATGATCCCGCGCAACAATGCGGAAGCCTTCCGGCAGCCAGGAGAAAGTCCAATTCTGGCCATCGTGGCGGTCGAGCTGGCTTATTACCGGCGGCCAATCCTGCTTGGCGGCTTCCACCAGCAGCGGCGCGGGCTCTTCAAGTACTATCAGTTCCACCACCATGATCTGCTCAAGCAGCTCTTTCTCTTCAGTGAGCAGTTCGTAGCGTAGTGGCAGGAAGGTTTCCATATCGACCCAAACCTGCAGCGGATAGCGGTGCGGATCGTTGGGAATGAACCGGATCAGCTGCCCAGGACGCCCGGCAATACGACTGCGGCCACCAAGCACAAACTGATAGCCTGCCTCGATGTCGGCAATGTTCCCGGCAAACACAGCGGGCCACAACCCCTGAATACGGTCGGCATTGACGCTGAAAGCCGGCTGATCATGCTCGATAAAGGTAACTGTGTGGCCGATACGGACCGCATTTTTGATAGGGCCATTCAAGTGCTCAAGAAAGGCCACTTCCTCATCGGCAACCTTGCCATGCAGGTACACCAAGGGGCGGATATGATCGGCCTGCAAATGAATGACCGACATCTTGAATTGTTCTTGATTGAGCGCCCGGCTCATGGATTCGAGCCAGGCTTTGGCGGAGAGGTCCTCGGCCGCAGCCGGCAGGACCAAGGCCACGAGGGCCAGGAGAATGGATCGCAAGCTAACTCCTTCAGCGATTGACTGGAACTGGGGTCACCTCGCTATTGTCGTCCACAACCACACCGCTGTTCAATCTCTGCTGCAACATATGATCCTGCAAATAGGCATTAATGCGACGACGCTGCTCGAGAACCTGCTCATTATTGAAACCCTGATTCTGATTCACCACAGGACCTGTTTGCAGGCTAACTGGGGTGGCAGAGCCCACCAGAGGACGGGTGTTGAAGACCGGCATTGGCTGAGTTTCATCGGCAGCCTGATAATTTTGCACCCCAACCACGGCCATCAGCGCCACAGCGGCGGCAATGCCGTATTGGCCAATCTGGCGCATAAAGGGCACCACAGTGGCTTTCCTGGGCTGGGCGTCTTCCATGGTTTCAGTTTGCGGAGCCAGAATAGTTGGTTCATCTTCCAGCGCCGCAGCGATACGGGAAGACAAATCAAGATGCAGGCTTTCAGGCATATCACCGCGCATGGCATCGCCAATCAGATGATAACGCTGCCACTGGGCGCGAGAATCTGTATCTGCGGCAAGTTCAGCCAGGGTTTGGCGATCGGTTTCGCCATCAACACTTGCAGATACCCATTCCTGTCCAATCTTTTCCATTACTCATGTCTCTCTAAAGGGTGTAAAACATGGCTGATGGAGCCTGGGCTCCTCAGGATTCCAGCAGTGGCTGCAGCTTCCTGTCTATCACTTCCCTTGCCCGGAAAATCCGCGAACGTACCGTGCCCACAGGGCATTCCATCACGTTAGCGATATCCTCGTAGCTCATACCATCAAGCTCACGCAGGGAAATGGCCATCTTCAACTCCTCGGGCAACTCTTCCAACGTTTCAAACACCACGCGTTTGATTTCGTCGGACAACATCAGTCGCTCCGGTGAGGCAAACTCTTTTAATGCATCGCTGCCGTCATAATATTCGGCTTCCTCGGCATCCACATCGTTGGCAGGCGCACGGCGCCCCTGGGATACCAAATAGTTTTTCGCCGTATTGACCGCGATGCGGTACAGCCAGGTATAAAACGCACTCTCTCCACGGAAGTTGGCCAGTGCCCGGTAAGCTTTGATAAAGGCTTCCTGTGCTACATCGGCCACATCGGCCTGATTACGCACATACCTTGATATCAGGTTTATCACCCGGCTCTGGTATCGCAATACCAGCAGATTAAAGGCGTTTTTATCTCCCCGCTGAACCAGCTCTACGAGCTCTTGATCGCTTTTTTGTCCACTCATCCGAGCCGACTTCTCCCAAATCTAAAACACTGATTTTTCAGTCGCTCGAATCATAACTACCTATGTAGACCAGCGTATCTTGAAAAAGTTCTGCGATTTTTATTAAAAAATCCCCGACCGGGGCAAGTACCCTAAATACCCAACATTGTTTATCATAGCGGGACATTTGAATCCGTCATGATACCCGATGAAACAAGCAGTTGAACACCAGTCAGACATTCTGGTTATTGGCAGCGGCGCCGCTGGCTTGACCTTGGCTCTCCATCTTGCTGAAAAAGCAAAGGTTATTCTGATCTCGAAAGGTCCGCTCTGCGAAGGCTCGACCTACTATGCCCAGGGCGGTATCGCATCGGTATTCGATGAGGATGACACAATTGAGTCCCACGTGGCCGACACTCTGGTCGCCGGGGCAGGCATTTGCGATGAAGGGGTTGTGACCTACACCGCAGAAAATGCCAAAGCCGCCATGCAGTGGCTGATTGAATGTGGCGTGCCCTTCGATAAAGAAGAGAACATCACCAACGAAGCCCAGCCATATCACCTTACCCGTGAAGGCGGCCACAGCCACAGACGGATTCTGCACGCCGCCGATGCCACCGGCAAAGCGGTACAAACCACACTGCAGGAACTGGCGGCGTCGCACCCCAATATTCAGGTGCTGGAGCGTTACAACGCCATCGACCTAATCACCACCCGCAAGCTGGGCCGTACCGGCAACCGGGTGCTGGGCGCCTATGTCTGGAACCGCAGTCTGGAGCAGGTTGAAACCGTAAAAGCGCGCTTTGTCGCGCTCGCCACCGGCGGCAGCTCCAAGGTATACCAGTACACCTCCAACCCGGATGTGGCCAGCGGTGATGGCATTGCCATGGCCTGGCGCGCGGGTTGCCGGGTGGCCAACATGGAGTTCAATCAGTTCCACCCCACCTGCCTGTTCCATGCCGAAGCACGTAACTTTTTGCTGACCGAAGCCCTGCGCGGTGAAGGCGCTTTCCTTCGTCGCCCCGACGGCAGCCGCTTTATGCCTGACTTTGACGAGCGCGCCGAACTCGCTCCCCGCGACATAGTTGCCCGCGCCATCGACTATGAAATGAAGCGCCTGGGTGTCGACTGCATGTATCTCGACATCAGCCACAAACCGGCCGACTTCATCATCAAGCACTTCCCTACCATCCACAGCCGCTGCCTGGAATTGGGTCTGGATATCACCAAAGAGCCGATCCCGATTGTACCGGCCGCTCACTACACCTGCGGCGGCGTGATGACCGACCTGCACGGCCAGACCGATCTCAACGGTCTGTATGCAATTGGTGAAGTGGCTTACACCGGCCTGCACGGCGCGAACCGTCTGGCCAGTAACTCACTGCTGGAATGCCTGGTGTTTGCCCGCGCTGCCGCTCAGGATATCGAAAGCCTGATGGGCAAAATCCCCATGCCGGGCCCCTTGCCTGCCTGGGATGAAAGCCGGGTGAGTAACTCAGATGAAGAAGTGGTAATTGCCCACAACTGGCACGAATTACGCCTGTTTATGTGGGACTACGTGGGCATAGTGCGCACCGACAAGCGCCTGGAGCGGGCCCTTAGGCGGGTAACCATGTTGCAGCAGGAAATTCAGGAGTACTACTCCAATTTCCGCGTCAGCAATAACCTGCTTGAGCTGCGTAATCTGGTGCAGGTGGCGGAGCTTATCATCCGCTGCGCCATGGCCCGTAAAGAGAGCCGGGGGCTGCACTGCAACCTCGACCATCCAGAGAAGCTCGAGCACTCCGGCCCGACTATTCTAAGCCCGGAGCGCTGATGAGTAAGCGGCACAGGTCGCGATAATCGCCATCGGCGAGCATATCGGCAAACACCCATTCAAGACGGCGCCCGCCGTCTTGATTTTTTAGCATAATCAAACACACAAAAGGCGTCACCCACTGGCGGCTTAAGGTGTGTTTGCCACGCTCATCTTCAAGGCAGCCCAGGGCATCTACACTGAATTGCCACTGCCAGCGTTTAAGGCTCAGCAACTGATACGAAAAATAGAAACAGATAACGCCAAGAGCGCCAAACTGTAACAAGCGAAATGGAAAGGATAAATCGGCCGGCCAGGCAAGCAGGCTGGTGAGGAAAAGCGCCCACAGGATCAGCAGGCTGAAGTACTGATCCCGCGAGGCCTTAAGCGAAAATCTATGGCGCCTCGCGTCCACGAACCGTAACCACCATGGCGGCAAGCTCGGGATCCTGGCAAATTTCATGGCCCATAAACCAGGCAAACAGCTCAGGGTCTTCACACTCAAGCAAACGCACGAATGTCGCTTTGTCGGCGTCGCTCAAGGCTTCGTAGTGCTTTTCAACAAAGGGCTGAAACAACACGTCCAGCTCCAACATACCGCGGCGACAGGCCCAGCGAACCCTGGCGATACTCATAACTTCAGTCACTTGATGCTTCCTTAAACCTCGGAAAAACTGCGGCTAAGTCTAGCAGGATTGGCGGGGCCCTGACCAGCGGCTCAGAACTTTTGCACCTGACTGTCGAGGCCGCCGAACAGATCGATAAAATCGGTTTCCAGCAACCGCTTAACCGCCGGATGCTGGATCATCCGTTCGGCAAACATCACGTGGTATTCCTCGCGCACATCCAGGGTTTCCCCCAGTAACTGCATACCATGGCCAAGGATGTCCTGCCGGTAGATGGACGGCGCCACAAAAATCCCTTGCCCAAAAAAGCCAAAGGCTTTCATCATGGCCGCATCATCGAATTCACCGAGAATACTCACGGTCAGGTTTTTTTCGGCAAACCAGCGATGCAGCTGCTGGCCAAGGCTGGTGCGCTTGCCGGGGATCAAAAGCTTGTCCTGCTCAAGACAGGCGGGAAAGGGCTTGCTGTACTCACGGGCGGAGAAGAAGCTCACGCCACATTCACCGAGCTTTTTGGAGAGGATTTCCGGGTATTTGAGCGACTCACCGGCACAATCAGACAAAATCATATCCAACTTGTGCTCCCGCAGGCGCGTCATCAGGCTCTCGTGGGTCGCTTCATAACAGGCCAGACGCATGGTGCCGTCGGTAGGCAGCACACTTAACAGTACCCGGCTGGAGAGCGCCTTGGACAGCGCATCGGCAATGCCCACCTCAAACAGCATAGCGGCATCTTTGCGGTAATTGAGGATATCCAGAAGCTCATAGCTTAGGTTGAACATCTTGTCGGCGTAGCGGTACACCAGCTCACCCAGATCCGTGGGCTCCAGCTGGCGACCAACCCGTTTGAAAAGCGCGCCCCCCAGACGATCTTCCAGCGCTCTTATCTGGCCGGTTACCGTTTGCGGGGTCAGGCACAGGGCTTCGGCGGCCTTGGCCACCGAGCCCTTGCTTTGCACCATCCAGAAGTAATACAGATGGTTATAGTTGAGGTGCTGCATCAGTTAACCGGCAGCCTTACTTGAGGCGCTGGCAATCGAGCAGGCTGTACATGGCCTGGGTCAACCCCGCCTGGTCCTGCACTTCACCTGAGTTCACCGCTTCAGTAAGACCCTCAAGCAGCACCTGCCGGTCAGGGATGCGGTCGGCGCAGAAACGGCGATTGGCATCCTGGAAGCGGCTGCCGCCTCGGTACTTGAGCGCCCGGCTCTCAAAGCCATTGGTTTCGGGTCTGGCACCAAGGGCACTGGTTTTGTACATCAAGGCGCCATCCACCACACCACCCAGATAGCTTTGGCAGGCCTCACTCTTACTGTCTTTAACACAGGTATCCAGCGATGAGGCGGCCGCAACACCAGACACCAGGGACAGGGCGATAACAGAGACTAATTTGATCTTCATGCTTTTTCTCCCGCTTGAGGCAGTACTTTGGACAACCAGAAGTACCCGATTACGGCTGCAAACAGCGAACCGAGCAGAATGCCAAGACGCGCCAGGTCGCCATAGGCTTCGCCGCCATGTTCAAAGGCCAGCGAGGCGATAAACATCGACATGGTAAAGCCGATACCACACATCACGGACACAGGTGCAATCTGGCGCCAGCCAATGCCCTGAGGCAGCTCAGCCAAACGCAGTTTGACGGCGATATAACTGAACACCATCACACCAATTGGCTTGCCCAGCAGCAGACCCAGCGCAATACCGACAGGCACGGGCGATGTCAGGCTGTCCAGCCCCATGTTGCCAAGCGGCACACCGGCGTTGGCAAAGGCAAACACTGGCAGAATAAGGAAATTACTCCAGGGGTGCAGGCTGTGCTCCAGATGCTCTGAGGGCGAGCTGCCGTCTTTGGCACGCAGCGGAATACAGAAGGCAATCACCACGCCGGCCAGAGTAGCGTGCACGCCGGATTTCAGCACCGCGATCCACAGGATGATACCGAGCACGCCATATGGCGCGAGGGCAGTAACACCCTTACGGTTCAGCGCGACCAGGCCGGTCACTGCCACGGCGGCAATGATAAGGCTCAGCATCGACAGATCCGTGCTGTAGAACAGCGCGATAATCACAATCACGCCAAGGTCGTCGATAATGGCCAGCGCCAGCAGGAACACCTTGAGCGCCACGGGCACGCGATTACCCAGCAGCGCCATGATCCCCAGCGCAAAGGCAATATCGGTGGCGGCCGGAATGGCCCAGCCTACCTTGGTCGCAGGATCGGCATAGTTGAAGAACAGGTAAATGGCCGCCGGAACCAACATACCGCCGATGGCGGCAAAGGTAGGTAGCGATGCCTTTGACGGGCTCGACAGCGCGCCTTCCAGCAGCTCACGTTTAACTTCCAGACCAATGAGCAAAAAGAACAGTGCCATCAGGCCGTCGTTAATCCACAACAGCAATGGCTTATTGATGTCCAACGCGCCAAAACGCACCTGCATCTCGGTGTTAAGAAACCCCTGATACAGACCGGAAAGCGGCGAGTTGGCGAGCAACATGGCCAGTGCAACGGCCACCAGCAGCAAGATGCCACCGGCAGACTCCTGGCTCAAAAAATTACGAATAGCCTTATCCATTTCGTTACTCCCAAAGAAACCTAATGTCCTGAGTGTAGCGAAATCAGATTAACAAACATAATCGTAAGTTTCTGCCTGATACCTCGATATTTCCGAGGTATCAGACGAAAGTTTCATCAACTAGATGGCAACAGGGGCCTTGATGTGGGGATGAGGGTCATAACCGCTGAGCTCGAAGTCCTCGAAGCGGTAGTCAAAAATCGACTCGGGGCGGCGCGCTATGGTCATGGTGGGCAGCGGACGTGGCTCACGGGACAGCTGCAGCTGGGTTTGTTCCATGTGATTGCTGTACAGGTGAGTATCGCCACCGGTCCAGACAAAATCCCCCAGTTCGAGATCGCACTGCTGCGCCACCATCATGGTCAGCAAGGCATAGCTGGCAATGTTAAATGGCAAGCCCAGGAACACGTCGCAGGAGCGCTGATACAGCTGACAGCTCAGCTTGCCATCGGCCACATAAAACTGGAAAAACGCGTGGCAAGGGGCCAGTGCCATTTTGTCGAGCTCACCCACGTTCCATGCCGACACAATCAAACGACGTGAGTCAGGGTTGGATTTAATCTGTTCAATCACCTGGGTTATCTGGTCGATATGGCGGCCATCAGGAGTTGGCCAGCTGCGCCACTGAGCGCCGTATACCGGACCAAGATTACCGTTCTCATCGGCCCATTCGTCCCAAATACTCACTTTGTTTTCATGCAGATAAGCAACATTGGTGTCGCCCTGCAAAAACCACAGCAATTCATGAATAATCGAGCGAAGATGGCATTTCTTGGTGGTGACCAGCGGGAAACCTTCGTTAAGATCAAAGCGCATCTGATAACCGAAAACCGAGCGGGTGCCGGTACCGGTTCTGTCACTCTTATCGGTGCCTTTATCGAGAATGTGCTGCATTAAATCGAGATATTGCTTCATCAGCGCGCTTCCTGTTTACGCAAAATCAAATACAGGCCGAAGAGGATCATCGGCAATGAAAGAATTTGTCCCATGGTTAAAAAACCGAGGTATAGGCCGAGGTGAGCGTCGGGCTGACGCACGGTTTCCACCAAAATTCGAAACAGCCCATAACCGAGCAAAAACATCCCGGAAACCGCCCCCACCTTGGTGGTGCGTTTGGCATACCACCACAGCAGCAGGTACAGGGCAACTCCCTCCAGTGCAAATTGATACAGCTGCGAGGGATGGCGCGGCTCGGGGCCGCCCGTTGGAAATACCATGGCCCAGGGCACATCCGACACCCGTCCCCACAGCTCACCATTGATAAAGTTGCCGATGCGCCCTGCCCCCAGGCCTATGGGCACCACAGGCGCTACCATATCGGCCACGGCAAAGAAGGGCCGACGCTGACGCCAGGCAATGTACACCATGGCGCTAATCACCCCAATCAGGCCACCATGGAACGACATGCCGCCTTCGGAAATCTTAAACAGATACAGGGGGTCGGCCATAAACAGGTCGAAATGGTAAAACACCACATAGCCAATCCGGCCACCGAGCACTACCCCAAGGAAGCCGTAAAACAGCAGATCGGACACCTGCTCCCGACTCCAGACACCGCCGGACTGATCGGCCTTGCGGTTCAAAAGCCACAGCGCTGCCAAAAAGCCCACCAGGTACATCATGCCGTACCAGCGCAGTGCAGGCTCGAAGGTTTGACCAAAAAGCTCAAACGGCCCGAAACGGGCAATCACAGGGTCGATATCAGGAAACGTCAGCGGCATAACATACTCGGTTTTTTGGGTGTGGCGTCAGCCCACCACCAGGCGCAGTCCAATTATGGTCAGAAGCAGCGCAAAAATTTTCTTCAGGATAGCGGTTGGCCAGCTGCTGGCGGCTTTGGCGCCAACGGGGGCGGTCAGCACCGAGGTACACACAATCCCAACCAGCGCGGGCAGATAAACGTAACCCAAGGTGTAATCGGGCATGCCTTGGGCATTCCAGCCGGCAATCACGTAACCTGTGCTTCCGGAGAGTGCAATCAGCAGGCCGGTTCCGGCCGACACGCCGACGGCGGTGCGCATGGCAACACCAAAAAAAGTCAGTAGTGGCACCAACAGGACGCCGCCACCAATGCCCATCAATCCGGCAATCAGCGCGATGAAAAACACTATTACAAACAAGGCGGCCGCAGATGGCAAACTGCGGTTTGACTCCGTCTTGAACGGATAGGTCATTTGCAGCGCCATCAGGATGACAAAAATTGCGAAGGCCTGGCGCAGCTGCTCCGCCGGAATACGTTCAGACACAAACCCTGAGGCAAGTGCACCTAGCAGTACCGCCGGAGCCAGCACTTTAAGCAGTGAAAAGTCGATATTGCCACGGCCATGGTGGGCCTTGGCGGAGGAAAGCGAAGTAAGAATAATCGCCGACAGTGACGTGGCGATGGCAACGTGAGGCAAATAGTCGGCGCCAAAGCCCACGCTTGGCAGTAAGTAGAGCAGCGCAGGCACTATCATCAGGCCGCCGCCAATCCCCAGCAGCCCTGCCATAAAGCCAACAAAGGCTCCCAGGAGCACACACCAGCCTATCACCCAGATGACTTGTTCCACGGCAAAACCTTGTGATTCTTCAATGGCCAGATAGCTTAAAGCATTACGGCCTGTGACGCGACCCAAAAGCTGGGCGCGGTGGCAAACTCAAGCGGTCCTGAACGACTCGGTCGTGAACCAGGCAGTCCTATTCCAATCAGTCTTAATATAAAGAGCCTTAACCTGAATAGTCTTAGCCCAGAATGGACACCAGCTCGCGGGTATCCAGATATTCCCGCACCAATTCACGCACATCCTGACCATTGGACATCTGCAGCACCAACTCGAGCAAGGCTTCAAGCTCAGCACGCTCCACCCGCCGCAGCAGGTAGTTAATCCGTGCCAGACTGCCCTGGTTCATCGACAGCTGATCGTACCCCATGGCCACCAGCAGCAGCGCGCCCATGGGCTCACCGGCGAGCTCACCACAGACGCTGACTTCCAGATTGAGCTGACGACAGTCAACCAGTGCCCGTCTAAGCGCCCGCAAAATGCCGGGATGGAAGGAGTCGAACAGGCTGCTGACCCTGGGATTGTTACGGTCCACCGCCAGCAAATACTGAGTCAAATCGTTACTGCCCACAGAGACAAAGTCGACCCGCTTTGCCACTTCAGCAAGCTGGAACAGCAATGCCGGCACCTCAAGCATTACACCAATCGGCGGCCGTTTCAGCGCCGGATTCACATCGGCCTGAAGCTCACTGAATGCCTGCTCGAGGTACAACAGCGCCTCATCAATTTCATCGATACTGCTCACCATCGGCAGCAGAATTTTCAGGTTATCGCCATCACCGCCGGCTTGCATCATGGCCCGCAGCTGCACCAAAAACAGCTCAGGATGATCCAGCGACAAGCGGATACCACGCCAGCCAAGGAAAGGATTTTCTTCAGAAATCGGGAAGTACGGCAGCGGCTTATCCCCCCCCACATCCAGGGTGCGCATGACCACAGGGCGCCCGGCAGCCGATTGCAACACCGTCTGGTACACCTTGACCTGCTCGGACTCGGAGGGGAAGCGCTGCTGCAACATAAAGGGGATTTCGGTGCGATACAGGCCAATACCATCGGCGCCATCGGCAATTTCGCTGGCAACACCGCTCATCAGCCCGGCATTGAGGTACAAATGAATGCGGTGGCCATCTTTGGTGACCGCAGGCTCGTTAAGCTCCTCAGCATACTGACGTGCCAGCGCCTTTTGAGCGCTGATAAGATTGCGGTATTCATCCACCACCGACGGCGATGGCGATACCATCAGCAGCCCGCGGCTGGCGTTCAGCACCAGCTGTTTTTTATCAAGATTGGCCTGCAGCACCTGCTCAACGCCAATAATGGCGGGCACTCCAAGGGCACGGGCCAGAATTGCGGCGTGGGAGTTCACCCCGCCAAGCTCGGTCACTATGCCCGCCAGCTTTTGGCGCGGAAACTCGGCCAGCATGCTGGTATCGGCTTCACGGGTCACCAGGATCACCGGTTTGTCCGGGTCAAGCGCCATCCGGCCAGGTTCAATCAGTTGCCGCAGAACCCTTTGTCCAAGGTCTCGGATATCACTTGCCCGCTCACGAAGATAGCCATCTTCCATCGCCTCAAACTGGGCGATGTAACGCAGCGACACCCGACTGACCGCCGATTCGGCGCTCCAGCCACTGGCAAGCTCGCGCTGATATTCGCCGCCAAGGCTCATGTCTTCGAGCAGCGATTGCAGCGAGGTAAAAATAGAGCTCAGCTCGTCGTCCTGATCGCCATCGAAGCGCTGGGCAAGCGCGGTGAGTGCATCGCGGCTGCGACCGATGGCATGCTTAAGGCGCTCGGCTTCGATTGCGACATCATTTACTTTGATGTCCGGCTGCTGCAGCGAAATCTCACCGCCCAGCACCAGCGCATGGGCAATCGCCACCCCGGGGGAGGCACTGGTACCGGTAAACAGCACCTGCTCATCCAGCGAGTGCACTTCGGCGCGCCGTTTCAGGCCGCGAATGGCCATCGCAAGCTGCGCCGCCAGGGTCATCAGGAAGGCTTCTTCACCTTCAGTAAACTGACGGGCCTTGGCCTGCTGCACCACAATTACGCCAAGCAATTGTTTTTGGTAGATAATTGGAGCCGCAAGGAAGGCGCGGTATTCGTCTTCATTGGCTTCGGGGAAGAGTTTGAATCTGGGGTGCAGATGAGCATCTGCCAGGTTAATGGCTTCTTCGCGCTCGGCGACCAGTCCCACCAAACCTTCGCTGACCGGCATACGCACCCGACCAACGGCGGTTTTCTCAAGGCCATCGGTGGCGGACAACACCAGTTGTTGCTGCTCGAGGATATAAACAGAGCAGCACTCGGTCTCCATGGCGGCCTTGGTTTGAGCCACCAAGGATTCGAGCGCCAGCTCCAGCGTATGAGCCGAAGCGACTGACTGCGTAATATCCCTGAGCGTGTTGAGCACTGGCAGATCCCCCTTGACTGTCGGCGCGCTGATTAACGTCTGTTGTTGCGTTTGCCTCTGGGTGGCTCGCGGGATTGCAGGGCCAGCGCAGTGGGCGCGAACTCCTTCATTACCTTGCGATACACATCCCGCTTGAATGACACCACCTGGCGCACCGGATACCAATAGCTGACCCAGCGCCAATCATCAAACTCGGGATGACCGGATGAATTCAGGTTAATGGCATTTTCCGGACTCTTGAGCATCAGCAAAAACCACTTCTGTTTCTGGCCGATACACACAGGCTTGCTGTCCTGACGCACCAGGCGTTTTGGCAAACGGTATCTGAGCCAGGAACGGGTAGAGGTCAGGATCTGGACATGCTCAGGCCTGAGGCCAACTTCCTCATACAGCTCACGATACATGGCATCTTCGGCACTTTCACCGTCATCTACCCCACCCTGTGGGAATTGCCATGAATGTTGTCCAAATCGCCTGGCCCACATGACCTGGCCGAAAGAGTTACAGATGATGATGCCCACATTTGCGCGAAAGCCGTCGCTATCAATCACATGGACTCCAAAATACACAAATCGTAATAGAAGGATTGTTTCACAAAGCCAAGCTGGCAGCAAACCCCTATTTCTGCGCCACCTTTGGATAAATTTCAGTCCTTTTTGCGATTATCAACAGAGAGCGATATTAAAACGGGATCATATCCACAAAAACTGTGGATATCTCTGTAGGCAAGTCGAAGGAAACCGTGAAAATGTTCATTATTAGTGCAGATCGGCAAAGATCACTTTATTCATAAATGCCTTCTAAGTGACTATTTTATATGACTTACGCAAAATGATCGTTTCACAACTGCTGTAATTAACCACAGATCGAACAAAAATAAACCAGCCAATGATGAAGGCTAAATAACTGCGGAATACTGTCAGTTTTATACACAAGCCAAGGCAGTTTCGCCCTATTACAACCATAAAAATAGCGCACATTTTTCGTTGACAGTGATATTTAGCTGGGGTAATGGGCTGGATTTATCCCAGTTATCCCATGATTCTGTGGATAAATTTGTGGGGAATGTCGGGGAAATCAGCGGGTAACTTTAACGGCTGAGGATAATACGATATACACAAAGATAAATACCTTTATTTTACATGATGTTAGATAAGCAAAGTCAGTAAAAACTTATCCAAGCCAAATTTACGAACAAAAAATAGCCAAGTTGGATCTTATCCCCAAAGGGCGTAGAATCCGCCCCATGAATGCCCCCCGATCGCCACAAAGCCTGGAAGAACTATTGGATCGCGCCCACCAGATGGCGGGGTTAAGTCTTGGCCAACTGGCAGCAGGTCTCGGCTGGCCGGTTCCGGCCAATCTAAGGCGAGATAAAGGCTGGATTGGTCAGTTAATTGAGCAAGAGCTGGGTGCGCTGGCCGGCTCCCGCCCGGAGCAGGACTTTCTGCACCTGGGTGTTGAGCTTAAAACCATTCCCATCGATAGCCGTGGCAAGCCATTGGAAACCACCTATGTGTGCGTGGCACCGCTGATGGATGTCGGCGGCCTCAGGTGGGAGCAGAGTCTGGTGAAGCATAAGCTGGAGCAGGTGCTGTGGATCCCTGTGGAGGGCGAAAGAAGCATTCCGCTGACAGACAGGCGTATCGGCACCCCCGTGCTGTGGCGCCCTTCCACGACCGAGAGCGAGCAGCTCAGGCAAGACTGGGAGGAAATCATGGAACTGATTGCCATCGGCAAAGTGACTGGTCTTACCGCTCGCCACGGTGAAGTGCTGCAACTGCGTCCCAAGGCCGCCAACGCCGCGGCCAAAACCGAATGCATTATGGAAGATGGCACTGTCGGACTCACCAATCCCCGGGGCTTTTACCTGAAAACCAACTTCACTCAGGCCATATTGCGCCAGGCATTTGGCGAATAGTAGCCAATCACGCCAATATCGCCCCAAGCATTGATTCAGATCACGCCAAGGGCTGGTAATGAGGCACAGGTTTTCTATACACTAGCTCATTCTTCGTAATACCTTATAACTTCGGATACTGAAGCTACCGTGAGAGCGAGTCGTCAGGCTAAAAAGCTGTTATTTGCCATCCTGGCCTGGGGCATTGCCATGGCCGCGTTCGTCTTCTTTCGATACGCCCAGACTCAGGATCTGCCTCAATGGGCCGTAGGTTCGGCCGATCTTGCGACCCTCGCGATTTACATGGGAATTATTTTTGGCAGCCTGCATTGGATGTCGAATTTGATTGCCGATTTCAGCGCCATCAATCGCCTGCCTTATTTATTCTCGGTTTTGTTCAAGGGGCTGTTTTTGCTGCTTGGCGCCACCACCCTCGCCTATATCACTCAGTTTTTGAATATGTGGGCGATTGAAAACCACATGACCACCCTGCGACAGATGCTCACAGTGCATGTGCTCTACAGCCCTTCATTCCAGGCATTGATTGTGTATTTGGTGGTGGTGCGTCTGGGACTTGCCTTTATCGAGCAAATGGCGCTGCTGGTAGGTCCGCGGGTGCTTTTGAATATCGGCCTTGGCAAATATCACAAGCCAAGGTACGAGCAGCGACTGTTTTTATATCTGGACATGGTCGCCAGTACCACTCACGCAGAATCCCTCGGCGATTATCGTTTCAGCCGCCTGATCCAGGACAGTTTCAGCCTGCTGTCCGATACTGTTGCCAGCAATGAAGCCGAAATTTACCGCTACATGGGCGATGCGGTGCTTATCCACTGGCCGCTGCATGAAGGGGTGAAGAACGACCGCTGCATGAACATCTATTGGGAATTCAGTCAGCAGCTCAACTGGCAACGGCAGTATTTTGAAGAACATTATGGCTTTGTGCCCAAGTTCAAGGCGGCAGCACACTGTGGTCAGGTGGTGGCAGCCGTGGTGGGGGTGCAAAAGCAGGAGATCAGTTTCTTCAGCGACGTACTGAACACATTGGCGCGCCTGCAGGACCAATGTAATCCACTGGGACAGCGGATGCTGATTTCCGGTGCATTGGCAGCAAGACTTGAAACCGAAGACAGCGGTTATAACCTCTCCGCCCTGGGGCCGGTAAAGCTTAAGGGCAAGCAGCACTCCATTGAAGTGTTCGGTGTGACGCCCAAGCGCGTCGGCTAAGCCAACATCTACAGCCCCGAACACTTGCTCCTTGCTTAGCAGGCCAATCATATGGCTAAAAAACGGCGACTTCTGAGAGTCGCCGTTTTTTAGCTGTAATTAGCGCAGGCTCACGCCCTTTCCTTGCTGAGCAGCTTTTCTATTTCCAGCCCCAGGGTTCGGAAGGTACGGATCCGGCTCGTTGTTTGACGCCACACCAGGCCAATATCGCGATAAGGCGAGCTGCCGGGTGGGTCCATTACCTGCAGCTCGGTATCATTCAGGATACCGGCATCAATCGCCATTTGTGGCAGGAAAGTGGTACCCAGCTTACTGTTCACCATCTGCACCAGGGTGTGCAAACTGGTGGCAGCAAACGGGTTGATTTTGTTGGAATCTCCAAGCTGGCAGGCACTGATGGCATGCCCGGTAATGCAGTGCTCGCTTTGCAGCAAAAAGATACTCTCATCCGGCAGAGTCTGATAATCAATAGGCTCGTGGATCTCAGGTGACAGATCGCCATGCACTACCATTTTGAACGGGTCGACCCCCACCTTCATGCTGTGGAAACCACTGGTGTCCACCGGCAGCGCCAGCAGCAATAAGTCCAGCTCGCCCTTGCCGAGGGCATCAAGCAGACGCTCGGTGGTGTCTTCTTTCAGTAAGAGCACCAATTCTGGGTAGTTTTGTTGGCAGTGGCGTACCACCCGGCTCAGCAAAAACGGCGCTATGGTGGGAATACAGCCCAAGCGGATCTCGCCGGTCATGGGTTCGCCCTGATTGCGTACCAGCTCAACCAAGTCGTCCACATCGGTCAGAATTTTGCGGCAACGCCCCACCACCTCTTCGCCAATGGCAGTAAACATAAAAGATTTATGGTCGCGCTCAATCAATTGGTGCCCCAATTGTTCTTCAAGGTTTTGAATACCACTTGAGAGCGTCGACTGACTGACATTGCACACCTTGGCGGCGCGATTAAAGTTTTGTTCCTGATACAAATTCACCAGGTAGTAGAGATTTTTGAGGCTGGGGAGATGTTTCATTTTTTCGATTACCACCGCACGAATGGATTGAAACTACCAAGCAACTGTAACACAGGAACCCTGAGTGCGCATAAGACCTGCGTACAGTTATGTGAGCAATATCTGCCCAATCACTTGCCACTACACCCCAATGGGCTACACTTTTTCGGATTGGCAATTGAAGGATGCGCCGATGTCAGGGCTGAAAGGGATTTTGTATTTCCTGCTCTTGTTCCCGCTCTTACCCGTTTGGGGTGAGGGAATAACTCTGTCTGATGCCAACCGCCAATTACCCCTTGCACCCTTGTATCAAACGCCGCTACTGGCTTCCTTCGAGTCTCTGAACTTACCGACACAGCTCGACAGCCACGGCCACGAATTGCCGTGGCAACAGCTCCCCCTTAAAAATCAATCCGATGAAGTGAGCCATTGGGTTCTCACCCAGCCACTGTGGGTTCCGCCGGCCAAAATTTATCTGTTGCGGCACAGCTCTGGCAGCGTTTCTGAACTACCACTGGAGCAATTGCCCGCCCCGATGCCGGCACGGCAATTAGCGCTTACCCTTGACCCCGGTGAGTCAGTCACCTTTTACCTGCAAGGGAAGCAATTGCCGCAAACGCTTTGGAAGCGCAGTTGGTGGCAACATTGGGATCAGGTGCAGCGCAGCATCCTGTTGCTGATCTTCGGCGCCGAGCTCACCCTGATGTTGTGTCTGGGGCTGATGAGCTTACTGCCGCAGCTGCGTACGCCACTGGCGGCGGTGCCTTTATTGGTCTCCATTCCGCTGCTGCTGTTGATGCTGCCGCCCTCAGCGTTGCTGCCAACACCGCCATTCTGGCCGATTGCCCTCACACTTGCCCAAGCCTGTGCCAACTACCGTCTGTTCCAGCACGAGCAATTGTCCACCAGCCTGAAGAAAATGCTGATAATGCAGACCCTGTGTGGGCTCAGTATTGGCGTTGCCGCCCTTGGAAGCGTCGAATTTGCGCTGCCGCTGGTATTACCTGTGCTGCTGATTGGCTGCCTGCTGAGCGCCTTGTCGCTGCTGCAACTGCTGATGGTTGAGCATCAGGGGCAATGGCTGTTGCTGGCTGGATTGCAGCTGATGATAGGTACCCTCGCCACCAGCCTGGCATCAGGGCCGGAGCTTGAAAACTTTGCGCTGTGCGCAGCCCAGCCGCTTTTGATGTCCGTACTGGTATTTCTATATTTGTGCCAGCAGTTGATGCAGCCCAGGGCGCGCAGCGCCAATCCCAAGGCCACCCTCAAGGACCTGGTACGGCTGAAGGAGTCTCACCTGCTCGCCGAGCAGTTTGACCTGCTTCAAAACCAATATCGGGAGCTGGAACTGCAACACAGATTGCTGCAGGAGAAAAACGCCATCGATTTTCTCACCGGCCTGCGCAACCGGCAGTTTTTCGATGAGCGCTTCAGCGCCGAAATGGCCCGCAGCGCGCGGGAGTCAACCCCCATCAGCCTGCTGCTTATCGATATCGATCACTTCAAGGATGTAAATGACAAATATGGTCACAGAGTGGGAGACGAAGTGCTCAAGTCGGTTGCCAAGCGCTTTTATTACGTGTTGAAACGCCCATCGGACGCCATTTGCCGTTACGGCGGAGAGGAGTTTGCCATCATTTTGCCCAACACCCACGGGCAAGGGGCACTGCATATTGCCGAGCTTATCCTCAACAATATCCGCTCAAAACCGGTGACCACGGCCCAGGGCGAGATCCACTGCACCGTCAGCATAGGTATTGCCTCAACTGTACACAGCTATCAGCAAAACGAAGGCCGCCTGATTGAAGATGCGGACAAAGCCCTGTACAGGGCAAAGCAAAACGGCAGGGACAGAATTGAACTGGCGCCCTCCAAGCCCTATGTGGTCAAGGACGAGCGCCCGATGAAAGCCTGATCAGGCTTTGGATTGCAGAAAATCTTTCAGTGCAGCAAGGTCGTCAAAAGCATTACTTGAAATGGCCTGCAGCCATTCATTGTGACCGGTTTCCCAAGCTGAGTCTTCGCCGTGCTGCAACAGCTGAGCATATTGCTGGATACGCTTCAGGCCCACACTGCCGGCTGCGCCTTTAAACTTATGTGCTTCAGAACACAGGGTATCTTTGTCGCCTGCTTCCTTCGCCTTCACCAGGTTGCCCACATACTCGGGCATCAACTGTTCAAACAGTACCACACTCTTGAGCAGGGTCCCGGCACCGATAGCGCTGCAGTATTGTTCCAGCGTATTGAGATCCAGGATCTTGTCCAGTTCAGCAGTTGCCATCAAGGCCCCCTTAACAGTCAGTGAAGTTTTAAACCGGCGAGTTTACCGGTGATGCTATGGCACATAATACCCTCTCTGCCCCGCTGTGCAACCGTATGGCGTTTGACTTCGTTGGATATTTCCCGCTTTTAACATATATTTAACCATTTACCGTACTTCACACCCTAAATGTAGACTTTCGATTTAGGGTCAAGAAGATAGCCATTCTGTCGCCGCTATCAGGCTATTTTCAGCAGACAATCTCAGACTGAGTCGCGGCGATAAAAGGCCTGTCGGAGAGACTGCCCTGACCACCCAGTCTGGCCAAGCGTTCGGTGATGGCCGTCAGTCCCAACCATTTGTGGCCACACCAGTCGGGCGCCAGCAACAGTGGCGCACGGGCATGGGCAGTTACCCTGTGATAGATGATATTGGCGGGGGTGCGACGAATAAGCTCGGCGGCGCTGTCGGCATAGTCAGGCAGTGACAGGGGCGTCAGCCGACCGGCACGCCACTGCCTGGCCATGGTGCTGCCTTCAACAATATGCAGTGGATGTAACTTAAGCCCATCCACGCCCAGCTCCAGCACCCGGCGATGGCTGAAAAGGTAATCATCATGGCTTTCGCCCGGCAGCCCGAGAATAAGATGGGTACAAACCTTAATTCCCCTGGCGCGGGCGCGCAGCACCGCATCCTCATAGGCGGCAAAACCATGGCCACGATTAATACGTCTCAGAGTGTCATCGCGGGCAGACTGCAAACCAAGGTCGAGCCAGACATCAATACCGCAGTCACGGTAACTGCCGAGCAAATCCAGCACCTCATCGGGTACGCAATCCGGGCGGGTGCCGACAAATAACCCGGCCACCTTACCGAGCGACAGCGCTTCGTCATAGCGGGCTTTCAGTACCGAAACTTCATCATAAGTGCTAGTATAAGCCTGAAAATAAATGAAAAACAGCTCATCCTGGCGCTCTGCCATTTGCCGTTTTAACTGCGCGCTGATGTTATAACGCTCGCCATCGTCGCTGTTAAAAGAAGGCACATGGCAGAAGGTGCAGCCACCAATGCCAAGATTGCCATCCCGGTTTGGGCAGGTGAAGTGTGCATCCAGGGTCAGTTTTCGCACCCGGCGCCCATAACGCTGCCGACAATCATTGCCAAAGGTATTCACCAGTGCATCAAGGCCTGGAGACACAGATACAGATTGGGCCACGCCAAACTCCGCTAATTCGAACACATCAAAGAATAAGCGGGCACTCTAGCTGCTTCCCCTTGGCAGGATCCGGATCCAGGTCAATTGCAGCCGATTTAATCCCTTTTTGTGATACACATTCGCACCCAATGCACCCAAAAGTGGATCTTAATCACGCTTTTTGAATAGTTAATCAATCCAGATGTAACACAAGCGAATTACTGTATTTGCAAAAAAAATCACTATTCCCAAACCCAAAACAATGGCTCATTTTGTTACATTTTGGTAAAGCCAAAAATACGATATTTTTAAAATTCCTATTATTCATAATGTTATACATCAACTTTATCAGTTGACGTTAACGTAAAGCAATTATCAAAAGTGTATGAAACATGATTTTTTACCCATGTTTTATGCAATCTTTAGGTTTGACCTTTGTAAATTCTCGGGATAATTTGGGAAATTCGGGTGCATATCTATCAATGTTTTTTGCGTGATTCCCCGAGCAGTATCAATCAGAGGTTTTAGGTGGGGGATTTGTATGAGCTTGTATCATCCCAGTTTTGAGCGGGACAATTGTGGATTCGGTCTGATAGCCCAGATGGACGGAGAGGCCAGCCATCGCATTGTGCGTACCGCCATCACGGGACTGGATCGCATGAAACACCGAGGCGGTATTGCCTCAGATGGTCGCACCGGTGACGGCTGTGGCCTGCTCATGCAGCTGCCCATCAAGTTCTTTGAGGCCATTGCCGCCGAGAACGACTGGCACCTTTCCCGTAAATTTGCCGTGGGCATGTTCTTTTTAAGCCAGGATGAAGAACGCGTTGCCGCTACCCGTTTCCTGCTCGAGCGTGAGCTGGAAAAAGAAACCCTGTGCATTGCCGGTTGGCGCGAAGTGCCGGTTAACCCGGACGTGCTGGGTGATATCGGCAAATCCAGTCTGCCCCGCATTGTACAGGTGCTGATCAACGCCCCCATCGGCTGGCGTGAAAAAGATCTGGAACGTCGCCTCTATATGGCCCGTCGTCGCCTCGAGCAGCAAATGACTGCCGACCCCGACTTTTATGTGGCCAGCCTTTCCGGTCAGGTGATTGTGTACAAGGGCCTGATGATGCCCGCCGATCTGCCTGCCTTCTATCCAGACCTGGCCGACATTCGTCTGGAAAGCGCTATCTGCCTGTTCCACCAGCGCTTTTCAACCAACACCTCGCCCAAGTGGCCACTGGCGCAGCCATTTCGCTACCTGGCGCACAACGGTGAAATCAACACCATCACCGGCAACCGTCAATGGGCCCGTGCCCGTGCGTACAAATTCAACTCGCCACTGCTGCCCGATTTGCAGCAGGCAGCGCCCTTTGTAAACGAAACCGGCTCCGACTCATCCTCACTGGATAACATGCTGGAAATGCTGCTCTCCGGCGGTATGGATCTGTACCGCGCCATGCGTTTGCTGATCCCGCCCGCATGGCAAAGTAACCCAGAGATGGACGAAGAGCTGAAAGCCTTCTACGACTTTAACTCCATGCACATGGAGCCCTGGGACGGCCCGGCCGGCATTGTAATGACCAATGGCCGCCACGCCGCCTGCGCCGTGGACCGTAACGGCCTGCGTCCATCACGTTATGTGATCACCAAAGACCGTATCCTGACCCTGGCTTCGGAAGTGGGCATTTGGGACTACCAGCCCGACGAAGTGGTCGAAAAAGGCCGTGTGGGCCCGGGCGAACTGCTGGTGCTCGATACCCTTAACGGCCGTCTGTACCAGTCGTTTGAGATTGATAACGACCTCAAGCGCCGCCACCCCTACAAGGAGTGGATGGCGAAAAACAGCCGCACCCTGAAACCGGCCGAACAGATGACCGGCGAGCAGCACGGCGCAAGTGAGTTCAGCCGTGACACCCTGCTGCAATATCAAAAGCTGTTTGGTTACAGCCGTGAAGAACTCGAACAGGTGATTTGGGTTCTGGCTCGTCAGGGCGAAGAAGCCGTGGGCTCCATGGGCGACGATACCCCCATGGCAGTGCTGTCGAAAAAGCAGCGTTCCCTGTACGACTACTTCCGTCAGAAGTTTGCCCAGGTCACCAACCCACCTATCGATCCACTGCGTGAAAAGCACGTGATGTCGCTGGCCACCTGCGTTGGCCGTGAGCAAAACCTGTTTAACGAAACCACGGGCAATGCCTACCGGGTGATGTTCAACTCTCCGGTACTGCTGTACTCCGACTTCAACCAGTTGATGTCGCTCGATAAAGCCTACTATCGTGCCAATATCGTGGATCTCAACTACGACCCGGCCGAAGGCCTGGAAAACGCCATTCGCCGCATCACCGACGATGCCGAGCGTCTGGCACGTACCGGCACCACGTTGCTGGTGCTCTCAGACCGCGCTGTGGCCAAGAATCGTCAGGTGATCCCTGCCGCCATGGCCGTGGGTGCAGTGCAGCAGATGCTGGTGTCCAAGAGCCTGCGCTGCGACACCAACATCATTGTTGAAACCGCGTCTGCCCGGGATCCTCACCACTTTGCGGTATTGCTGGGCTTTGGTGCCACGGCCATCTACCCCTATCTGGTGTATGAATCAATCGCTGACATGGCCAAGCGCAACGACGCCGACGACATGGTCGCCCTGATGCTGAACTTCCGTTACGGCATCGAAAAGGGACTGCGCAAAATCATGTCCAAGATGGGGATCAGCACTGTGGCCTCTTACCGCTGCAGCCAACAATTTGAAGCCATTGGTCTTGCCCGTGACGTGATTGAGCTCTGCTTCAAAGGCGTAGTGAGCCGTATCGAAGGCGTCAGCTTCGATCATCTGGC
The DNA here is from genome assembly GCF_003957745.1 of Shewanella khirikhana. Taxonomy (NCBI): domain Bacteria; kingdom Pseudomonadati; phylum Pseudomonadota; class Gammaproteobacteria; order Alteromonadales; family Shewanellaceae; genus Shewanella; species Shewanella khirikhana. The sequence continues at coordinate 453,315 of NZ_CP020373.1, read as the reverse complement.
CAGGGATCAGAAACAGCTGCATCTGGCAGCTTTCCGCCCCCATGTGGCGCTGCCTCAGGGCGGTCTGCTCAAGTACGTGGAAGGTGGCGAATACCACGCTTTCAACCCGGATGTGGTTAACACCCTGCAGGCCTCCCTCCATGGCCGCGACTACGACAAATACAAGGAGTTCGCCCGCCTGGTGGACGAGCGTCCGGTGGCCATGCTGCGTGACCTTTTCAGCGTAAAAGGCACAGACGCCGCCATCGAACTGGCCAAGGTAGAAGAGGCCAAGTCACTGTATCCGCGCTTTGACAGCGCCGCCATGAGTATCGGCGCCCTGAGTCCGGAAGCCCACGAGGCGCTGGCCATTGCCATGAACCGCCTTGGTGGCCGCTCCAACTCAGGTGAAGGTGGTGAAGATCCACGTCGTTTCGGCACCGAGAAAAACTCTGCCATCAAGCAGATTGCCTCTGGTCGCTTTGGTGTCACCGCCCACTATCTGGTTAACGCCGAAGTGCTGCAAATCAAGGTGGCACAGGGCGCCAAGCCCGGTGAAGGCGGTCAGTTGCCCGGCCATAAGGTGAGTGTTGAGATTGCCGGTCTGCGGTATGCGCGCCCCGGTGTGACCCTGATTTCGCCGCCGCCGCACCACGATATTTATTCGATTGAAGATCTGGCGCAGCTGATTTTCGATTTGAAGCAAATCAATCCCAAGGCACTGGTAAGCGTCAAGCTGGTATCTGAACCCGGCATCGGCACCATTGCCACCGGTGTGGCCAAGGCGTACGCCGATATGATCACCGTATCCGGCTATGACGGTGGCACGGGCGCGAGCCCCATCACCTCGGTGAAATATGCCGGCTCCCCCTGGGAGCTGGGTCTGGCCGAAGTACATCAATCTCTGGTGGAAAACGGCCTGCGCCACAAAATCCGCCTGCAGGTGGATGGTGGTCTCAAGACCGGCACAGACGTTATCAAGGCTGCGCTGCTGGGCGCCGAGAGCTTCGGTTTCGGCACTGTGCCCATGATTGCCCTTGGCTGTAAGTACCTGCGTATTTGCCACCTGAACAACTGCGCCACCGGCGTGGCGACTCAGGACAAGAACCTGCGGGACAACCACTACCACGGCTTGCCTGAGCGGGTAATGACCTACTTCGAGTTCGTGGCCGAGGAAGTGCGTGAGTGGATGGCCAGGCTGGGCGTAAGCCGCTTTGAAGATCTGGTGGGCCGCAGCGAATGGCTGCAGGCGCTTCAGGGCGAGACCGAGAAGCAACATGGTCTGGACTTGTCTCCGATCCTGTATCAGCCGGACGTGCGCGAAGGTTCTGCCCGCACCTGGCTGGAAACCAACCCGCCCGCCGACAATGGCGAGCTGAACCAGCGTCTGGTGAAAGATGCCGAAGCGGCCGTGGCCGCTGGCGAGAGCTTCAGCGCGGCCTACAGCATCAACAACACCGACCGTTCTGTGGGTGCCACGCTGTCGGGGATTATCGCCAGCCAGTGGGGCCTCAGCGGTGCCAAGGCGCCAATCAGCCTGTCGTTTAACGGCACCGCCGGTCAAAGCTTCGGCGTATGGAATGCCCCCGGCCTTGATATGAGCCTGTGCGGCGATGCCAACGATTACGTCGGCAAAGGCATGTCCGGCGGCAAGCTGTCTATCTACCCGCCTATCGGCAGCGCCTTCCAGAGTGAGCGCACCGCCATTGTGGGTAACACCTGCCTCTATGGCGCCACCGGCGGCAAGTTCTTTGCCGCTGGTCAGGCGGGCGAGCGTTTCGGCGTGCGTAACTCCGGCGCCGTCGCCGTGGTGGAAGGTCTGGGTGACAACGGCTGCGAATACATGACCGGCGGCATAGTGGTGGTACTCGGCAAGACAGGGGTGAACTTCGGTGCCGGTATGACAGGTGGTTTTGCCTACGTATTCGACCAGTTCGGCCGCTTTAACCGTCGGGTGAATACCGAGATGGTCGACACCCAAAAGGTGGAGTCTGTTATCCATCAGAAGCACCTCAAGGGGCTGATTGAAGAGCACGTGGCCGAAACCGGCAGCGAACACGCCCGGGCCATCCTGAGCGACTTCGATAACTGGCTCGATTGCTTCGTGCTGGTGAAACCCAAAAACGTGGCGGTGGCCGACTTGCTCAAGCTGGAAAAGCCAAACCCTGAACTGGCAGTAAAAGCGGGATAATGCACTATGAGTAACGATTTTCAGTTCATTGAAGTGGGCCGCAAGGATCCATCCAAGCAACCAATCAAGTTGCGCTCTACACAGTTTATTGAAATTTATCAGCCCTTTACTCAAGGCCAGGTAAATGAGCAGGCGGACCGTTGCCTCGATTGCGGCAACCCTTACTGCGAATGGAAGTGCCCGCTGCACAACTACATCCCCAACTGGCTCAAACTGGCCAAGCAGGGACGCATTATGGAAGCGGCGGATCTGGTGCACGAAACCAACACCCTGCCGGAAATTTGCGGCCGGGTTTGTCCTCAGGACAGACTCTGTGAAGGCGCCTGCACCCTGAACGACGACTTCGGCGCCGTGACCATCGGCAACGTGGAAAAGTACATCACCGACACCGCCATCGCCCAGGGCTGGCGCCCGGATATGAGCAAGGTCACCCCTCGCACTGAGAAGGTCGCCATTGTGGGTGCCGGCCCTGCCGGTCTTGGCTGCGCCGATATCCTCGCCCGCAACGGCATCAAGGCGGTAGTGTTCGACAAGTATCCGCAGATCGGTGGCCTGCTGACCTACGGCATTCCCTCGTTCAAGCTGGATAAATCGGTGATGCAAACCCGCCGTCAGGTACTCGAAGGCATGGGGATCGAGTTTCGTTTGGGGGTCACCGTTGGCAAAGACATCGCCTTCAGTGACTTGCTGAAAGACTATGACGCCGTGTTCCTCGGCATGGGAACCTACAGCGCCATGAAGGCCGGTTTACCCGGTGAAGACGCCGATGGCGTGCTGCAGGCGCTGCCCTACCTTATCGGCAACACCATGGAGCTGCTCGGCCAGCAGAGCGAGCAAAACCCCTACATCAACCTCGCCGGTAAGAAGGTTGTGGTGCTGGGCGGCGGTGATACCGCCATGGACTGTGTGCGCACCGCAGTGCGTCAGGGCGCAAGCCAGGTAACCTGTGCTTATCGCCGCGACGAACAAAACATGCCCGGCTCCCGCCGCGAGGTGCAAAATGCCCGCGAAGAAGGCGTAAACTTCCTGTTTAACCGCCAGCCAGTGGCCATCAAGACCGAAAACGGCAAGGTGGTGGGCATCGAATGCGTGGAAACCCAAATGGGCGAAGCCGATGCCAATGGCCGCCGCAGCGCCGAGCCCATCCCCGGCAGCGAGCAGCTGCTTGAGGCCGATGCCATCATCATCGCCTTTGGCTTCCAGCCAAGCCCCGCCCCCTGGTTTGCCGACTTTGGCATCCAGCTCGATGACAAGGGTCGGGTCAAGGCGCCCAAGGTGGCCGACAATCCATTCCAAACCAGCAACCCCAAGGTGTTTGCCGGTGGCGATATGGTGCGCGGCTCAGATCTGGTGGTAACCGCTATCGCCGAAGGCCGCGATGCGGCACTTGGGATCCTCAACTTCCTAGAGACGGCAACCGCCTGATCCGGCACCCTTTGCTTGTGTATTGCGCATCCGAAAGGTCTTCCTGAGGATGCGCTTTTTTTGAGCCTGTATACCAGTCATACCTGTGTGGTATATTGACTGCCATTCCCTATACACGCTCAAAGGCAAGTTATGAAAATCGGTATTATCGGCGCCATGGAGCCGGAAGTAGCCCACCTGATTGCGGCACTGCATTCCCCCAAGTCCAGCACCATCGCCGGCATCGAGTTCACCGAGGGTGAACTGCACGGCAAGCAGGTTATTGTAACCCGCTCCGGCATCGGCAAAGTGGCCGCCGCCCTCGCCACCACCCTGCTTATCGACAAGTTTGCACCTGATTTTGTTATCAATACCGGCTCTGCCGGTGGTTTTGTTGACAGCCTGACCATTGGTGATGTGGTGATTGCCAGCGAAGTGCGCTACCACGATGTGGACGTTACCGCCTTCGGTTATGAAATCGGTCAAATGGCCCAGCAGCCAGCCGCATTCGTCAGTGACGCCCGCCTGGTGAACGCCGCCAAGGCCGCCGTTGCCAGCCTCGGTGAAGTGAAAACCATTGAAGGCCTTATCTGCACCGGCGACAGTTTTATCTGCGACCCTGTGCGCACCGCCAAGATGCGCGCTGACTTCCCCACCATGGCCGCCTGTGAAATGGAAGGCGCCGCCATCGGTCAGATTTGCCATCAGTTCGGCACCCCCTTCGTGGTGATCCGCTCGCTGTCTGACAATGCCAATAATGACAGTCCGGTCGATTTCGACTCATACTTGGTGAAAGCAGGGCATCACTCCGCCCTGATGGTCATGGCGCTTATCGAGGGTCTTTAATGACCAACGGCCAGTTTGTAAACCAGCTTATCGCTCTGGATGGAGCCCTGTTTGAGGGCTTCCTTATCCTGTTGTGCGCCCTGCCGCTGGCCAGACTGGCCCCCCTGCCCCGTGAAATGCAGCCGCTGGTGTGGTTTGGCTTTTTGGCCAAAGAACTGGCCCACAAGGTCAATCACCCCGAGCGTGGCCCCAGGCAGCAAATGATTGCCGGTGTTATGGCCGCCGTGCTGCTGGTCCTGCCCTTCTGGCTGATTGTGACCTTTCTTTTGGATATGGCCGCCTTCCCGTGGTTTTTCGAGTTTCTGATCCTCTACCTTTGCCTGTCCGATGCAAGTTTTGTCCAGGTGGCCGATGAGGTGCATCGCACCCTGGCCCACGGCAATAAGGAGCAGGCAAAAAAGCTGCTGGGGCAGTATCTTTCACGGGATACTGCCGAGCTGTCCGAAGTGGGGATTGCCAAGGCTACTATTGAAAAACTGGTGACGGCGCCCATCTACGGCACCGCCTCGACAGTGTTTTTCTTTGCCATTGCCGGCGCTCCCATGGTGCTGCTGGTTCGCATGCTCAAACAGCTGGAACTGGTGTGGCCGCCGATGGTGCCGAAGTTTCGCTTCTTTTGCGCCCCCATCAACCTGCTGGTGTCGGTGCTGCTGTATATCCCGTCATGGCTGTGGAGCCTGAGCCTGGCGATTCAGGGCGGCCCTGCGGGCCTTGGCGCCCTGTTTAGCCACAGACGCTGGCAACCCCTGTCCAATGCCATTCGCAGCGCCTATGTTGCGGCCACAGTGCTGAATATAGAACTTGGCGGCCCGCAGAAGTTCCATGGCAGCCGCGTCGCCATCGATAAAGTGGGCGCCGGGCCTCTGCCGAGGGCTGCCAATATCGGCGATGCCATTAAGCTTTCCAACCGCGCCTGTTTTACCTGGTTTTTGTTCCTGGTATTTATGCCCATCGCCTGGGTGGTACTCAGGTATCTGCAAACCCTGTAGATTAGTGCAATTGGATGGAAATAAATCCTGCGCCTGCGCTGCATGAGGATTGTTAGCACCTTGTCCAAGTTGACACTATAATGTCGCCCCTTATGGCTCAGTCATTTTCAATTCGGTAACGGACATCAATCTTGTTAGAACATCTGCACATATCGCTGACAACTCCGGCGCTGCTGTTTCCAGCTATCTCCCTGTTGCTGCTGGCATACACCAATCGATTCTTTTCGCTGGCGGCCTTGATCCGCAGCCTCTCCAGCGACGACAAACCGGTGCACAAAAGCCAAATTGAAAACCTGAAAAAGCGCATCGTGATTATCCGCAGAATGCAGGAGGCGGGCGTTACCAGCTTTGCCCTGTGCGTACTCTGTATGATTTTTATCTATGTCGGCATGAATAAAACCGGCTCGCTTATCTTTGGCGCCAGCCTGCTTCTGCTGCTTTATTCGCTGATCCTGTCGGTGATTGAAATCCGCATCTCGGTGGATGCCCTCAATATTCACCTGAAAGAGATGAGCAAATGAGCTGGATTTACTTTTTTGACCTCTGCGGCACAGCCGTATTTGCCTTAACCGGTGCCCTGGCTGCCGGGCGACATCGCATGGATCCCTTTGGAGTGACGGTACTGGCGGCAGTGACTGCCGTGGGCGGCGGCACTATCCGCGATGCCATCATCGGCGCCACGCCGGTGTTTTGGCTTAGGGATCCCAACTACGTCATAGTGATCCTGGCTACAGTGCTGTTTACACTGATTTTTATCCGCCGTCCGCGCAAGGTGCCCCAGTACACCCTGCCGATTGCGGATGCCTTGGGGCTGGCACTCTTTACCTTCATCGGTGCACAAAAGGCGCTCAGCCTCGGCTTAAACGGCATGTCGGCCGTTATCATGGGCTTGATTACCGGCGTGGGCGGCGGCATTATCCGGGATGTGCTTTGTCGCCAAATTCCCATGGTGCTTCGCACCGAGATCTACGCGACCGCTTCCATCATCGGCGGCATCGCCTACACCCTGAGCCTGCAACTGGGCATGAATGCCAAAACGGCCATGTGGCTGTCGATGTTGAGTGCGTTGATGTTAAGGCTCGCGGCTATTCGCTGGCATCTGTCATTGCCGGCCTTTGACCTGAAAACCAAGAGAGACTGACGTGTGCGAAAGATAGGGTTACTGCTGTGGATGTTCTGCTTTGGGGCTGCTGCCAGCACTGGCGAGATGCCCCAGGAGCAGCAAATGGCAGTGAACTACATTCAGGCGCTCACTGAGCACGACTACGACAAGCTTGCCAGCTTCTACAACCGCGACAGCGTGTTTCAAGACCGCACCGCCGGGCGTAAATACAAGGGCGGCCGCTTCATTATCGAGTTTTTCGAGCGCGCCCATGCCGGGGTGCTGGAATACAGTTTCAGCATAGAGCACATGTACAACTCAGGCTCGCTGGTGGTGATGATTGGCAACTACCGTTTTAAAGGGCCGGGTGAGCAGTTCGGCAAACCGGGCAAAATCATCGACGTGGCAGTGCCTGCGGTAACCACCCTCAGGCTGGATATGCGTAACCACAGGGTAACCGAGCATACTGACCTTATCGACTACCAGACCATGGCTGATCAGCTGTCGGTGCAGTAGTCGCTTTTCAGGCATAAAAAACGGGCGCTGCGGGCGCCCGTATTTATTGGCAATAGCCTTTAAATCAATATCAGCTTAGCTCAGGGTCACTTTGGCAAACTTACGTTTACCTACCTGGAAGATGGCGCTGTGGCCCTGCTCAAACACCTGTTTGGTGTCATCAAGCTTCTCGCCGTCCATCTTCACGGCGCCCTGCTTAATCATACGCATGGCATCAGAAGTTGAGCCCACCAGACCGACTTCTTTGAGCAGATTGGCAATCGCCATACCTTCACCGGCGGCCAGAGTCACTTCTTCGATATCCTCTGGCATGGCGCCTTTTTGGAAACGATCGATAAAGTTCTGATGCGCTTTGTCGGCAGCGTCCTGGTCGTGGAAACGGGCAATGATTTCCTTGGCGAGTTCAATCTTAACGTCGCGTGGGTTGGCACCGCTTTCCACGTTGGCCTTGAACTGCTCGATTTCACCCAGCGGGCGGAACGACAGCAGCTCGAAGTAGCGCCACATCAGCTCATCGGAGATGGACATGATTTTACCGAACATTTCGTCCGGCGCTTCACTCACACCAATGTAGTTGTGGGCAGACTTGGACATCTTCTTCACGCCGTCCAGACCTTCCAGCAGCGGCATCATGATAACGGTCTGTGGCTTCTGGCCTTCGGCCTTTTGCAGCTCACGGCCCATCAGCAGGTTGAACTTCTGGTCGGTACCACCAAGCTCAACGTCGGCCTGCAGTGCAACCGAGTCCCAGCCCTGCAGCAGCGGATACATAAATTCGTGAATGGCAATCGGCTGACCGCTACCGTAACGCTTTTTAAAGTCGTCACGCTCAAGCATACGGGCAACGGTCTGGTGCGAGGCCAGACGGATCATCCCGGCCGCGCCCAGTTTTTCCAGCCAGCTGGAGTTGAACTCGATGCGCGTCTTAGCCGGATCCAAAATCTTGTACACCTGCTCTTTGTAGGTTTCGGCGTTGGCCAATACCTGCTCACGGGTCAGCGGCGGACGGGTGCTGTTTTTACCACTTGGATCGCCCACCATGCCGGTGAAGTCACCAATCAGGAAGATCACCTCGTGGCCCAGCTCCTGAAACAGGCGCAGCTTATTGAGAATGACCGTGTGGCCCAGATGGATATCGGGAGCGGTTGGGTCGGCACCCAGCTTCACCCGAAGCGGACGACCTTCCTTCAGTTTTTCCAGCAGATCCGCTTCAAGCAGGATCTCATCTGTGCCCCGTTTAATTTCTGCTAATACCTGGTCCAAATCAGCCATGTTGGCAGCTACCTCTGTCAGTATCCGAATTCAATCAAAGAGACTTATGTTACTTGTTAGCCTGGGCAAATGAAAGTGTGTACACTAGGCTCAGTTTATAGAGTCAGGGAATTGGTACCCGGGTCAAATGACAAAGGTTATTACGCTATTCAAACTGCTTCCCAAAAAGCACCAGATTGTTCTGAGTATTCTTGTACTGTTAACCGCAGTCACCCTGTTTTTCCCCTCTGAAGATGCCCAGGCATCGCGCCAGACTCCCGAAGCCAGCAGCGATATGGCATTTACCCTGCCACTGTCCCAGCGCGTACCCACGCCGCCCGCAGGCGAACCCTCCGAGGTTGATATTGCCGCGCCCAATGGCGAAAGCCAGCCTGAGCCAGCAGCCAGCGCTAACAAGGCCACGGCCACCAGCCAGGAACCCTCTTTGGAAGTGGAACACTTTGAAGTGGCCAAAGGCGACACCCTGGCGGCGCTGTTTCAGCGCGCGGGCCTCAGCAGCCGTGATGTCTATGAAATTACCAGGTTGCCGGAAGCCAAAAAGAACCTGCTGAAAATCATGCCCGGCGAAGAAATCGTAATTGCCAAGGACGATCAGGGGCAGCTGGTCAAACTGAGCTACCGTATCGATGCCATCACCACCCTGATGATTGCCAAAAGCGATAACGGCTACAGCGAATCCCTCGATGTGAAACAGCTGTCGACCCGCACCGACTTTGCCCAGGGCAATATTCGCAGCAACTTCTGGAACGCCGCCGTGGATGCCGGGCTGAACCCCGGACAAATCATGGATTTGGCCACTATCTTTGGCTGGGACATCGACTTCGCCCAGGACCTGCAAAAAGGCGACAGCTTTGCACTGCTCTTCGAGAAGCACTACGCCGACGACAAGTTTGTTCGAAACGGCGCTATTCTCGCGGCAGAATTTATCAACGACGGCCACAGATACACCGCCGTGCGTTACGATGACGGCAACTACTATTCCGAATCCGGCCAAAGCATGCGCAAGGCGTTTTTGCGCTCGCCGGTGGACTTCAAATACGTCAGCTCCAACTTCAACCCCAAGCGCCTGCACCCGGTTACCGGCCAGGTCAAAGCCCACCGCGGTGTGGATTATGTGGCCGCCATCGGCACCCCGATTAAATCGGCAGGCTCCGGCAAGGTAATTGAAGCGGGTTACAACCAATACAACGGCAACTATGTGTTTATCCGCCATAACGGCACCTACACCACCAAGTACCTGCACCTGAACAAACGCAAGGTGAAAAAAGGCGACTCGGTAAAACAGGGGCAGATCATTGGCACCCTCGGCAAAACCGGCCGGGTGACCGGCGCGCACCTGCATTACGAATTTATCGTTAACGGGGTACACCGCAATCCGCGCACCGTTAATTTGCCCAAGGCCGAGTCCATCGGCAAGAAAGAGCTGGGTAAATTCAGCCGCATCAGCAAGGATCTGATGGCGAAAATTGCCTTTAACAAACAACAGCAACTGGCCATGGCGCCAGAGGTAACCCAAACACCATGAGCCAATCCCTGTTTATCGGACTCATGTCCGGCACCAGCATGGACGGTGTCGATGCCGTGTTGGTCGACTTTGCCGGTCCCGAGCCCAAGCTTATCGCCACCCATACTGAACCCTTTCCGCAGCATTTGCTTAAGGGTTTGCAGCGGCTGTGTCAGCCGGGGCAGGACGAAATCAACCGCCTGGGCCGACTCGATCGCAGCGTTGGCAGCCTGTTTGCCAAAGCAGTGAACACCCTGCTGGCCAATGCCGGGGTTGATAAAAGCCAGGTAACGGCCATCGGCAGCCACGGCCAAACCGTGCGCCATATGCCAAACCTCGAAGTCGGCTTTACCCTGCAAATTGGCGACCCCAACACCATCGCCGCCGAAACCGGCATAGATGTAATTGCCGATTTTCGCCGTAAAGACATCGCCCTTGGCGGTCAGGGCGCGCCGCTGGTGCCAGCCTTCCACCAGCAAGTGTTTGCCAAGGAAGGTGAGTGCCGGGTCATTCTCAACATCGGCGGCATTGCCAACATTACCTGGCTGCCAGGCAATGCCGATGCTGTGCTGGGGTTTGATACCGGCCCGGGCAACACCCTGATAGATGCCTGGATCCAACAGGTGAAAGAGCAGCCCTTCGACATGGACGGCGAATTTGCCGAAAGCGGCACCACCGATGAAAAGCTGCTTAAACAGCTGCTGTCACATCCCTATTTTGCGCTCTCTTATCCCAAAAGCACCGGCCGGGAGCTTTTCAATGGCGCCTGGCTTGAGCAGCAGTTGGAGAACTTTGCCAATCTGGATGAGGCGGATATTCAATCGACTCTGCTGGACTTAACCTGCCGCAGCATTGCTCAGGACGTGTATAAGCTGTCCTGGGAGGGCGAGCTGTATGTGTGCGGTGGCGGCGCGCTCAACGCCGCCCTGATGCGCCGTTTGGGTGCATTGCTGCCGGGTTACAGTATTCAAACCACCTCGGCGCTTGGGGTCGACCCCAAGTGGGTGGAAGGCATCGCCTTTGCCTGGCTTGCCGAGCGTCATCATCGGGGACAGCCTGCAAATCTGCCCGCAGTGACAGGCGCAAGCCGCGAAGCCGTGCTGGGCGCCCGCTTCCCCGCCGCCTGAGCATTATTAGCTTTGGCAGCTCGAAGCTAAGCAGACCAAATGCTGACCTAACGAGCACACAATAAAAAACGGCCAAACGGCCGTTTTTTATTGCTGTTATCTGAGCTGCGCTACTGCAGCGCCGGGTGTCGCAGCAGCATCACATCCCGACGCGGGTAGTTCCAGGACACCAGGATCAGCTTCTCTTTGTCGGCTATCCAGGCCATGTTTTCCTGACGGCTGATGCTGTTGGGCGGCAGCTCGAGGAAGGGCCTGGTCTCGTCGCTGGCAAAATCGTGGAATCCCAGCAGCGTGGCACCCGAGCGGCGCATCCTGAAAAACACCCCGGTTTCAGTCACTGTCCAGTTATAACCGTCATACATTTCTTTCGATGCCAGTACCCGCTCAGGCACGGCGCCGCCGCGCCATGGCATACGCCACAATCCCTTGGGACCATCGCTGTAGCTGAAGTAGAGCCAATCCCCCAGCACCTGTAATCGTCGCAGCATCGAGGGTTTCATCAGCACAGGCGCACGGTTATCGAACTCGAAACGCATCAGGCCATCCACCGTGCTGGCCATCAAAAAGCTGTCATCACCGGACCACTCGGGTCTGCCGTGGTTAATGTAGGGCGAGGCAATCACCAGAATGCTGTTGTCGCGGGTATCGAGCACATGCAGCTTATTGCCTTCATGATTGGTATCGGCGGCGATAAAAGCGATGCGGGTGCCATCGTGGGACCAGGCCGGAGAGGTAGCCTGACGCCGCAGCTCGGTATGCATCTGCCTTCGGTTGCCGTCCACATCCGAGGTCCAGATTTCATTGTGGCCCGACTCGTTGGAGACGAACACCAGCCGACCGGCCTCGGCCGAATAATCCACATAGCGCTGGCTGAAGTTGCCGTAAATCATCGGAAACGGCGCCTGAGGTACCTTGGCAAAAGGATGCTGCGACACCAACTGGCGATGATTGTCGTAGTGATAAAACACCAGCTCATCCTCACCGGGCACAAATCTTGGGTAACTCAGGCCATCCACGTGCAGCGCGGTTATCTCACCGCTTTGCACATCCAGTACAAAGCCATCACGATTGCCGGCTTCTTCGGTGCTGAATGCCAATCTGCGGCCATCACGATGCCAGGACAAACCACGAATATCTTCAATGCCCTGGGTCAGGCGCCGCTCAGTGCCATCACTCAGGGTGCGTAAAAAAATGTCTTCCGAAATATCGCCAAACCGGCGGGCGATGGCGAGGTACTTGCCATCGGGGCTGAAGCTGAAATCGCGGTCACGGTAAGGGCAATCCACATCGCAGGACAGCCGCTGCGGTTTGGCGCCCTCCTGGTTCAGTTTCAGCAGGTATATGCCCGAACTTCGGTCATCTTTTTGCTGGGTGATATACGCCAGGGTGTCGCCATCAGGGGAAATTTCAATGGCGGTGGTCACGCTGGTGCAGGGCGCGAGGGATTCAAAAGTGCCATCTTTCAATGCCATGCGGGTGATATGGCAATCGCCGTTTGATTCACTTGGATAATAAAGCGACTTGCTGTCGCTGGACCACACGGCCCGCAGCTCATCGCTGGCGGAGGAAGTAAGTTGCCGTGGGCTGGCATCGGGCTCATTGAGTTCGAGCTGGAACAGGCTGCCTTTTTTGCCCGGTTGCTGGCCGCCATACACCAAAAAACGACCATTGGGCGATACCGCCGGAAAGCGCTCAGAACCGCCATCACTGGTAAGACGCTCGACCCCAAACGGACGATGCAGCGAGTCCCGGTACCAGTGGTTGGCAAATATTGCCACCAGGGTTGCCAGGCTCAGCAGCGCCAGTGACAGGCCCCTGCCAAGCATCTGCACCCGCCGTCTTAAGGTGAGCTGCAAGTCCTCAGTTACGCTCTCAAACTCAGGCGCAATACAAAGCCGGTAACCGGTCTTGCGTACCGTTTCAATCGGGTCGCCGCCTTCCAGCCGCGCCAGTTGCTGGCGTAAATGCCACACCGCGTTGGTCAGGGCTTTTTCGCCCACATAGGCATTGCCTTCCCAGATATGGGTGATCAGCTCATCCCTGGTCACAACTCTGGGATACTGACGGGCAAGATAAGCGAGCACCTCAATAAATTTGGGCTGCAGGGTGATGCGCTCGCACTCCTCCCCGGGCTGGGCTGGAAAGCTCAGGCTGTTGTCGCTGACATCCACCCGGCAGTAGCCAAGGTGGAAAACGCTCTGTATGGTCTCGCTCATAATCGGCCAATCAGGGTCTTGTGTTATAACAAGTATTCTAAATTTGCCAGCGGTGTTGTTACAAGGCAAATTACACTCACGCTCTATTTTCAAACTTATGTTTTTAAAAGAAATAGAGATTAAATAGAGATATAAACAAGCAAGAATCGAGGCCGGGGCAATTGCTGCAACCGCTGGATTTTTTTACAACCTTTTCATCTTATTGCTTTTATCAGGGTTTAACTCCCATGCGCCGCTCACCGTCCACCACAGCGATTGTCACAGCCAAAAGGCCTGCTGCACTCTTTTTTGCATCTCGTCGGCTTAACCGCGCCCCGGCGCCCATTACCAACATGATTGCCGCACTGATGAGCCTGTGGCTACCCATAGGCATGGCCTCAGCGGTGGATATCGACAACGAGTTCGACGGGAGCGGCGGCGCTGCATTCCAGCACAACCAGGCCGCCGCTCAGCTTACAGGCTATCAGATGCCGAGCGACCAGCTTGCCGCTGTGGTGAGTCAGCCTAAAACTGCCAGGGTATTGGTATCGCCCGACAATCAATGGCTGCTGCTGGCAACGCCCCAGGGCGCGCCATCGGTAACCGAGCTTGCACGGCCACTGCTGAAACTTGCCGGCGCTGAAATCGATGCCGAGCGCGCCCTGCCCGGCCGCCTGAGCCTTTACGATGATATGCGTCTGATGAGCACCGATGGTACCCGCCAGTTGCAGCTGCCGGGGCTCGCAGCCTTAATGCCGATAACAGCGCCCAAATTTTCCCCGGATGGCAAGCAACTTGCGCTGGTGAGTCTGGCGCGGGGAAGAGCGGTGCTGCATTTTATCGATTTGAGCCTCGGCACCATTCGCGCTCAGCCAAATTTAAAACCCAACTTCAGCCTCGGTGTTGATTATGTCTGGCTGCCAGACAGCTCGGCCGTGGTACTGCCGCTGACATCAGGCAGCCGCTCGGATGCGGGCATGAGCATTACCCCTGCCATTAAGCAAAGTCAGCCCGGGCAGGCCGCCAAACGTACCCACACCAACCTGTTGAAAAACGCCGCCGATAAGGCCCGTTTCGCCGCCCAAATCCGCACCCAGCTTACGCAGGTATCACCGCTGGGGGAAGTGAGCCCCATAGGTGCACCCGGCGCCATTGTTGATGCAAGCCCCTCGCCCGATGGTCGCTTTTTGCTTATCACTGAGCTGCGTGAGCCATTTTCGCTGCGGGTGCCTTATCGTGGCTTTGCCAAGACTTTTTCCGTGATTGAACTTGGCAGCGGCGATATTCGCTACCAGCTGCAAAGTCGCAGCAGCGAAAGCGAAGGTGACGATGATGAACATCCAGCGCCCAATCCACGCCTGCTGCACTGGCAGGGCGAGGCCAATCTGGTGTGGGCGCAAAGTGAGCCAGGCAGTAAAACGGATAAACAGAGCAAAGATCCGAAAGACAGCAACACCGGTTGGCGCGATAACATCTGGCAGCTGCCGCCACCCTTTAGCGCCAAACCCACGCTGGTTGGCAACACGCCCTGGCCTATTCGCAGCCTGCAGTGGCGCGACGATAACAAGCTGCTGATCACCCAATATCGTCGCAGCAAGCAGCAGATCCGCCGCAGCCTGCTGACGCCGGCAACCGCCAAGGCTCCATTCACTTTGCAGGATTGGTATCAAATCAGCAGCCGTGATACTTACCGCGATCCCGGCACCCTGCACAGCCACTGGCAAGCCGGTAAGCATGTACTCACCACCCAAAATGGCGCCCTGCTGCACTATGGCCTGGGTTACTCTGACAGCGGCATGCGTCCTTTCCTCAAGCAAACCCGGGTTGGCGAAGACAGCAGCCTCCTGTGGCAAAGTGAGGCTGATGCCTTTGAGCAGGTAGAAGAGGTTATTTCCCTTGCGCCTTTAACCCTGCTGATTCGTCACGAGACCCCCAACAGCCCCCCCGCCCTGTACTGGACCCGTCCAGCCAGCGGCGAGCGGCGCTTTTTAACAGCACTTGGCAAGCGTCAGCCCTGGCTTGAAGGCGTCAGCCGCGAGCAACTGCTGTTTGAGCGCGCCGATGGCCAGCGGCTTTCCGGCACCCTGTATCTGCCCGTCGGATACCGCCCCGAACAAGGACCGCTGCCGGTGCTTATCTGGGCTTATCCGAGGGAGTTTCGTGATAACAGCGTGGCCGGACAGCTGAGCTTTAACCCGCTGGCGTACCCCACGGTGTCGGCCAGCAGCGCCCGCGCCATGCTTGCCAGTGGTATTGCCGTGTTCGACAGGGTTTCCATGCCCATTATTGGTGAAGGCAAGGCGCTGCCCAACGACAGCTTTATCCAGCAGCTGACCGCCAATGCCGAGGCGGCGGTGCAGGTTCTCAAAGCACGTGGAATAAGTGATGGCAGCCAGATTGTGATTGGCGGTCATTCCTACGGCGCCTTTATGGTGGCCAACCTGTTGGCGCATACCGATTTATTTGCCGCAGGCATTGCCCGCAGTGGCGCCTACAATCGCAGTCTCACTCCTTTCGGATTTCAGAATGAGCGGCGCAGCTACTGGCAGGCGCAATCCCTGTATCAGGCCATGTCGCCCTTTAATGTGGCCGATAAAATCAACGAGCCATTATTGTTAATCCACGGCGAAGCCGACACTAACTCAGGCACTTATCCGATGCAGTCGACCCGCCTCTTTGATGCGGTATCTACTCTGGGCGGCAACGTCAGGCTGGTTACCCTGCCCTTTGAAGGCCACAGCTACCGGGCAAAGGAATCGCTGCAGCATCTGCTGTGGGAGCAGGAGCAACTTATCCGCTCAGTCTCCAAAAAATCGGCAAGTCACACAGAAAAAACCGCCAACAATCAGCAGGGTGATAATATTAACCACTGATTTTTATCACCATTAACAGCAAATCAAACCAAAGACTGATACCTCGATTGCCACGCAGGTGGCAATCATAGGACAGCCGGAAAGCGGTAGCCCAAAAGGATCCGGTCAGTGCGCTACATAAAAAGCTCCTGTGCCACCGGCACCACTTCTAAGGATGATTTGCGATGAACATGACACAGAAAATGCTGGCCGAGTTTCTCGGCACCCTCTGGCTGGTTCTGGGCGGCTGCGGCAGCGCCGTGCTGGCAGCGGCCTTCCCGGAACTCGGAATTGGTTTTGTCGGGGTCGCCCTGGCATTCGGTTTAACCGTGCTGACTATGGCGTTTGCCATTGGCCATATCTCAGGTTGCCACCTCAACCCGGCGGTGTCTTTCGGCCTCTGGGCCGGTGGCCGCTTCCCGGCATCTGAACTGCTGCCCTATATTGCCTCTCAGGTGGCAGGCGCCATTGCCGGTGCCGGCATTCTGTACCTGATAGCCTCGGGTCAGGACGGCTTCTCCCTCGCCGGCGGCTTTGCCTCCAACGGCTTTGGTGAACACTCCCCCGGCGGCTACAGCCTGACGGCGGTGCTGACCAGTGAAATCGTGATGACAGCCTTCTTCCTTATCATCATTCTCGGTGCCACCGACAAGCGTGCGCCCGCAGGCTTTGCGCCAATCGCTATCGGCCTTGGCCTGACCCTTATCCACCTGGTCAGCATTCCTGTGTCCAACACCTCGGTGAACCCAGCCCGCTCCACTGGTCCTGCGCTATTTGTAGGCGACTGGGCCATCTCGCAGTTGTGGGTGTTCTGGGTAGCGCCCATCGCAGGTGCCATCATCGCCGGTTTCATCTATCGCATGTTTGATGACAAGAGTACGAACTGACAGCGCCTTCAGTGCAGCTCACCAAGCGCCGCCTTTGCGGCGCTTTTTATTGGCCGCCATTTGCCAACGGCCACCAAGGCATGCTCTTTTGCATCCTGGCCACAAGTGGTACCATGCCGCCATTAAGCGCCTGGGCAATACACAGGCGTTGCACGGGCCAAGGCCCCCCAATGAGAGTGTTACCCATGAGCAAAAAGACGCTGGCGCAAATCACCACCCTGAATCCGGATGCCCGCTACGACTACCTGGTTGAACAGGTGAAAGCCAATCAGGAAATCTGGACCCTGCAGGATGCGGACGGTTGCGTTATGTTGACCACCGAAGAAGACGACTGCATTCCAATGTGGCCAACCGAAGAAGCCGCTGCCCTGTGGGCCGTGGATGAATGGAAAGACTGCGAGCCGCTGGCCATTCCGCTGAACGAGTGGCTGGAGCGCTGGGTGACCGGCATGGAAGATGACGAGTTGCTGGTTGCCGTGTTCCCGGTACAGGATGATTTGGGCGTTGTTGTGCCGCCCTGGGAACTGGAAAACCGTTTAAAGCCAAAAACCCGCCACTAATACGGAGCCAAGATGACTGACAACACCACCAACAGCCCGATGCCAAAACGCCTTATCGTATTGATGTTGCTGTATGTTGCTGCCGCCGTCAGTGGTCTGGTCGCCAAACAGGGCGTGCTGTTTTGTCTGCTCACCCTGCTGATGGTAGTCGCGGTGTTTGCGCGCCAGAAGGCCGGATTATGGTTCCTGCGAGGCTACACCCTGGTGCAGCTTGGTATGGTGAGCCTGCTGCCGTTTATTCTGGATCAGGGCGATGATGTGGCCACAGGCCCCAACACCCTAAACCTGGCAGGCATGCCTTTTGAGGCCTCGGATTACGCGATATTCGCGGTCCTGATTGGCTTTTGTGCCCTGCAGGTTTGGCTGGTATTTACCCCCAAGGTGGGTCAGTTTTTCAACCGGGCACAGAACTTCAATCTGATGAGCTAAGCCCTGCTGACGCCAAGCTGCCGACGCCAAGCCATGAAAAAAGCCGCCCTTGGGCGGCTTTTTGCTATTTATCTTTCTTACTCACTTACTCAGCGGCTTATTACTCAGCAGCTTACTCAGTTCTTACTCTGCATCTCAGCCAATCATTCAGGCTGGCTGAATAGCCGCTGGGCTTGCTCTGCTTGTCGGGGTTATACCGAGAAGCTGGCACCACAACCACAGGTGGTGGTCGCGTTGGGGTTTTTCACAAAGAAACGTGAACCTTCCAGGCCTGAGGTGTAGTCCACTTCGCCACCCATCAGGTATTGCAGGCTCATGGGGTCGACCACCAGCTGCACGCCCTGTTTCTCAACGGTGAAATCGCCTTCGTTCACTTTCTCATCGAAGGTAAAACCGTATTGGAAGCCAGAGCAACCACCACCTGTTACGTACACACGCAGTTTCAGGGCGTCGTTCTGCTCTTCGTCGAGAAGGGCCTTAACCTTGGCAGCGGCCGCATCGGTGAAAGAGATGGGCATGGCTACGTCAGCTTGTTCAGTCATTACTACCTCGTACTTCAGATTGCTGGTCGGAATTATCCGTTACCTGACTATTTTGTTCAAGTATTATACCGGGCTCTTTTGTCTCACCCGTGAGCATTGGCAAGCTGAATTCCTGTTCTGCCTGTGCCGCTTTGTTGTGCTGGCCTTTAGTGACTTTCAGTTTGGCCTTGATGCCGGTCAGCTGAAAGCCTTCAGGCAGGCTCACCGGTGTTTCCAGCACCTGGAAATAACGAAAATCAAAGGGTTCCAGCTGGCCACCCACATCTTCCAGCGCCAGATTGGACGGCTGGTTGTCTACCAGTCCCGTGAACGTCAGCTCCAGTTTGCCTTTGATGTTTTGCCGACGCTTTTGCAGCTGGGTGAGCACCACCTTGATACGCTGCTGGCCATCGGCCGCCGCAGGCAGCAGCTCCATCCCGTGGATAGTCACCCCTTCGGCGTTCTCATTGGGGGCCATTACCGCGCGGTAAAACGCTAACTCCCGCTCCAGCTCACGCTGTTTGGTGGCCTGCTCGGCAAACATGGCCTGCATCTGGCTGTTGGCTTCTTTCTCCAGCGACAGCTCCAGGGTACGGCTCGCCAGCAGCTGATTTTGCTTGTTGAGCTGCTCGGCCAATTGTTTGCTTTTACCGCCGCCCAAATTCAGTACTGGCTGATCCAGCGACAGCGTGAGATGGTAGCTGAGGGCACCAAGCAAAAAAGCGACCAGCATCAACAAAAATAAATACCAGCTCGAAGGGCGGAATTTGCGCTCCATCACTTGCAGCCGATCGAGCCAACGTTGATAATTCGCCATTGAATAACAGCCTCTTAGTCGAACAGTAAGGCTCCGGAACAATCCGGAGACGGGGCAGAATAGCAGCTAAGGCAGGGCAAAGGCCAGCGCCCGAGGCCACAAGGCAGGCATGAAGATCAAGACCCGGCTCGAGGCGATGCGCCGCCTCACCCACAGGTATGTTAACACTGAACTCAGAGACAAGCTGTCCGAGGCACGGATCAGCTTGCAGCTTTGTGCGCTGGCGCTGTGTTTCGCCATCATCGCCTCGCTGGTGATTATTGTGTTCCGGCTGATGCTGGAGGGAGCCAACCACTACACGGGTGTCGAGAACATGGACATCAACGATGTGGTCTATGACTGGCGGGCGCTGCTGCCACTGCTCGGCGCGCTGCTGATTTGGTTGGTGGCGACCATTGGCTCCAAACGTTACCGGCGGATGGGCATTGCCTATGTGCTGCACCGCTTCAAGATGCATTACGGCAAGATCCCGCTGCAATCGGCCCCGGGTCAGTTCTTCCAGGCGCTGTTTGCCCTTGCCACCAACTTCTCCGTTGGCCGCGAAGGCCCGGCTATCCACCTGGGCGCCGTCAGTGCCAGTGTGCTGGCCGAAAAATTCAAACTCCCCGATAACAGCGTGCGTATCATGTGCGCCAGTGGCATTGCAGCTGGTATCGCCGCCACCTTTAACGCCCCGCTGGCGGCGGTGGTGTTTGTGTTCGAAGTGGTGGTGCGGGAGTACAAAATCCACTACTTCTTCCCCATCATGATTTCTGCCATCTGCGGCGCGGTGTCGAGCCAGCTGGTGTTTGGCAACGTGCACGAATACGACAGCATTCAGGTTATTCATATTCCACTGGACCACTATCCACTGCTGGCATTGGGTGGCCTGGGGCTTGGGCTGGCTGCCGCGGCCTTTAACTGGACCTTGCTAAAAGTCACCGCCACCGGCCAGCACTGGCCCCTGATAGTCCGCTTGCTGCTGGCAGGCAGCATCACCACCATCATAGGCATAGCCCTGCCCCAGGCGCTGGGCTCAGGGGATTTGGCCATCAATGCGGTGATTGCCGAAAACCCCGGCCTGTTGCTACTGATTGCCGTGCTGATTGGCAAGATGGCCGCCACCATAGCCGCCATTGGCCTGGGTATTCCCGGCGGCCTTATCGGCCCCCTCTACGGCATAGGTGCGCTGCTTGGGGGCATTCTGGCGCTTATCAGTGCCATGCTGTTCCCCTCCATTGCGCCTTACGTGGGGCTCTACACAGTAATCGGCATGACCGCCATGATGGGGGTGTGTTTGAGCGCGCCGCTGGCGGCTTTGGTGGCGCTGCTGGAGCTCACCAACGATGCCTCCATTATTTTGCCGGCCATGTTTGTGACCATTCCGGCCTTCCTGGTCGCCTATCAGTGGTTTCAAACCGAGTCGGTGTTTTTCCGCCAGCTGGACATCATGGGCCTTGGCTACAAGGTGCCGCCGGTGAATCAGGGGCTGCAAAAAACCGGCGTGCGCGCCCTGATGGACAGGCGCTTTGTGGTGGTGAAAAATGATGATGAGCTGCTGCTGGAAGTGATGAAACGCGCCGAGGGTCGCCCGGTGATGGTGCGAAGCGCTGAGGGCGAAATTCAGATGCTGCGCCTCGAGATGCAATCCTTTGAAGACAGCACTACCTTGTCGCGCCAACCGATGCAGGGACTGCCGGATACCGCAACCCTCAACGAAGCCTACGAGATCCTTTCACCGAAACGAACTGGCGAAGTTTATATTTATCAGGGAGATAAAGATAATCTTGTTGGGGTGATCAGCTGGACCAAGCTGCAACAGGAAATCCGTTCCGGTCAGGTGTGATAACCCGCAGGTAATTTAGCTGCCGCCATTTCAAAGCGTGCGCCCTTCTGCTATAGTTGCGCCTCAGCCAAACCCTACATAACCCAGGGTCGGAATCGCCCTTGTGCGCTCCGGTCCGCAGCAATTGGAAAGCCGGCTGATGACTCAGTTCAAGGGATCTCACATCCTCTCCGTAAACCAGTTCAATCTGGACTCCATTCAAACCATTTTCAGTGTTGCCGAGCGTATGACGCCCTATGCGTTACGGGAAAAGCGTACCCGGGTGCTGGATGGTGCGATTTTGGGCAACCTGTTTTTTGAGCCAAGCACCCGTACCCGGGTCAGCTTTGGCTGTGCCTTTAACCTGCTGGGTGGCCGGGTGGCCGAAACCGTGGGTATGGCATCTTCGTCGCTGTCCAAGGGTGAGTCGCTGTACGATACCGCCCGGGTGCTTTCAACCTATTCTGACGTGATTGCCATGCGTCACCCCGATGCTTACTCGGTGCGTGAGTTTGCCGAAGGCAGCCGGGTGCCGGTGATCAATGGCGGCGATGGTCCCAACGAGCATCCAACCCAGGCGCTGCTGGACCTGTTCACCATCCAGAAGGAACTGAGCCACGCCGGTATGGGCATCGATGGTATGCACATCGCCATGGTGGGTGACCTTAAGTTTGGCCGCACAGTGCACTCGCTGTCGCGCCTGTTGTGCCTGTACAAGAACGTCAGCTTTACCCTGATTTCACCCAAAGAACTGGCAATGCCCGATTATGTGATAGCCGACATTGAAAATGCCGGTCACAAGGTCACAATAACCGATCAGTTGGAAGGCAATCTGGACCAGGCCGATATTCTGTACCTGACGCGCATTCAGGAAGAGCGCTTCCCGTCTCAGGACGAAGCCAACAAGTATCGCGGCAAGTTCCGCCTTAACCGCAGCATCTACACCCAGCACTGCAAATCCAATACGGTGATCATGCATCCACTGCCACGGGACTCACGTGCCCAGGCCAATGAGCTGGATAACGATTTGAACAGCCATCCTAACCTGGCCATCTTCCGCCAGGCCGATAACGGGCTGCTCATTCGCATGGCGCTGTTTGCTCTGACCCTTGGGGTAGATGAGCAGCTGGAAAAGTACGAGTGTCCGGTTAACTGGTATTCACGCAAGGCTGACTTCTAAGCGTCGGCCACTGACTTAAAGGATTGATACATGACCCGTTCCGAAACCTTGTTTGAACAGGCTAAAAAAACCATTCCCGGTGGCGTTAACTCACCGGTGCGCGCCTTCAATGGCGTGGGCGGTACCCCTCGCTTTATCGAAAAAGCCGATGGCGCATACATCTATGATGCCGACGGCAAGGCCTATATCGATTACGTGGGTTCGTGGGGCCCGATGATCCTCGGCCACAACCACCCTGCTATCCGCGAAGCCGTGCTCAAAGCCGTTCACAATGGTTTGTCTTTCGGCGCACCGACTGAACTTGAAGTCATCATGGCCGAGAAGGTTATCGAGATGGTGCCTTCGATGGATCAGGTGCGTATGGTGAGTTCAGGCACTGAAGCCACCATGAGCGCCATCCGTCTGGCCCGTGGTTACACCAAGCGTGACAAAATCCTTAAGTTTGAAGGCTGCTACCACGGCCACGCCGACTGTCTGCTGGTAAAAGCAGGTTCCGGCGCCCTGACTCTGGGTCAGCCAAGCTCACCGGGCATTCCGGAAGACTTTGCCAAGCACACTCTCACTGCTGTTTATAACGATCTGGAGTCGGTGCAATCTTTCTTCGACCAGTATCCTGAAGATATCGCCTGTATCATCATCGAGCCGGTTGCCGGCAACATGAACTGTATCCCGCCCGTGCCTGGCTTCCTGGAAGGCCTGCGCGCCCTCTGTGACAAGTACGGCGCCCTGTTTATTATCGATGAAGTGATGACCGGCTTCCGCGTCTCCAGAAGCGGTGCCCAAGGCCACTATGGCGTGACCCCGGATCTCA
Organism: Shewanella khirikhana; assembly: GCF_003957745.1. NCBI lineage: Bacteria > Pseudomonadati > Pseudomonadota > Gammaproteobacteria > Alteromonadales > Shewanellaceae > Shewanella > Shewanella khirikhana. The sequence continues at coordinate 430,329 of NZ_CP020373.1, read as the reverse complement.
CCACCCTGGGTAAGGTCATCGGCGGCGGTATGCCCGTTGGCGCCTTTGGCGGCAAAAAAGAAGTGATGCAGTACCTGGCGCCGGCCGGCCCTGTGTATCAGGCAGGTACCCTGTCGGGTAACCCTATTGCCATGACTGCGGGTCTGGCGCAGCTCGACGCCCTGTGCGCCGACGGCCTGTATGAAGAACTGGCCGCCAAGACCAAGCGCATCGCCGAAGGCTTCAAGGCCGCTGCCAACAAGCATGGCATCCCGATGGCCATCAACTACGTTGGCGGCATGTTCGGCTTCTTCTTCACCGACGAGCAGCACATCACCCGTTTCGACCAGGTGACCCGCTGCAACATGGATCACTTCCGCGCTTTCTACCACGGTATGCTGGATGAAGGTGTGTATCTGGCTCCGAGCGCCTACGAGGCAGGCTTCCTGTCCATGGCACACGGCGACAAGGAAATCGAAGAAACCCTGGCCGCCGCTGACCGCGTGCTGGCGAAGATGAAGTAACGCCGCGAAGCTTCTGCTAACACGAAAAAGGACGCCGATTGGCGTCCTTTTTTATTTTTAAAGATTTGCTTTTAAAGCTTTCGTTTTCAATTACTTGGTTTCAAACAAGCCTGATGGTTTCAGTCGGCTTATTTTTTATAAGCGCATGTTTGGCTTGCAGGCCACAAAGCCAGTACAGCCCTCAGTAGCTGTCTCGCTTACTCTTGCTGGTCAGGCTTCGCAGGATCAGCAAGGCGGCCACCAATTGCACCAACACCAGCAAATGGTCCTTCACAACCGAAGGGTTCTCCATCACCCCGAGAGCCAATAGCGTCTTGGCGCTGACAATCAGCCAGACCAAGGCTCCCAGCAGCAAAATGCTCTTCAGCAAAAATTGCATTCTCAGCGCCTCCCCACTACAGCTAGTGGTTTATTGATTATTGGAGGCACAATTTACCGCTCACTTATTGTGCGGTCAATATTTTGACGATGACAAATTTATGTCATTTCTGCGCAATTTTGCTGCAGTTGGAATAAGCAATTTTTACCGAACGAACAACCCTTTAGCAAACGACGGAAAAATAAAAATAAAGTTTTTTCAGGCGCGCACATGCAGCAGATCTGCCCGAGTGCGTCACTGCTCAGTTTTTCATCCAGCATAAGCTGCTGACACATCGGATGAGTTCAGGATCTTGTTCGGCATTGCTGCCAATTTTGCGTGACACTGATCACAAGACCCCGACTAATTGTGTAGAGGCTAACGGTTGCGTTATCCCAGCGGTTATGGTCTGATCCGCACGCCCGAGGCGGCTTTAGCATAGCCGGCTTAATCATTCCTTGATTTAATCCGGCATTTTGGCCCTCAACCGGGGCCCAATACGAACCCGTATCTGCAGCAGGACGTGCGTTATGCTCCATACCTTTTTGATTATTCTGGCGGTACTGGCATTGCTCAGTATCATTTTTGAAGAGGTGACTCACCTCAACAAAGCCAAGACCACCCTGTTTTTAGGCTGTGTGTCCTGGGTTGCCCTGTTTATGGCTGCCGGTGGCGGTGAACACACCGAGCTGGTCGCCCACGAGCTTAACGAAAACCTGCTGGAAATCGCCACTCTGTGGCTGTTTTTGATGTCGACCATGACCTTTGTGGCCTATCTGAACGCCAAAGGCATGATCCAGATTATGGTGCAGAAAATCTTCCCGCAGCGGGTGTCGGTGCGGATGCTGATGATCCAGGTGGCACTGTTTGCCCTGGTGCTGTCGGCCTTCTGTGATAACGTGACCGCCACCCTGGTATCCCTCGGCCTGCTTACCACCTTCAAGCTCGATAAACAGATGCGTCGACGCATGGCAGTATTGATTATCTTTGCGGTGAACTCAGGCGGTGTGGCCCTTATTACCGGTGACGTGACCACCCTGATGATCTTCCTCTCTGGCCACGTACATATCTCCGAGCTGCTTATTTTGTTTATCCCCGCCGCTGCGAGCGTGTTTTTGCTGGCAATCCTGTTCTCCATGAACGCCAGGGGCGAAGTGAGCACCACCCCCATCAATCGTGCTTATCAGCCGGTAGATATTGCCATTGCGGCCATTTTCTTTATCACCATCATCATGACCATGGTGCTGAACGTGCTCTTTGGTATTCCGCCGGTGCTGACCTTCCTTACCGGTCTGTCGGTGATGTTCCTGGTGGGCCACACCATTCGCTCCGATAAAGAAGAAACCAAGATCCTCGAGTACATACGTCAGGTGGAATACGACACCCTGCTGTTCTTCCTCGGGATCCTGCTGTTGGTGGGCATGCTTAAAGAAATCGGCACCCTGGAGCTGCTGACCGAGGTGTACGCCATGCACGACCCCAACATCTCCAACTTCGTCACAGGTATGGGTTCGGCGATTCTGGATAACGTGCCTCTGACCGCGGCGCTGCTGAAAGCAGAGCCTGTGCTGTCGACTCCTGAATGGCTGGGCCTGACCTATGCGGTGGGCGTGGGTGGTTCGCTGCTGGTCATTGGTTCTGCGGCCGGTATCATCGCCATGAGCAAGGTGAAGGAACTGACCTTCGTGACCTACCTCAAGTACGTGCCTTCACTGCTGCTGTCCTACGTCGTGGGTTACGCCCTGACGCTGCTGATTGCCTACCAGTTCTACGGCTAACCGCATGATACTACGCTAAAAAGAAAGGCGCCTTGGGCGCCTTTTTTGTTTGCTGGTGTTTGTTAATGCTTACTGATGCCAGCCGATGCTTAGCCGTTAAATGGCGGGCACCTTAAAGGCGGTGCCTTCGATATCCAGCACCACGTCTCTTGGACGAATTTCCACAATCCGCAGCTTGCCCTGAATGCTGTCACCCTCCTGCAGCTCCTTGCCATCCACATTGAGCCAACGCTGGGCTGGGTCGTTGGAGTACACATGGGCCATGATATTAAATTCAGGCACCATGAGTTGCAGTCCGGCAGGCAGGTCGCCATAGCGTGGATAATCTGAGGTTTTGGGGATTGTGGACAGCGGCTCGGGGGTCACATCCTGATTGACGGACTGGGAATATTCCACCTCTTTCAGCGCCGCTTCAAAGGCCTGTACCAAGGCATCACCACTGAGCGGCTTGCTCTGCTGAGGTGCCTGGCTTGGCGAAACCGGCTTGGGCTCAACCCGATGCAGCCCAAGTTCGGCGGCAGCTTTATCCACTTCGGCCTGCAGTGCCGCCACACCCTGCTCTTTTGGCGGCGTGGCGGTTTGCCGTTGAGTAAGCACCTGGCGGGGGCGCGACTCCTCTACCTGCATCACTTCATCAAAGGCGCGGCGCTGCTCGTCGGTCACACCGGCAGCCATCAGGGCTTCCAAGCGTGCCGCTCTGGCTTCTGCGGTTTCTTCTGCCACCTCAAAACTGAGTCCGGCGTTGGGATCCTGCAAGCCTGCATTGACCCCGGCATTATAGTTTGCCACGGGTGCCAGACTCACAGGCGCAGGCAGCGCCGATTTCCCGGCAAGGCGCACCCCATCTGCCTCAAAGCTGCCCTGAGACATCTGGGCTTGCTGCGATGAAGCCTGACTGACAAGCGCCTGAGCGGCTTGCCCGGTAGCCGGCTGCATCGCAACCATTTGCGGGCTACTCAACTGTGCCTTGTCCGGCACAGCCTGGCTCAGCGGTGAATTCATTACGGGCTGCAACGCCTGGGCTGGCATCAGCCACTGATTAACACCCCAAGCTGCGGCGATAGCGACGGCCAGCGCCCCTGGCAGCAGTAACGCCTTCCCTAGTCGGCGATTAGCGGCGGGCGCCGAATACAAAGGCCTCGGGCTCGAAATCGGGTCAAACTCGGTTTCGTGTTGCTGTTTACTGCGACTTACCGCATCGAGCAGGATGGACATCAGTAGCGTCCTCCCTGCACCAGCCGTGGACCTTCCTGACTCAGATACAGATTAAGCTGCGCGAGGGTTTGACTGCCGGCAATGCCATCGGCCTTAAGCCCATGTTGGCGTTGGAATATTTTCAAGCGAGCCTCGAGATCGGCATCGAACTGGGACACCAGTCGTGGGGTGGCATTTTCCACCCGGGCAAGGCCATTTTCGAGCCACTGCACTTCGGGTTGCGGCGATGAAACACTGATTTCCCGTGGGCTGTAGGAAGGCGCCTGCCACAACAGCTCAAAGGTGCCGGTGAAATGGCGGTTGAACCAGTCACGGTTTACCCACAGTTGCTGCTCGGCCAACTGCACCAGCAGTTCATCGCCATCACGCTCAATCACAGTGGCAAAAAACTCAGCGCCGGCATCGTCCATCATGTACGCCACCGCCGGGTAGTTCAGCTTAACCAGATTGAACCAGGTGCCCTGCTGCTGAAAACAGGACAATCCCTGTTCACGGGCCGACTCGCAGGGACTGAGATCCTGCACAGGCGCCAGCCCCCAGGCACCAAAGAGTGCGGCGAAGGCGGTATCCAGTCTGCGGCTTTGAGCCACAGCGTCACCCAGTACCCGGTCACGTACCCTGGCCTGACGGGCCTCGAGCTCGGCAAGCTGTGCATTAGCATCAGTGGCACGGGCAACCGGTGTAGATTCAATAGTCTGGCCCTGCTGACTCTGGGTGCCAGATTGCTCTTTTGGCTGTACTTGCTGGGCGACTTGCACCGAAGGGCTCTGCTCAGTCGATGCGCCACTGGCTTGCGTGCCGGTATTCGCAGGAGGCTGCGAGGTCTGCGGCGCCGATGCCATAGCGGCAGTTGGCTGGCCTCCTGGGCTATTGTTGGCCTGGGAACTTGCGGCGCCGGCCGAGCCAGCGCTCCCCAAATGATTAAAGCCGTAGAGCGCAGCGCCAAAGGTGAGCGCGGCCGCAACGCCAATTACCACCGGGCGTTCGTACCAGTGGTGTTTGGGCTCATCCAGCCCCAGGACTTCCACTGCCGCCTGACGCACCATCTGTTTATTGATAGGCACCTGACTACGGGCAAAGCCTGCCATCAGGGCTCGTTCACACAATAGATTGATGATCCTGGGTATGCCGCCACTGGCATCGTGCAGCGCCTTGATGGCAGCAGCATTGAACAGAGGTTCAAACCGACCCGCCACCTGCAGCCTGTGCTGCACGTAGAGGCCAACTTCTTCGGCGGTAAGGGGTAGCAAGTGATAACGGGCAGTAATGCGCTGTGCGAGCTGTCTGAGCTCCTGACGCTTAAGCAATTGCTGCAGCTCAGGCTGACCAATCAAAATCACCTGCAGTAATTTTTTGGTATCGGTTTCGAGATTGGTCAGCAGCCTCAGCTGCTCCAGCACTTCGGCTTTCAAATGCTGGGCCTCGTCGATAATCAATACGGTATTACGGCCGGCATCATGATTTTTAAGCAAAAATCCACTTATAAGGTCGGTCAGTTGCTTCAGGCTTGGTGACTCGCCATAGGGAATTTTAAGCTCATCGCAAAGGGTAGCCAGCAGCTCAAGTTCGGTCAGCGCCGGATTGAGGATAAAGGCGGTATCTGTGGTCTCGGGCAACTGGCGCAGCAAGCAGCGGGACACAGTGGTTTTGCCAGTGCCCACTTCGCCGGTAAGCAGCACAAAGCCACCGGTTTCGCCAAGGCCGTAGGTCAGGTGGGCCAACGCCTCCCTGTGCCTGTCACTTAAAAACAGGTAACAGGGATTGGGGGCGATGGAAAACGGGTTATCCTTGAGCCCATAAAACGCCTTGTACATGCCTTGCTATTCCTCCTAATAAGCCGTACCGCGCACCCTATATTCTTGCTTTTTGTGGTTATCGGCCTGCGCAGTGCAGCCAAGGTAATGCCAGCGCCGGGTAAAGTCAAAAACTCTGCCCGGGAGCCTCGGCGCTATCACGAAAGCGCGCCACGCCGTGTTAAGCTAAAACAAACCAGCTTTTGGAATTAACGCATTGAAAACATATCTGGTTGGCGGCGCCGTGCGCGACCGCTTGCTCGGCCTTGAGGTCAAAGACAGAGATTATATGGTGGTGGGTGCCAGTATCGATGACATGCTGGCCGCCGGGTTTCGCCAGGTCGGGCGCGATTTCCCGGTGTTTTTACACCCCAAAACCCAGGAAGAATATGCCCTGGCCCGCACCGAGCGAAAGTCAGGCACTGGCTACGGCGGTTTTGTCTGTCACGCCAGCCCAGAGGTGACTCTGGAACAAGATCTTAAACGTCGCGATCTGACCATCAACGCCATCGCCATGGATGATGAAGGCAAGCTTCACGACCCCTGGGGCGGACAGAAAGATATCGAGGCCCGCAGCTTAAGGCATGTATCTGAGGCCTTTGTGGAAGACCCGCTGCGGGTGCTGAGGGTGGCACGCTTCGCGGCCCGCTTTTCGCCCCAGGGCTTTACTGTTGCCCCCGAGACACTGGCGCTGATGCGGGAACTTGCCCAAAACGGTGAGCTTTTGCATCTGACCGCCGAGCGGGTATGGCAGGAGCTTGACAAGGTGCTTGGCTGCGAGCGGCCAGAGGTATTTTTTGAGGTGCTCAAAGACTGCGGCGCGCTGGAAGTGCTGTTCCCTGAAATTCATGCGCTGTTTGGTGTACCCCAACCTGAAAAATGGCACCCGGAAATCGATACCGGCATCCACACCCTGATGGTGCTGCGTGAGGCCGCCAGGCTTACCCCCAATCGCGCCGTACGCTTTGCCGCGCTGGTGCACGATCTGGGCAAAGCCTTGACCCCGGAGGCACTTTGGCCCAAGCATCATGGCCACGGTCAAAAGGGGCTGAAACCCATCAAGGCCCTGTGTGAGCGGCTACGGGTACCCGGCGATTACCGGGATCTGGCGCTGTGGGTCAGCGACGAGCATCAAAACATCCACAATGCCTTTGAACTTAGGGCTGAAACTGTACTCAAGCTGTTCGACAAGCTGGATCTGTGGCGCAAGGGAGAGCGGCTGGAATGGGTACTGCTTGCCTGCGAGGCCGATCTGAAAGGCAGAACCGGTTTTGAGCAATCGCCATACCCTCAAAAAGACTATTTGCAAGCCTGCTTCGAAGGGGCATTAAAAGTTGACGTTAGTGGAATAATTGACGCCGGTTTTAAGGGCGCCGAAATCCGAACGGAATTAAGTAAAAGGCGGCTGGCGGAAATAAGTTTGATAAAAAACTCTGTCCAATTTAAACCAAAAGCTTTACCCGTGAAAAATTCTGACCCAAAGTCGTGAAATTTCTGCTCAATCCCTACAAAATCAGGACTTGAAACTTGCAATTGACTGAATTTTCGATAAGGTAATTGGGCGAATCGATGGATATTCGTAGCAAAAAAAAATGGCTATGACATAATTAGCCGGCTTCAGTTGCCAGGCAGCTGAAATGTCAAATCCAACCTATCTTAAGGGATGTTTTCATGAAAAAAGTACTGCTGATCGCCGGTGTTGCCATGACTGCTCTGCTGGGTGGCTGTGCCAACACTACCGCTCTGGAAGAAAGCGTTGCCAACCTGAGCAACAAAGTAGACCAACTGTCTGCTGACGTGAGTGCTCTGAAGTCTGAGCAAGGCCAGATCGCTGCAGATGCCAAGGCTGCCAAAGCTGCTGCTATGGACGCTCAAGCTGAAGCCAAGCGCGCTAACGACCGTCTGGACAACGTAGCTTCTTCTTACAAGAAGTAATGTTATGTTGGTACCGGCAATGCTCTCGGGCGTTGCCGGTATTTTTTTGCCCAAAATTTGCCATAAAAAAATGGGCCGGTGCCAAGCACAGACCCAACAGTGTTCACAGCGATATCATCAGGCTTTTTTGCGGGCCACGATAATTCTGAAATCCATCTCCAGCGCCTCGAAGCTTGCCTTGGCAATGGCTTTACGCACGCCTTCTTTAACCCGCCACGCCCAAGGCGCCATATCCATCAGTACCATCGCATCCTGCGACTGAATGGCTAAAGGCCAGGACACAGCCTCTTCTGCCAGCAGTTCAAAGGCTTGCGGCAACTCCAGCGAAAACGGCTTTTCATCGAGCTCTGGATAAACAAACTCCCGCAACTGCCATAAGTGACGCGGCCCCGGCACCAACATCAGCAGCAACCCATCAGGCTTGAGAATTCTAAGCCACTCTTTGCCCTTAAGCGGCGCTTCAAGCATCCACACCATATCAACCGAGGCATCGGCAAACGGCAGGCCTTTGAGCGAAGTAAAACACACGTTTTCCATACCAGCCTTGGCGGCAGCAAAAGCTTCGTTTTCGGCTTCCAACGGACTGAACAGCGACACCTGGCAACCCTGTTCATCCAACGCCGCCTTGAGCTGCTTGCCAAGCCAGGCATGGCCGGCCCCCTGCTGCACGCACGCTGGCGCCTCAATAGCTGAATACTGACGCGCCGCCTTTGCCAGCGCCTCAATAGCGGCGTTGTAGATGCCCGATGTCAGCAAAAATTGTCTGGCTCTTAGGGTGTCGCGGCTTTCGGCGTTTTTGGGCTTACGGGTTGGGAAAAAGTCCCAGTAGCCGATGGCATGACGGTCAAAGTGATGTTTTCCATCGCAATACCATCCCTTGGACTCTTGATGGGCGTGCAGCGGCTGGCGGCAAAGTGGACACTGAAATTGCATTGGAACTCCTTAAGGAAGGTGCGAACAAGTCCTCGCACAGCTCTGGCTTTGATAGCGACGACAGTTCAAGGCATTCAACTGAAAGCATGCCGAGGCCTGCTGAAGTTGAATAACGCCGAAATGGTGTTGCTATTAAAGCCCCGTAGGGCGTGGCTTACAGCGGTATCTGCGACGTTACAGTTCTTGCGAAGGACTAGGGCCATTCGCTGCAAACTGTGCCTTGCATCTATCCACTGTAAGCTCACGCAGAGCAAGCACGGGACTTGTTCGCACCTTCCCTTAAACAAAAGAGGCGCCAGGCCGCCTCTTCACGCCTTAAACTCTCAATTACAGGAAGATAAACCCACAGAGAAATACCCCAAGGGCCAGGCGATAAATCACAAAAGGCGTCATGCCCATGCGGCTGATAATTTTAAGGAAGAAATAAATACAGGTATAGGCCGCCACAAAGGAAAGCACCACGCCCAGCCCCAGCGCATGCCAATCAACGGCATGACCTTCGCTGATAATATCCTTGGTCATCAGCAGCGCCGCACCCAGGATCACCGGAATAGACATCAGGAAACTAAAGCGGGCCGCCGCCTCGCGCTTAAGGCCGAGCATCAGCGCCGCGGTAATGGTGATACCGCTGCGGGAAGTACCCGGAATAAGCGCCATGGCCTGGGCAATACCAATCAGCAGCGCCTTGCGCCAGCCGGTCTGGTATTCGGTGAGCTCATCTTTGGCAATGCGATCGGCAAACCACAGCAGCAGGCCAAAGATGACCGTGGTCACCGCAATCACGCCGGGGCCGCGCAGGTGGGTTTCCACCAGATCTTTTGCGGCAAATCCCACCCCAACGGCGGGAATGGTTGCGAGGATAATCCACCAGGCGAGTTTGCTGTCGTCGCTTTGCTTGCCTTTGAAGATGCTGGCAAGCCAGGCGGTGAGCATGGCGACGATTTCTTTACGGAAATAAATCACTACCGCCAGCAGCGAGCCAATGTGCACCGCCACATCGAACGACAGCCCCTGATCTTCCCAGCCAAACAGCTGCGCCGGCAAAATCAGGTGAGCCGAGCTGGAAATGGGCAAAAATTCGGTCAGGCCCTGAATGAGGGCAAGAATGATGACCTGCAAGGTATCCATAATATTCCTTTATTGACTGAGGGAGTCGTTATCCCAGGAAAATGCCACCGGCCACAGGCGCTGGCTTTGTTTATCAAACGCCTGCCAAAGGGACTGGTAATCTCGTCCGGCGAGCGGGTGCACCTCAGCGGGCGCAATATCGGCCAGGGGCCAGAGCACAAAGGCGTTGTGCAAAATTTCGGCCCTTGGCAATTCAATCGGCGTCTGACAAACCCGGTCGCCATAGAGCAGCAAATCCAGATCCAGCGTCCGGGCGCTGAACTTTTTGGCGCCGGGCTTGCGGCCATTATCCAGCTCAATTTGCTTGAACAGGGCAACCAGAGCAGCGATATCGAGGTCGGTGTCGGCACCAATCACCATATTGAGGAAATGCTCGCCCTCAAAGCCCACGGCTTCCGACTGATACACAGGCGACAGACTGAGCGCACCCAGTTGCGCCTCAAGGGCTGTGCGGGCGTTTCTTAAGTATTTTTCCGGCTCTATGTTACTGCCGACGCTGATATAAATCCGGGCCATGCTCAGCGCTCCCCGGCGCGGCGCTCGATTTCAACGCCCACGGCTTCGGCCGCTTTCACGGCGCCGGGTTTCATCACTCTCACCCGCACCCAGGACACGTTGAATTCGTCCATCACACAACGGGCGGCCATGTCGGCCACGGTTTCAATCAACTCAATGGGCTTTTCAGTGATAAGGGCTGTCAGACGATTTGAGACAGTCTCGTAGCACAGGGCGTGGCTGTAATCATCGGTTGCCGCTGCGGGGGCGATATCCCACGCCATATCCAAATCCAGCAGCAGACTTTGCTGCCTGGCTTTTTCCCAATCGTAGATACCGATCACAGTATCGATACGCAGGGCGCGGATCAGCACTTTATCCATGGTATTTCCTGAGGTCTGACAAGCTTTGGCCCGCTTTCCCGGTATAATCCGCTCGCCGATGAGGGCAATCGATGGATTGCTCTTTCTCATTGGCGCCAAGGGCGTTAGGATAACGCCTTAAGAATCAATATTTACCGGCATGCGTGCCCAATAATGAATCGAGTCCATCACCGGACATATTTCGCTGTCCGGGGACAGGCGGCGATAATACCTTAAGACGCGTAAGGAAACCAATTTGACCAGCGAATTTGCATTGACGGCTTTTATGATCCTGTGCGCCTATCTGGCAGGCTCAGTATCCAGTGCCGTGCTGGTTTGCAAGCTGCGCGGCTTACCGGATCCCCGCACTCAGGGCTCGGGCAATCCCGGAGCCACCAACGTGCTGCGCATCGGTGGCGCCAGTGCGGCGGCCATGGTGCTGCTGTTTGATATGCTAAAAGGCGCAGTGCCCGCCTATATCGGCTTTAAGCTGGGTATAGATGCGGTATGGCTGGGGGTGATTGCCATCGCCGCCTGTCTTGGACATATCTTCCCTATCTTCTTCGGCTTTAAAGGCGGCAAAGGTGTAGCCACGGCCTATGGCGCTATTGCGCCTATCGATGGCTACCTGACATTACTGCTGATTGCCACCTGGGTTTTAACCCTGCTGCTGACCCGCTACTCGTCGGTGGCTGCGCTTGCGACCGCCCTGCTCGCCCCTGTGTACACCTGGTGGCTTGATGACAGGTTTACCATTCCAGTGGCCATGCTCTCGACTCTGATCCTTATTCGCCATAAGGACAACATTAACCGCTTACTCAAAGGCGAAGAGTCCAAAGTATCGCGCAAGAAAAAGCCAAAAGACTGAGCTTGGCAGCCGCCAGCAAAAGGTAAAAATAACAATGGCGCCCGAGGGCGCCATTTTAGTGTGAGCAATTAGCCTGAGCATAAGCCGCTTGAATTATACTGCCGGCAAGCTGTCCAGCGGCCAGCGGGGCTGACCTTTTACTGCCAGATCTTCAACCTGACCGGCTTTCAGGCGCTGCAAACCGGCGTAGGCAATCATGGCGCCGTTATCGGTACAAAACTCGCCGCGGGGGTAGTACACCTTGCCACCGACTTTCTCCATCAGCTCAGCAAGCCCGGCGCGCAGACGCACGTTGGCACTCACGCCACCGGCGATAACCAGGCGCTTGTAACCGGTTTGCTCCAGCGCGCGGCGACACTTGATAGACAAGGTATCCACCACGGCTTCTTCGAAGGCGCGGGCGATATTGGCGCGGGTCTGCTCATCGTCAGGCTCGGCGGCAATGGTGTTGGCCACAAAGGTCTTCAGGCCGGAGAAACTGAAATCCAGTCCGGGTCTGTCGGTCATAGGGCGCGGGAACTTGTAGTTGGCAGGCTGACCGGATGCGGCCAGCTTGGCAAGCCGCGGACCACCTGGGTAATCCAGGCCCATCAGCTTGGCGGTTTTATCGAAAGCTTCACCGGCGGCATCGTCGATAGACTCGCCCAGCACTTGGTACTGGCCAATACCATCAACCTTGACCAGCATGGAGTGACCACCGGAAACCAGCAGTGCCACAAAGGGAAACTCGGGTACATCGTCTTCCAGCATAGGCGCCAGTAGATGCCCTTCCATATGGTGCACGCCCACGGCAGGCAAATTCCAGGAAAATGCCAGCGAGCGACCCACACAGGCCCCCACCAACAGGGCACCAATCAGCCCTGGGCCCTTGGTGTAGCAGATCCCATCCAGATCCTCGATGCGGGTATCGGCGCGCTGCATGGCTTCGCGGATAAGCGGAACTATCTTGCGGACGTGGTCACGGGACGCCAGCTCGGGCACCACACCGCCATAATCGGCGTGCAGTTTTACCTGACTGTAGAGGGTGTGGGCCAGCAGGCCTTTCTCTTCGTCATAGATGGCAATACCTGTCTCATCACAGGATGTTTCGATTCCCAGAACCCGCATTTTCCGTCTTTACCTCCGCATAAAAGGGCGGCCAATTCTACCTGCTAAGCTACTATTACACCAGTAAAGCCGCGCTTCAGATCCTGTTGCGATCCTTTTTAAGGCGGGTAGGGCTTTACATTAAATACGGGTTCGGTTTAAAATTCCGCACCATTTTAATCCTTACTTGGAGAAGTTGTGGCCAAATGGGCATGACCAATCCAATGCAACTTACACCTAAGGGGTGATGGCGTATGCCAATCGTTAAAGTACGTGAAAATGAACCATTCGACGTAGCTCTGCGTCGTTTCAAGCGCTCTTGTGAAAAAGCAGGTATCCTGGCCGACGTGCGTGCTCGTGAATTCTACGAGAAGCCAACTACTGCCCGTAAGCGCGCCAAGGCCGCTGCGGTTAAGCGTCTGGCCAAGAAGCTTTCTCGCGAAAACGCACGTCGCGTACGTTTATACTAATCCCTTATGAACCTGACAGAGCAGCTTAAAGACGAAATGAAAAAGGCCCTTGTCGCCAAAGACAAGGCTCGCCTCGGTACTATTCGTCTGGCACTGGCCGCCATCAAGCAGATCGAAGTGGATACACGCGAAACGCTGAATGACGAGCAAGTTTTGGCTGTCCTGACCAAGATGGTTAAGCAGCGTCGCGACTCGATTGCCCAATATGAGGCTGCGGATCGCAACGATCTGGCTGAGGTTGAAGCGGCGGAAATTTCGGTTATCGAAACCTTCCTGCCAGCCCCACTGAGTGAAGACGAAGTTGCTTCACTGATTGAGGCAACCATCGCCGAAGTCGGAGCCGCCTCCATCGCGGACATGGGTAAAGTAATGGGAGCACTTAAGCCGAAAGTTCAGGGACGTGCCGATCTGGGGGCCATAGGCCAGAAGATCCGCGCCAAACTGCAATAATCGACTTATGTGTATGAACAAGCCGTGCATTTGCGCGGCTTGTTTGTTTAACTGAGCTTTTGGGGAATTGAAGCAAGCAACGTGGCCATACCTCGTGATTTCATCAATGATCTGATAGCCAGAACGGACATAGTCGAGCTTATCGACCGTAAAGTGCCGCTCAAAAAAGCAGGTAAGAACTATTCTGCCTGTTGTCCCTTCCACAGCGAAAAATCACCCTCATTTACTGTCAGCAGAGATAAGCAGTTTTATCACTGTTTTGGCTGTGGCGCCCACGGCAATGCCATCGACTTCGTAATGGAGTACGACCGGCTGAACTTTGTCGACGCCATTGAGGACCTGGCTGGTCAGCTGGGGCTGGAAGTCCCCCGGGAACAGGGCACAGGCCCGCGCCGGGATGAAGGACTGGCCCGCGATTTATACCAGTTGATGGAAGAAGCGGCCCGATACTACCAGACACAGCTTCGCCAACATGCCGACAAGCAGAAGGTGGAAGACTATCTGGCATTTCGCGGTCTGTCCAAAGAGGTTATCGAAGATTTCGGCATCGGCTTTGCGCCCGATGGCTGGGACGGTTTGCTCGGCCGTTACCGCCAGAGCCAGGATGCTCAGGACAAACTGCTCACCGCCGGCATGCTTATCGAGAATGACGGTGGCAAGCGTTACGATCGTTTCCGCGATCGCTTAATGTTCCCGATCCGCGACCGGCGCGGGCGGGTCATCGGCTTCGGCGGCCGAGTGCTGGGTGACGGCACACCAAAATATTTGAATTCGCCGGAAACGCCCATATTTCATAAGGGGCAGGAACTCTACGGTCTCTATGAGCTGAAGCAAAGGCATCGCGACCCCGAGCGGGTGATGATTGTGGAAGGCTACATGGACGTGGTGGCACTGGCACAATACGGCATCGACTATGCCGTGGCGTCGCTGGGAACATCCACCACCGCCGAACAGTTCCAACTGCTGCTGCGCAGTGCCAAAGAAGTTATTTGCTGTTACGACGGCGACAGAGCCGGATCTGAAGCTGCCTGGCGGGCCATGGAAACAGCCCTGCCACTGCTTAAACCCGGTGACAACGTAAAATTTATGTTCCTCCCCCAGGGAGAAGATCCGGACTCGCAAGTCCGCAAGGAAGGCAAAGACGCCTTCGAAGTTCGCGTTCAAAACGCACAGTCGCTGGCCGAATATCTGTTTGAGACCCTGTCGCAGAAATACGGTACCGACAAAGGCAATCTGGCCAAGCAGGCCATTGCCCTGATTGAAAAAATTAAAGACCCGGTGCTGACGAATCTGCTGCTTGAAAACCTTGCCCACAAATTGGGTATGAACAGCAGTGAGGATTTAAAGAAAAAGCTCGGCATTGGCGGTCAAACCGGCGGGGCAAAGGTGATGGCCCAAAAGGGACTCAAAGGACGCGGCACACCGCTGCGTCTGGCGATTGCCCTGTTGGTACAAAGCCCCGAGCTGGGTCATGGTCTGGCAGTGCAACCTGCACTGGCCCATATCCGTATGACTGGAATTGGGCTCTTGATAGAGCTGCTCGAACTGACCCGGGACAAGGCGCTGACCACAGCGCAGCTGTTGGAACACTATCGGGAAACCGAGCACTGGAGCCCCCTAACCAAGCTGGCCCAGTGGGAACACCAGATAGCCGAAGATAATGTGGCACAGGAATTTCGCAAAGCGCTGATATGGCTCAATAATCAATATATTGAGCAGCGCTACCAGGAGCTCAGCATCAAGCCCGACCTCACCCGGGAAGAAAAGCTGCAACTCCAAAAGCTTATCGTCGTGATGAAGGGCATGAACTAGGGCAAAAAACCGCCCTGCCCCTCTGGCACAGGCATAGGCAGATGGCTATAATTGACGATTTGCGCGACTTTGTGGCTCCACCGCAATCGCCATCGTTGTAACACTTACCCAAATTGGATGATATCTATGGATCATACTCCGCAGTCGCAACTCAAAATGTTGCTCGCCAAAGGTAAAGAGCAAGGTTACTTAACCTATGCAGAAGTGAACGATCACTTGCCTGCAGATATGGTCGATTCAGACCAGATCGAAGATATTATCCAGATGATCAATGACATGGGTATCCGCGTATTTGAAGAAGCGCCGGATGCCGATGACATGATGATGTCCGAGGACAACACCGACGAAGATGCAGCCGAAGAAGCTGCTGCGGCACTTGCCACAGTAGAAAGCGAGCTTGGCCGCACCACAGACCCAGTGCGTATGTACATGCGTGAAATGGGTACTGTTGAACTGCTGACCCGCGAAGGCGAAATCGTTATCGCCAAGCGCATCGAAGAAGGCATCAACACAGTTCAGAGCTCTGTGGCCGAATACCCACAGGCTATCGCCATGATCCTCGAGCAATTCGACCAGTTCGAAGCCGACGCGATCCGTCTGTCTGACATCATCTCTGGTTTCGTTGATCCCAACGAAGAAGACGTAGGCCCCACTGCGACCCATATCGGTTCCGAACTTTCAGAAGAAGAGCTGGAAGATGAAGACGATATGGACGAAGAAGAAGACGAAGACGAAGATGGCGACAGCAGCGACGACGACGGTGCCAAGGGTCCAGACCCTGAAGTCGCCCGTGAGCGCTTTGCTGCCCTGCGTATCGCCTACGACAACGCCCTGAAAATCATCGAAGTCAAAGGCCGTGCTCATCCTGAATCCACCGTAGCCCTGTTCGAGCTGGGTGAGATCTTCAAAGAATTCCGTCTGGTGCCCAAGCAGTTTGACCGTCTGGTCAAGAGCATGCGCGAAATGATGGACAAGGTTCGTGTTCAGGAACGTCTGATCATGAAGCTGTGTGTTGAACAGGCCAAGATGCCGAAGAAGAACTTCGTCAAGCTCTTCACTGGTAACGAAACCGATCTGACCTGGTTCCACAAAGAAATTGAAGCCGGTCGTCCATACTCAGCCGATCTGAAACTGGTTGAAGACGACGTGCAGCGCTGTCGCAGCAAGCTGGAAGCCATTGAAGTGGAAACCGGTTTGTCTATTGAAGCCATCAAAGACATCAACCGCCGCATGAGCATCGGTGAAGCCAAGGCTCGCCGTGCCAAGAAGGAAATGGTTGAGGCCAACCTGCGTCTGGTAATTTCTATCGCCAAGAAATACACCAACCGTGGCCTGCAGTTCCTCGACCTTATCCAGGAAGGTAACATCGGCCTGATGAAGGCGGTGGACAAGTTTGAATACCGTCGTGGTTACAAGTTCTCGACCTATGCGACCTGGTGGATCCGTCAGGCCATCACCCGCTCTATCGCGGATCAGGCCCGTACCATCCGTATTCCGGTACACATGATTGAGACCATCAACAAGCTGAACCGCATCAGCCGTCAGATGCTGCAGGAAATGGGCCGCGAGCCATCCCCTGAAGAACTGGCTGAGCGCATGGCCATGCCTGAGGACAAGATCCGCAAGGTACTGAAAATCGCCAAAGAGCCTATCTCCATGGAAACCCCAATCGGTGACGATGAAGATTCGCATCTGGGGGATTTCATCGAGGATACCACCCTCGAGTTGCCACTGGACAGCGCCACCAGCGAGAGCCTCAAGCAAGCCACCCACGAAGTGCTGGCAGGCCTGACCGCCCGTGAAGCCAAGGTACTGCGTATGCGTTTCGGTATCGACATGAACACTGACCACACCCTCGAGGAAGTGGGTAAGCAGTTCGACGTAACCCGTGAGCGTATCCGTCAGATTGAAGCCAAGGCCCTGCGCAAGCTGCGCCACCCAAGCCGCTCTGAGATCCTCAAGTCGTTCCTCGACGATTGATAGTCAGCGAAAGTCACACAAAGCCACCTTCGGGTGGCTTTGTTATTTCCGGGCAACAACCGAGGCTGATTACCCATTAACCAATTGAACATCAAGCTGGAATTTTGCTCCAATTGCCCCGTGACAAGCCCTGGCAAACTTCGTATACTGCAAACCGCTTGGGGTAAAGCCCCCGGCAAATCAGCAAGGCCCCTTAGCTCAGTTGGTTAGAGCACACGACTCATAATCGTTAGGTCCACAGTTCAAGTCTGTGAGGGGCCACCAAATTCAAAACAAAAAAGCCCATGTCATCATGGGCTTTTTTGTTTCTGTTTTTCGCGGTCGACGTTAATCGTCCCGGGTCAGCACTTCCAGCAATTCAATCTCGAAGCTCAGATCTGAGTTTGAGGGGGATCATAGCGCCAATCCTACGCCCGCCACAGGCCGGTAGGCCTTTTAATCATCCCGGGTCAGCACTTCCAACAATTCAATCTCGAAGGTCAGATCTGAATTAGGCGGGATCATATTGCCAATCTGGCGCTCGCCATAGGCCAGGTGCGCCGGCACCTGTAAGCGGCGCTTACCGCCAACCTTCATGCCGATAATTCCCTGATCCCAGCCCTTTATTACCCTGCCAGTACCAATCACACACTGAAATCCCTGACCACGTTTATGGGACGAATCAAACTCGGTGCCATCGGCTAGCCAGCCCCGATAATGGGTGGTAATAAGCGCGCCTTTTACCGCGGCCTTGCCTTCGCCTTCTACCACATCTTCAATCACAAGTTCAGACATGCTCTATCCACTCGTTTGCCTGTAAAGGCCTGAGTTTACCACAGTCCCTTAACTGAAGCGGAGACAGCGGACACAGCCGGACACTGCGGACAGTTTTTAGTGTCCACAAATGGTGAAATCGGCCAGATTTTAGTGTCCGCTATCCAGTGCCGCTAACCACTTAAATAAATTAGCCTTTTAAATCACACACATAAAACTTGGCACAGCCTGTGCTAACTAATATCCCACACAGTGACAACACATTAAGAACAAGGAATTCACCATGAAACTCAGCCTCTCCGTTATCGCCCTCTCACTGGCCATGTCTTCAGCTCTGGCAACTGCCGATGAAGAGCGCCGTGAACTCACGCTACCAACATCCGGGCTTTCAACCCTGAATGCCAGCACCGGCGCCGGTAAATTTGTCCTGGAAACCTCGGCAGACTCAAGCAGCATTGAAGTTGTGGCCATGGTTTACAACCCCACCGACAAGGCCCCGGAGTTGACGCTGGAAAAGCGTGGCGATACAGCCTATTTGGTGGCCAAGTTCCCAGATTCAGTCTCGAAGTTTGGCAGGTCGCCCTACATCGACCTCACACTAAAAGTACCTGCCAGCTTTAATCTGTCGCTCACCGATGGCTCCGGCGATATTGAAATCAGCGGCCTTGACGGCGATATCAAGCTCACCGATGGCTCAGGCGACCTGCGGATCCAGGGCGGTAACAGAGTCACCATCAACGACGGCTCAGGCGGCATCTGGCTTAGCCAGACTCAGGGAGATGTAAAAATCACCGATGGCAGCGGCGATATGCAGGTATCTGATATTCAGGGCAATGTCAGTATCAAAGATGGCTCTGGCGATATTGAAGTAAGCCAGGTGCAGGAACAGGTTGAAATCACCGATGGCTCCGGCGACATCGAGGTGAATGACGCAGGCCGTCTGCTGCTGCATTCAACTGGCTCAGGCCAGGTCACCAGCAAGAACATTCGCGAAGGCGTCACCCTTCCCTAACCCACGCTGACCCCACCTTCCCGGCGCTGAAGCGGTCCAGGGCTTGCCTTGGCCGTTTCGGCCCACCCTTTCGCCGTAGGCTTAGGCCATTGTTGTTCTCGCCGTGGCGGCCATGGTTGCTTGACCAGTGTTTGGAGTAACCATTAACGCTTGCGAATAACCAGGGTCACCTGGCCAACGGTGATGCCAAACTTATTGATATCGCTTTTGTTAAGCAGGGTGTTTTCATCTATCAGATAGAGCCAGTCGTCAAAAGCTACCTCAACTTCGCTGCCATCCACGGTAAGACGCATATCGTAGCGCCAGCGCAGGGCAAAGCCTTCGAGCTGCCCCTCTGCGACACCTAAAATATCATCGGCACGACCAAGCCAGCGGCCACCGCCCTGTGGTTCGAGTTGCCATACCCGGCGCTGCTTTTCGCCATCATCAAACACAAAGTCTTCTTCGAGTATGATGCGATTGTCTTCGAGTCGCCCCTGCATGGTGACCACAAAGCGGCGGGTGACCTTGCCACTGATATCCTGCACCATCCCATGGGCATCGAGCTCTCCCACGAAAAATTTATCCAGCTTCAGCTCGTTATTTACGCCGCGGTAATCGTCGATGTCAGCGCTCTCGCAGCCCAAAAGCAGGGTTGCACTCAAAAGTAACGCTAGCAGTCGCATGAGGATTCTCCCAAAAGCTGTGCCCTGAGGCTGGGCTCGCTGGTGTCATCTCTAAGCCAAATCCCCAAAAAGGCCTGCATCAAGCCTGTGTCGTTCACGCTGCCAAGGGATTGGCCGTTATGGAAAAACTCGCCCTGGCTTTCATTGTTCGCCACCAAAAGCAGGGTATCGCCGCGCTGCACATCCACCCACAAAGGCGCAAGTTTCGCCAGATAGGCCTGAACCTGAGCATCAGGAACCCCCTGCTTTTGCCACTCACTGCCGGTGGCATCGAGCAGGTCTTTGGCTTTGATGTCCCGCGAGTATTGAATCTCAAGCGCCTGGGGATAGCGGCCAATCTGATAGCGGCCATCCACGGTATAGAGACTGGCATGGTAGAGCTCAAGCCAAAGCCAGTTCATCTTGCCTTTGCCCACCCGGCTCATGCCATCGAGGGGACCTGAAGCGCTGCCAGCCGTAGCCGCAAAGGCACTGAGCGTTATCATCATTAGCGCTATCAGCAGCTTGGACCTTGAGGGGGTTCTGATGGCCTTGACGGCCGAGGTTATCGCCATGATGCGTAGTCTCCATTGCCTGGCAGTCGCTGCTGCAGCCAAAAGAAGCCGGGGATGACGGCTGCCCAGAGGGGCGCCAAAAGCAAAAAGGTGAGCAGGTTGCCAAGGGGCAGAACCACGGCGCCAAGCTCGGCTCCGGCTATGTAACTGCCCGCACCGCCCACGACACCGGCAAACGCCTGCACCCACAGGGGCTGATTGCCAAGCCAGGCAAGACAATGCCCCATCGCCAGCAGGAAGTGCAGCCACAGCAGCATCAGCCAAACCGGCATGGCGCTGAATTGGAACAGGCCCGAGTACATCAGCAGGGTGTCCATGGTCATGCCAATCAGCGCCAGTGGCAGCAACTGGAAGTCCTTAAGCCGTGTTGGGCTCAGGGCAAAATGCACCAGAAGTAATACACACAGCCAAATGAGCCCCTCGCCGCGCCACAGCACCGCAAGCCACCATGCGGCGGTGTAAATGGCTGCACTGACAAGCAAAAACCATTGCCGGGTCATAGGGGGCTCCTTTGATTTTTAAGGGCGCCAGCCAAGTCTTGCCGCCACCAGATGCACCGCACTGGTGGTACGTTCCCAGAAGCCGCCTTCGCAGTAACTCAGGTAGAATTTCCACAAGCGAATGAAGCGTTCATCGTAGCCCAGGCTGCGAATTTGCGGCAACTCACGGTCGACGTTCTCGTGCCAGTGCTTGAGGGTGCGGGCGTAATCCTCACCAATATCATCCAGGCTCAACATCACCATGTCGGTGCGCTGTGCCAGCAGGTTTGCCATCCGGCTGACCGAGGGCAAGCAGCCCCCCGGGAAGATGTATTTTTGAATAAAATCACAGCCTTTTCGGTAACTATCGTACCTTTGGTCGGCGATGGTAATGGCCTGGAGCAGCATCAAACCGTTGTCTTTGAGCAGGCTTTCAAGTTTGCTGAAGAACCCCGGCAGGTATTCGTGACCCACAGCTTCAATCATCTCGATGGAAACCAGACGGTCGTATTTACCCTCCAGCAACCGATAGTCTTTTTTAAGCAGCGTGATTTGACCTTCGAGCCCGGCCGCACGAATTCGTGCCTGAGCATAGTCGTGCTGCGCATCCGAGATGGTCGTGGTGGTCACCTTCACCCCGTAATGGCTGGCCGCGTAAATAGCCAGTGCACCCCAGCCGGTACCAATCTCCAGAAGCTCCATGCCCGGCTCCAGCTTCAGGCGCTCACAGATGGTGGCAAGCTTGTGTTGCTGCGCCGCCTCCAAGGTCGCGTTGACGTCGGGATAGATGGCAGACGAGTACAGCATCGACTTATCGAGGAAGCACTCGTACAACGCATTGCCCAAATCGTAGTGCGCCAGAATATTGCGCTTTGAGCCTTCAATACTGTTGCGGCTAAGCAGATGACTGATCCGGTTGGTGACTCCTGAGAGGAAGGCAAAGCGCTTCTCCAGTCGGTCCAGCAAGGGCAGATTGGCGGCAAAGAGACGCACGACCTCTGTCAAATCCGGGCTGTCCCAGTGGCCGTCGATAAAGGACTCCCCCGCCCCAACGGAGCCTGACAGCAGCACTTCGCGGAAGAATCGGGGCGACTTCACATGGATCACCGCCTGAGGCCCCTCATGGCTGCCAAACACCAGGGTTTCGCCATCACAAATCAGTCGAAGGCCACCGTATGATAAGCCTTTAAGCGCGGTCAGCAGGATACGCTGAGCCATAGATTCCAGAGTCGATGAAGTGCTCTTATTGGCAACTGCGGTATTGTCCATGGTTATTTCTCCACCGGCCCGGGGTGGGCCACAAAAGTCACACCTTTTCGAAACAGGCTCAGCGCCTGCCGATAAATGCCATACAGGATATAAGCTGTAAGAATCGGAAAACGTTTAAAAAAGCTTTTTAGGCCGGCCTTATCAAAAGCCTGACCGCGCAGCTGCAAACCGGCGCGAAACAGCCGCTCGCCACCTTCACGCTCGGTATCTATTTGAAGGTGAAAGCGTTCGTTATTGACCTCGACCTGCCAGCGATAGCGCATATCCAGGGTCATAAAGGGCGAGACATGAAATACCTTGTCGTTCAGCGCCTGGCCCTTGTCATGGGCTTCGTTGATATCAACCAGATAGCAGTGGCGCTCATTCCAGGGGGTATTGCTCACTTCCGCCAGCAGGTAGCGCTGCTTATTGCCATCACAAACAAAAAAGAAATTCACCGGGCTGAAATAAAAGCCGAAATGACGCACCTGACCGGCAAACACCACCCGGTTCAGCTCACCCGCAGCGCCAAGCTCACGGGCCTTATCGAGCACCCGCCCTTTTAACGCCTGCACGGCTTGCTCCGGGTCTGTTTGCTTGCGACCTGACTCAGCAGGGCCATTCGCAATCAGGTAGTCTTCAGCGCGAAATCGCAGCGGCCGAAACCACGACAGACCAAATACGCCACTCAGGTTTGCCAGCCGTGGCAGCTCATCCAAATCCATCACCAACATGGCCATGGGGTAACTGAAGCTGTGGCGCACCTCCCCCAGCCGCTGATGACTCACATGGCCAAAAAAGATGCCACTGTTCATGCGCTCTCCAGGCTGACACCAAAGCGCTGGCACACATCCAGCGCGCTTCTTACACCATCTTCATGGAAGCCGTTGTACCAATAGGCACCGGCGAAATGGGTGTGATGCTTGCCGCAGATATCCGCTCTGCGCGCCTGTGCGGCCATAGCGGCCGAGGAAAACACCGGGTGGGCGTAGTTGAACTGGCGCAGAATTTTGTCTTTGGCGATGGCGTCGGTCTGGTTCAGGGTGACCATAAAGTCCGGTGAACCTGCTGGCAGTCGCTGCAGGGTATTCATGTGGTAAGTCACGGCCGCCGGACGCTGATTGTCTTCATCGAGGCGATAATTCCAACTGGCCCAGGCAGCCCTGCGCGTTGGCAACAGCCTTGTATCGGTGTGCAGCACCACCTCGTTGCGTCTGTAGGGCAAGGCCCCGAGCACATCGCGCTCGGCCTCGGTGGCATCGGTGAGCAACCTGAGCGCCTGATCGCTGTGACAGGCCAGAACCAACTCATCGAAGTCGAGCCAGTCCTGACCATTTATCTCAATCGCCACCCCATCTTCGTGGCGTTTTACCGCCGTGATGGGGGTTGAGAGATGTATGCGCTCGGCAAAGGGCGCCACCAGCGCCGGAATATAGCTGCGTGAGCCGCCCTGAAGCACATACCATTGGGGGCGATCGCTGACATTCAGCAGGCCGTGATGGTGGAAAAAACGCAGGAAGAACTTAAGCTCGAACGCCGCCATATCATCCAGGCTCGATGACCAAATGGCCGCGCCCATGGGCAATATGTAGTGGCGGGCGAAAAATTCGGAAAACTGCTCTTGTGCCAGAAACTCTCCCAGGGTGTTGCAGGGGAATTGATCGGTTTCAATGCAAGCCTTGCCAAGCTTATTGAATTTGATGATTTCACTCAGGAACCCCCAAAACCGGGGATTGAGCAGATTGCGTTTTTGGGCAAACAGGGTTGCCAGAGTATGGCCGTTATATTCAAGGCCGCTGTCCAGGTTTTGCACCGAGAAGCTCATTTCGGTGGGCATAGGACTCACGGCAAGCCGCGACAGGAGCTTCAAAAAGTTGGGGTAGGTGCGGTCGTTAAAGACGATAAAGCCGGTATCTATCGCGTAATCTTTGCCATCGACGCTCACATCTACGGTGGCCGTGTGTCCGCCGAGGTAATCATTGGCCTCAAACAGACTCACCTCATGCTGGCCTGAAAGCAAATGGGCAGTGGTGAGGCCGGATATTCCCGAGCCGATAACGGCAATTCTTTTCATCTTATCTTCCAGTGTTGAATACTAACGCCCAAATGGGCCACATCGGATATCACGCCAAGGCCTATTTCAGGCCGACTGGCGACTGAGACTGCCTTTGGCAATCAGCCCCCAGAGGGCATCTGGCAGCAGGGCCAGCAGCCGCATCGGCCACAGCAGTCTGCGTGGAAACTGGATCCGGTCTTTCCCGTTTGAGAGTGCGCTGACGATACGGCGCGCCGCGTCTTCAACCTCAATCCGCCCAGGCATCGGGAAATCGTTTTTATCGGTGAGCGGCGTGCGCACAAACCCAGGCTCAATCAGGGACACGCCCACGCCAGTTTGCGCCAGATGCAGCCGCAAGGTACTGGCCAGATACGCCAGTGCTGCCTTGGAGGCTCCATAGGCTTCGGCGCGGGGCAGTGGCAGCAGCGCTGCACTGGAACCCATCAGTGCAACCCTGCCTTTGGCAGCCACTAGCGGTAAAAAGGCTTCCAGACAGAAACCGACTGAAACTAGATTGGTTTCAATAACCCTTGCGAAGAGCTTGCCGTCGAAGGCCCTGGGATTATCGATATACTCGCAGCTACCGGCATTGAGAATGACCAGATCAAGCTCGCCATCGAGCGCCGAAGCGGTCTCAAGGCAGGCAAGCCGGTCACAGACATTAAAAGTTAGACAGGACAGCTGGCTGGCATAGCGCGGATGTGCGCTCAGCATGGCGTCGAGACGGGCCTTGTCACGGCCGCAGGCAATGACCTGCCAGCCGGATTTAAGGTATTCAAGCGCCAAAGCCTGCCCTATGCCGGAGCTTGCCCCGGTAATCAGCACCCGACCACAGAGTGTTGTCATCACTTGCCCGCCCTGCGTTTAACCAGCCGCACCAAGGCGCCGAGCCCGGGAATATGTTCGTACAGCATGGCGCCCACATCGAAATAGTCGCGGTGGAAGTCCACCTTGTCGCTGTAGTCAATCTGGCTTACCCCTTCAACGCTGATGGGCTTGCCAGCGGCAAGCCTTGGGTAGGTGAACGTCATGGTCCACACCAACATGGCGTGCCTGCCATCATCCATCACCCGATGAAACTCAAAGTCGATACTGCCAAGGTTTTGGTACAGATTGGCAAAGTAGGCTTTCAGCGCAGCAATCCCCTCAACGCGGTGCATAGGGTCACAAAAAATCACCTCAGCGCCGTAAACCTCATCAAGCAGTTCGAGGTTGTTTGCACCGAGTTTTTGATAAAGGCCGATAAGCTTTTCGATTGGCGCCGACAGGGGCACACTCATGTCGCTCGTCTGCTGACGCTTATCAAACGCACTGCTATCAACTGGATTGTGCACACCTGCATTCATTCCCTAGCCCTTCTTCATCACGGCCATCACTTCCAGCGCCCGTTTACGGGCACTGGCATGCTCAACGATTGGCGCCGGGTAACCACTGGTATCAAACAAACCAGGGCCACTTGCCTGATGCAGCGACTTGGTAGGCCACTGCGCAATTTCTGGTAAGTACTTACGGATAAAGCGAGCGTCGGGATCAAATTTTTCCGACTGACTCATAGGGTTAAAGATGCGAAAGTAGGGCTGGGCATCACAACCTGTGCCGGCAGCCCACTGCCAACCGCCGTTGTTTGCAGCAAGGCAGCCATCGATAAGCTGTTCGCGGAAGTAGCGCTCACCCCAGCGCCAATCGATAAGCAAATGCTTGGTGAGGAAGCTGGCTACCACCATCCGCAGGCGATTGTGCATCCAGCCGGTTTGATTGAGTTGCCTCATGGCAGCATCCACCAGCGGGTAACCGGTGCAGCCGTTTTTCCATGCTTCAAACTCAGTTTCATCGTTTCGCCAGCGAATGCCATCGCCAAGCGGATTGAAATTCTTCGCCATGCTGAGCCCAGGAAAGGCCACCAGCAAATGACGGTAGAACTCGCGCCACACCAGCTCATTAAGCCAGGTGCGACCTGGCGAGGCTTCGTTTACAAACACATCTGGAAAGTCTTGCAGCAGCGCAGCCAAACATTGACGCGGCGAAATCACTCCAAGCGCCAGATAAGGCGACAGGCTGCTGGTACCGTCGATGGCAGGAAAATCACGCTGCTCACCATAGCGGGCCATGGCAAGCTCTCGAAAGCGGGACAGTTTTTCAAGGGCGGCTTCCTCGCCAGCGAGCCAGTTATCGAGCGCCGGGTCAGCATCGGCGTCGTTGCCCCAAAACGCAAATGGGGAAAACGCTACCGGCTCGGCAACCGGCGCGGGAGCTGGGATAGGCCACAATGGGCGAGAAGCGGCGATGTCACGCCAGCGGCGGGCGAAGGGCGTAAACACCCGATACATGGCGCCGCCCTCCCCCCGTTGTCCCTGGGTGACTACACTGCCTGGCGGCAGCATACAGTGCTCATCGGTCAGTTGCAGCGGAAAACCTTTGTCCAGCAACGCCTGATCGCGCCGACGCTCATCAATCTCGATTTGTGCCCCGGCAAAAATAGTCGAAATGCCATTGGCCTTGCAGAATGTCTTCAGCGCCGCCGCGGTTTGGTTAAAGAAATCCACCTTCAGCAAGGACAGCTCAATACCCAGTCTGGCAAGCGCCTCGCCAAGTACATTAAGGTTTGCCAGCAAAAAACGCTGCTGACGCTGCCCCATATCATGTTGTTGCCACTGCCCTGGGCTGGCAATAAAGAGCGCATAAACCTTGCCGCCACGTGCCTTGGCGTCCTCGCACGCCAAGGTCAGCGCCTGGTTATCCAGGGTGCGCAAATCCTGTCTGAACCAGACAAGTGTATTCATTCTTTTTTTCCGTTTTTCAGTATCTTGTCAGTAAGCATATCGCAAACGCAGAGAATCCGGGTGCGGATTCAAATACACCTGCGCCGCGATGTAGTCATTGGGGTGTTCCCGCAGGTAATGGCGGATAAGGGTAATGGGTACCAACAGCGGTTGCAGTCCCTGACGGTAGGCAAGTATCGCTTCGGTCAACTCGGCCTTCTGGCTGCCTGAGAGGAATTTTTTGAAGTATCCCTGAATATGCTGCAGTGCGCTGGTGTGGTTGCGGCGGCTCGCCTTGTGCTCCAGCGCTGTCATAAAGCCGTCGAAGTAAGCATCAGCCACGGCATCAAGCTCACCCTCACCGGCCAGCAAGGGGCCAAGGGTGCGATAAATCGCCGGGCTGTGTGACAGCAGCAGATACTTGTAACGGGCATGGAAGTCGGTCAGCGCCTTACGGCTTAGGCCCTTTAAGCGCATGCAGTGCCAGTCATGGAAGGCGTAAACCCGGGTGA
Source organism: Shewanella khirikhana (assembly GCF_003957745.1). Classification (NCBI taxonomy): domain Bacteria; kingdom Pseudomonadati; phylum Pseudomonadota; class Gammaproteobacteria; order Alteromonadales; family Shewanellaceae; genus Shewanella; species Shewanella khirikhana. Next base: position 403,125 of record NZ_CP020373.1, on the reverse strand, counting down.
AGAAGTTCTCGCGAATGACCATGTCATGCAGCCGCCCTTCTTCTTCCACCGGCAAGTGGGGGAAGCGGTTCATCAGCGCGCGGGCAAATACCCCGGTGCCTTCTTTGGAGCCGCCGGTGCCATCTGCTTTGTAAACGGTTACCCGCTCCATCCCGCAGGAAGGCGATTTGCTACAAAACAAAAAGCCGCCCAAAAAGCCAAGCTCAGCGCTCTTTTTTTCACTGAATTCGGTTAAAGCGTCAGTGACATCCAGGGTACCATCGCCACTGCGAACCCGGATTTCGTTGCCAATCCGCACCTGACGGATACTCTTGCGCGGCGCGCCCAGGCCAATGGCCATTTCGGGGCAAACAGGCACGAACTCAAAATGCTGTTTCAGCTCTTGCTGACAGTAGGCGGAATTTTTATGGCCGCCATCAAAGCGCACCTGTTGCCCCAGCAAACAGGCGCTGATCCCAATCTGAATTTTGTCTGGATTGAATGCGTGCATGATGTCTCTCCCGGCATTTTTGTTGTAATACGCAGCGCAGGAAAAAAAGATCACTGAAGGGAAAGCTTTTCATCCGCGGCAAGCCCCGCGGGAATGGCGCCTGGCGAGCAATTTTTGGCCGCTGAAACCAGGCTGAAAAAGTAAGGCTGGCCTAATGGGTCAGCCCGCTTGGCAGGGGAACCACCTTGTTGCTGCTATCTACCTTGTGGCGCACATTGAGCCAGCGCATCAGCTCGCCAAAAGGTTTGGGGCGGCACACCAGATAGCCCTGTACGATAAGATTGGGGATCCCTTCCAGGAAGGCGAAATCTTTGGGATCTTCCACCCCTTCAGCAACCACACTGACCCCCAGCTGATTGCCTATATCAAGCAGCGACTTAAGAATGGTCTGCGCCAGCGGATCCATATGGATCCCCCTGACCAAACTGATATCCAGCTTGAGTTCGCTGATTGGCAAGCGGCACAGCTGCGACAAATTGGTGTAGCCGGTACCGAAATCATCAATGGCTACACCGAAATTATGCAGCCGCAAGCGGGAAATACTCGAGTGCTGGGATTGTTTATCAAGTGCCTGATTTTCGGTTATTTCAACCGTTACCCGGTTCATGTCCATGTCCCACTTGTTGCAGTAACTAAGCAGCCTGGTTGGCCAGTAGCTCTGCCCTAGCTGCCGAGGTGTCAGGTTAATGGACATATGGGCTGAGCTGCAGTCGGGATGGCGGCCAATCTCGCCCCACTCTTTCAAAGCAGCGGAGATCAGCTGCTCCGACACCGCATTAAGCAAATTGTTTTGCTCAGCCAGTTCAATAAAGGTGTCCGGGGTCATCAATTTAAGCTGCTCCCCCTGTTGCAGGCGGCACAGCACCTCAAAGCCCTGAATGCGACCACTGCTGATTTCAACCTGGGGCTGATAATAGGGCACTACCTTACGGTGCATAATTGACTGGCGAAGAGAACTCAGCTCCATCGGCCGTTTCGGACTGGCGAGTTCAGGGGACATCATCAGCAGCCGCTCGATACAGATTTGCAGCTGGGTGCGACACACAGGCTTCATCAGCGCCCCAAGCAGCCTAAGCCTTGAGCCTATCACCACCTGAGACGCCGCCTCGATAATGCGACTCTCCATACCGGAGGCGATAATCACGCCGCCACGAAACCCCTGGCGTGCCAGCCTCCCCAGCAGTTCTATGCCATCCATGCACGGCATATGCAGGTCAACAACCAGAATTTGATACATATCGCGATGAGCCGACAACCTGGCCAGCGCCTGGGCACCGTCGTGACAGTAATCCACCTGATCCACATTGAGTGCGTTGAAATAGCTGGCAAGCAGTTGGCAACAACTGAGGGAATCATCAATGATAAGAACGTTTAACGACATGCTGCGGCTCCGCTGTAGGTTTGTTCTCGGGCCACAGGAGTGGACAGTTTCTTCCATGAAACCCGAACTCACGAACAGGTACGCTGTACCTTATACAGCAAAGCCTAGTTCAGCCCCCTGGCAAGTCAAACACTCAGGCTTGATAAAAGGGCGAGCCGGGAACAAAAAATCTGCTATAATTCGCGCCCCTTTGTGAAAAGGCATATTCCGACCAAGGCTGGGATTTACGTAAAACGCCTTGTTAATCGTCTGTTTACGCCCAGGAAAGACCATGAAATTCGAATCTTACAGTTTTGCACCCGAAATTCTGAAGGCCGTTGCCGAATGCGGCTACGAGACCATGACCCCGGTTCAGCGACTCGCTATTCCACCGGTACGCCGTGGCCAGGATGTGCTTGCTTCTGCCCAAACCGGCACCGGCAAAACCGCAGCCTTTGCCCTCCCTATTCTGCAAAAGCTGTTTGAGAACCCCAAGCCGCTGGAAGCCACCAAGGCTCGGGCGCTGATCCTCGCCCCGACCCGCGAGCTGACCGAGCAAATCGCCAAAAATATCCAGGCCTATGCCCGTTATCTGGAACTGTCGATTGTGACTGTGTTCGGTGGCGGCAAAACCGATACCCAGGCGCAAAAACTGCGTAAGGGTGCCGACATCATAGTGGCCACACCGGGCCGTTTGCTTGAGCATCTGCTGGCGGGCAATTTATCACTGGCGAGCATCGAATACCTGGTGCTGGATGAAGCCGACCGTATGCTCGACATGGGCTTTATCGCCGATATTCAAAAACTTATTCAGGCCGCCAATAAAGAGCGTCAGACGCTGATGTTCTCAGCCACCTTCTCTGGCGGCGTGCGCAAGCTGGCTGATGAGATCATGAAAAAGCACAGCGTGCTGACCGCCGATCGCCACAACACGGCTGCCATTACCGTTAGCCAGGTGGTGTATCCGGTCGAGCAGCGCCGCAAGCGCGAGCTGCTGTCTGAACTCATTGGCCGTAAAAACTGGCAACGGGTACTGGTGTTTTCTGCCACCCGCGAAGACTGTGAAAAGCTCACCGAAGAGCTGAATCTTGACGGTATTCCTGCCGCGGTGATCCACAGTGAAAAGACCCAGGGCACCCGCCGCCGGGCGCTGAAAGACTTTAAAGAAGGCAAACTGCGGGTATTGGTATCCACCGAAGTAGCCGCCCGTGGTCTGGATATTCCCGACCTTGAATACGTGGTGAACTACGACCTGCCCTTCCTGCCGGAAGACTATGTGCACCGAGTGGGCCGTACCGGCCGCGCAGGAAAGAGTGGTGTTGCAATCAGCTTTGTCAGCCGCGAAGAAGAGCGCACCTTAGCCGATATTGAAAAACTTATCGGCCAGCGCCTCAAGCGCATCGTGATGCCAGGCTACGAAGTATCAAACCGCGACTTGCTGCTCAAGCAGCTGCAAAAGCGTCGCAGCTTTGCCAAAAAGACCCGGGTTGAGAGCGATGCCATCGCACAGGTTGCCGCCGAAAAGAGCATGGCCGGTCGCCGCGTGAAGGTGAAGGTAGGCTCAAAAGGCAGCGACAAGAAAATTAAATAACCACCTGATACAGTTTGATAAAAAAGCGGCCTTGGGCCGCTTTTTTATTTTCCGCTGAGGCTTTTTTCCCGTCTGCTGAAAGTCTTGCCAGCCAGCGCCGGTCTTTTGGGCAAACACAAACCATGCCCAGGGGATTTTTACATGCGCACCTTAACCCAACCGCTTCGCCGTCTGGCAAGCCGCTTTGGCTCTTTGGCCAATCTCAGTTCCAGCCTGCTTGCAGGTGTGTTATCACTCGGCCTGCTGATGCCTGCCTCAGCCAATCCTATCGCCAGCGATGAAGTGTCCGTCTCGCCGCTGCTCAACGGTGAAACCATTCCCGACGTTCGCCTCAGCGACAGCAAGGGCAAGACCGTCAGCCTCAAAGCCCTCACCGAGAGCAAGCCCACGGTGTTCTTTTTCTATCGCGGCGGCTGGTGCCCATTTTGTAATAATCAGCTCGGACAGCTGAAAGAAATCGAGCCCAAGCTGATTGAACTTGGCTATCAACTGGTGGGAATAAGCCCCGACAGCCCTGAGAAACTTGCCGCCTCAGCGGGCGAGCGCAAGCTCGACTACCTGCTGTTGTCAGATGCCAATATGGAAGCGGCCAAGGCCTTTGGTCTGGCGTTTTTCACCAGCGAGAAAACCACCCAAACCTATCTGAGCCGTATGAAGCTTGAAAACCCACTGTTCAAAACCCCGCAGGGGGATGAGCGTTTGGTGCTGCCGGTTCCTGCGGTGTATATCGCCGATAAAGACGGCCTTATCCACTTTCAGTACGTGAACCCCAACTTCCGCGTACGCCCTGCGCCCAAACTCATTTTGACCGCCGCCGAGCTGGCGCTTCAGTAACCCCACCCGCCGCCCGCTGCTGCGGCGCGGCTAAGTGCAATAGCCGCTTTACAGCCGGGAGTCGCTGTTCCTAAAATAGGCCGCCTTTTCAATTTGGATACGCCTATGTCGACTCCCGGTTATAACCAAACCCTGCTCAGTATGGCCAGCGATGCCCTGGATGCCCTCGCCGCCTCCAGCGCCGGCAGCAGCCATGCCACCGCCGCTCAGCAGAGCCATTTTCTCTGCAGTTGGATGGCACAGGCCCTGAAAGACAGACGCTACGCCAAATGTATCGCCGACGATCTCACCCAGTGGGTACGCCAGGGTCGAAGCCAGGGCGCCGGTGCCAACCTTACTTCACTCCTGGAGCGCATTCGCAGCCAGTACACAGCGCTGATGCAATCGCCAACTGCCCTGGGCAGCGCGCTTGCAACTATGCTGGATGCCGCCCGCGAGCAGGACTTTATCGTCTACAGCGACACCCCGATTAAAACCAAACTTAAACTCGATGCCGATGGCCAGTCCTCCATGATTGTCTGTGCCGATGAGTTTGAAGCCAACATTCACGCTGGCGAACTTATCAAACCCATTACCCTTTACGTTCGCTGTGACGAACAGGCGCTCGCCAGGCTCGCGTTTGAACATGGGTTGATGCTGACTTTGGGCGATAAAAAAGCCTCTTTGATTAAACATCACAAGGCATACCGGCTGTATCCGGGCAACGAGCTTCCCTCACTGGCACTGCTGACAAATCATTAACAAAGGCGTAGAGTCGGATACAGTACTTCTGACAGGAGCCTTGTGGATGAATCGCATTTTGTTACTCTGCATTCTGCTGATGCCGGTGTTCGCGTTTGCAAATAGTCCTGTTCATCCCATTTTGAAATACAGCGTCTCCGGCTCAAGCAGCTGGTACCCTTATTACATTCCCAATAACCCCGAGAGCCCGGGGCTTATCTCCGAGTTATTGCCCAAGCTGTTGGCCCATGCCCACATTCAGGGGCAAAACATTCCCCTGCCCCCCAACCGAACCAACCAGGCGCTGGATAAAGGCACGCTGGATTTCGATATTGTCAGCCCCAGCTGGTTCGAACAGGGAGATTTTGGGCCACTGTTTGTAAAATCAGACCCAATAATGACCATCACAGAGCGCATTATCACCCTGCCCAAACACCAGAGCCGCTGGATGGACATTGCCAATATCAAAGACAAGGAAATCGGTACCGTAATGGGGTATCTGTACCATGATGATGGCGACTTTATCCGGGCGGATTTCAAGTCGGAGCAGGAGCTTATCAAGGCCTTGCACAGGGGGCGGATCCAGGCTGCCATCAGTGGCGATTACACCGCGCTCTACTGGTCGGCCAAGTTAGGGCTGCCGATTGCCCTGGCCGCCGAGCATTCCACCGGCGATCTGGTGTTTCGCTTACGAAAGGAGCGCGCCGAATTGCTGCCCGCCATTAACAACGCCATTGCCGCGCTGAAGGCTGACGGCACCATAGATGGGCTGATAGACAAGTACACCCATACTTTGGAGACCAGCGAGCACAGCAACTGAGGTGATATCGTTTGCCTAATATGAGTGCATTCTTGGACGAATAAACAGGATAGCTATTGAGCAAAAAGCCCGGCACCAATGCCGGGCTTTTCAGTCATGGAGTTCAAGTTCGCTGTAATCCGGCTGCGACTGCCTCAGCACCAGGCGCTTGCCCTGATTGAGCCAGGTGGTACAGGCCACCCGCAGCAGTGAGGCAAAGTTATTCACCTTGCCTTCCCGGGCGATTACCTCGCGGTAAATGCGGGTCAGGAATACGGCCACACTGATGTCCGCATCCTCGGCAATCTCTTCAATTAACTGCCAGAAAATAGCTTCCAGCCGGATGCTGGTAACCACCCCATCGATACGGATTGAGCGGGTCCTGAGCTCAAACAGTTCAGGCTCCGCGCCGGAATAGATTTCACACATCACTTATCTCCCTTAAGCCTGTAGCCACGTTAGCACAGGCCGGGAGCTTATTTCAGCTGTGCGTTGAACTGTTTCAGCCACTCGGGGTGAGCCGGCCACGCAGGCGCCGTCACCAAGTGACCATCGGTAATGGCATCCGTGACCGCAATATCGCAATACTCGCCGCCAGCGAAGCTGACCTCCGGGCCACAGGCTGGATACGCCGATACCTTTTTGCCCCGGATCACGTTGGCAGTGCACAGCAGTTGAGCGCCATGGCAAATGGCAGCCAGCGGTTTGGCAGCCTTGTCGAAATGACGTACCAGCTCGACAACGGCGCTGTTCAGACGCAGATATTCCGGGGCGCGGCCACCGGGGATCAGCAGGGCATCAAAATCTTCACCCTTGATAGCGGCAAAACTGCCATTGAGGGTAAAGTTGTGGCCAGGCTTCTCTGTGTAGGTCTGGTCGCCTTCAAAGTCGTGGATGGCGGTTTTAATGGTCTCGCCGGCGAGTTTGTCGGGACACACGGCAATCACTTCATGCCCCATGGCCTGCAGCGCCTGAAACGGCACCATCAGCTCGTAATCTTCCACAAAATCACCGGCAATAATCAGTACTCTGGCCATAGTTCACTCCCGAAGCTTCAATTGGACTGGGTTACCCACCCAAGATACGCAAGCCACCTGTTGGCGGGTAACAGCCCACTACTACGGCGACAATTAAGCCAAGGCCAAGGGCAAGCCATCATAAAAAAAGCGCCCACAGGCGCTTTTTGCTTTGAGTTTAAATCCGTGCGGGTTTAATCCGTGCGGGTTTAATCCGTGTATGTTTAATCGCGCGGCTCGTCGAGCTTCACCTCTGCCTGGTACCCGTTGAGATGCACCTTCGCCTGTTCTACCACCTGCATTGCCTGGGTGGTCAGGACATTGTTGCCGGTGAGCAAATCATTCAGGCCGCCTTTGTCTTTGTCCACCAGCCCGAGTTCACGCAGCATGGCATCCACCACAGGGGCATTGGCACGATAGTTCAGTGCCGCCTGAGTCACCTGCTCGGCAATGCCGCCATTGGCAGCGCCTTCGCCGTTAGCCAAAGTGGCACCATTTGCACCATAACCCTGCAAAATCTTAATCCCTTCAATGTTTTCCAGAGGCTTAACCGCATTAGCCACAATTTCCGGCAGGGCACGCAGAATCGCAAGCGACTTTTGCAGCTCTATCTGTTCGTCACGCAGCACGTTTTCGGCTTCGTACAGAGCCTGCTTACCGGCCGCTTCCACCGCATACACCTTCTCATCGGCCTCGGCCTTGAGCTTCTTGGCATCGGCATTGGCACGGGCTTCGGTGAGGATGGCAGACGAGCGGTCTTCTGCAGCGCGCTTTTCCGCTTCGGCCTGAACAGTAACGCCCACGGCCTCACGCTCAGCTTCTTTACGGGCGTCAATCACTTCGATTTCTTTGCGACGGTTGGCCTCGGCCACCTGACGCACAGTAATAACCGCTTCTTCTTTTTCCACTTTCAGCTTTTCAGCTTCGGCGGCGCGGGCACGGGCGGCGGACTCTTCTTCCGACTTGGCGGCTACCGCGATTTGTTTTTCCTGCTCTGAGACTTCGATGTCGCGCTGCTGTTGAATACGCGCCTGCTCGATGGTTTTGCGCTTTTCAATTTCGCGGGTTTCGATTTCGCGGGTCTTTTCAATCTCGGCCGCTTCTACCGCACGTTCTTTGGCGATTTCCGCTTCGCGCTCTTCACGGGCCTTCTGCTCCCGCTGCTTGATAATTTCCGCCTTCTGCTCGGCGCGCTTGAATTCCAGCGCCTGCTGCTGAACCAGCTTGGCCTCTTCTTCCGACTTCTTGATTTCCAGCGACTCTTTTTCCGCCTCGAGGTTTCTCATCTCGATCTTGATGCGGTTTTCCTGCTGAATATCGTTGGTTTCTTTACGCTTTTCTTCGATGATTTTGGCCAGACGCGCACGACCTTCAGCGTCGAACGCATTATTTTCATTGAAGAAATCAAGTTCAGTCTGGTCAAAACCGGTCAGGGAAACCGACTCCAGCTCCAAACCGTTTTTCTCAAGGTCGTTGGCCACGTTGTTTTGCACCCGCTGCACAAAGTCAGCGCGCTGCTCATGCATCTCGGTCATGGTCATTTCAGCGGCCACGGCACGCAGCACGTCAACAAACTTGGATTCCATCAGCTTTTTCAGCTCTTCTACCCGGGTAGTACGGGTACCCAGGGTTTGCGCCGCCATGGAAATGCCCTCGGCATGGGGCGCCACCCGCAGGTAGAAGTCCGCTTTCACATCCACCCGCATGCGGTCTTTGGTGATAAGCGCATCTTTCTGGGTCTTTTCCACTTCAATGCGAAGGGTATTCATATTCACGTGGATGGTTTCATGCAGCACCGGCAGCACTATGGCGCCGCCATCCTTGACCACCTTCTCACCACCAAAGCCGGTCCGCACAAAGGCGGTTTCTTTGGTGGCACGGCGATAGAGCTTGGCAAAAATCAGCCCGATGACCAGCAGTCCGAGCACAGCCACACCGGCCATCACGAACATGAAGGTGCCACTGTCGGCAAAATATTGAGTGTTTTCCATGTAGCTTCCTTGTTATCTACAGCAAAGTATTTTTACAGCAACTTATTGATTGTTATTGATCGAATTTACTGGCAGCCCACACGCGCCCTTGCCGGCGCAGCAACACTACCTGGGTGCCCTGGATAAACTCCGACTCCTGTTCGTCGGGCTCAACCAGCACATAATGTTTTTGTTGATAGCGGTCGCGCACCAGGGCTTCGGAAGGATTGCCCTTGACCGCCCGGCCCAGGGTAATAGTGGCAATGCAGCCACTGAGGTCGTCAATGGAGACGGCACTGGTTTCATTTTTTGGCAGCAATCGTGCCAGCGGCGAGCCCAGATAGCGACAGCCAAAAGCGGCCGCCAGCAGCGCCAGAGGCACCGACATCCAGGTGGGCAGGAAGTAGCCCAGTACCCCCGAAAACAAAAAGTTCAGGGTAAAGCCTGCGATGACAAAGCAGGTCATGGCAAGCACCAGCCAGATAAGCAGCGGCAAGCGATTGAGACACAACCAGCCCAAAAGTCCGGTCAGACCGCCCCCGGCCACATCGGCATCGACATCGGCCAGATCCAGGTCTTTAAGCATCCCCATCAGACTTAAGCCTGTCACCAGCGCAAGCGCTTCGATAATCCCGAGCAGTAAAATAACCGTCAGGACTATGCTGAAAGGAAGGTTGGCATCAGAAAAGAAAAAGCCAAGCATTATCAACTCCTTGTACAGAATGCTGTTCCATGGCTACAACTTTGTATTTAACAAGGGTCGAGCATATCAAAGCCTGAGTCTTTGCCAAGTGTTTTTACCCGCGGCCGGGAGATGGATTATCATGGCGCTATTCTTTCTGCTCCATAGTGCCGAGACGCTCCCATGACCCAGGATTACCAGTCCCTTCGTAAACACTTTGCCCAAATTGCCCACTTCGAGCATTTCAGCGCGCTGGGCGATTGGGATCAGGCCACCATGATGCCCATGGGTGGCAGTGAAGGCCGCAGCGACGCCATGGCCACCCTGGCAGGCCATATCCACGCCATGCGCACCGCGCCCTGGTTGATGGACGCCATAGCGGCAGCAGCCGATGAAACGCTTAGTCTGGCCGAACAGGCAAATCTCAGGGAAATGAAACGCCAGTGCCTGGAAGCCACCGCCGTGCCCCAGGCATTGGTTGAGGCTAAAACCAAGGCCGCCTATCAGTGCGAGAACGCCTGGCGCAGCCAACGTAAAGACAATGACTGGCAAGGGTTTAAGCCCAACCTCGAGGCCGTGATGGCACTGGTACGTGAAGAAGCCGCTCACCGAGCGGCCGCAACCGGTCTTGCCCCCTACGATACCCTGCTGGATAAATTCGAACCCGGGATGACCGCCGCCAAAATCGAGTCCACCTTTGCCCAGGTGCGCCAGTTTCTGCCGGGGCTTATCCAGGAGGTGTGCAGCCGTCAGGCCAACGAGCAACAGGCCACTATCGAAGGCCCTTTTGATATTCAGGCGCAGGAAGCTATTGGCCGCGAAATCATGCAAATTCTCGGCTTTGACTTTGAACAGGGGCGGCTCGATGTGTCCAGCCATCCGTTTTGCGGCGGCGTGCCCGGCGATGTGCGCCTGACCACCCGCTACCGCGACGATGACTTCACCGGCGCCCTGCTTGGCATCATCCACGAAACCGGTCACGCCCGCTATGAGCAGGGGCTGCCGCTGTCGCTTCGCGGCCAGCCCGCCGGCGCTGCGCGCTCAATGGGGGTGCATGAAAGCCAGAGCCTGTTTTTCGAGATGCAGCTTGGCGCCAGCCAGGCCTTTGTTGAGCTCATTACCCCCAATATCAACCGTCACCTGAAGCGCGACTTCAGCCCGGCGCAGCTTATCCATCAGGCCACCAGGGTAAAGCCAGGGCTTATCCGGGTGGATGCCGATGAAGTGACTTATCCGTGCCATATTCTGCTGCGATTTGAGGCCGAAAAAGCCCTGGTGGATGGCAGCCTGAGCGTGGCCGACCTGCCCGACTTCTGGTCTGCGCAAATGCAGCAACTGCTCGGGATAAACACCGACGGCGACTATCGCAACGGCTGTATGCAGGACATCCACTGGACTCTGGGCGAGCTCGGCTACTTCCCCAGTTACACCCTGGGCGCCATGTATGCTGCCCAGCTGAGATTCGCCATGGAAGCAAGCCTCGGGCCCCTCGATGGCCTTATTGCCAATCGTCAGCTCGAGAAAGTGTTTGCCTGGCTGGATACGCACATTTGGTCGCAAGGCTCACTGCTTGAGACCGATGCCCTTATCAGCGCCGCCACCGGCGAGCCCCTTAATGCCCGTTTTCTTGAGCGCCATCTCAGACAACGTTATCTGGGCGAGTAAGGCGCATTGGGGTATAATCGCGCCCTTTGCAGTGGTTTATCAAAGGGCAGCAGATGCAACTCAGGGCAATTCGGGCCGAAGATTGGCCGATGATCCTCGATATTCAGGACGAATGTTATCAGGCGGTGGATCCAGAGCCGTTACATGTGCTTAAAAGCAAATGGAAAGTCTCGCCAGACTCTTGTTTTGTAATGGAAAAAGACGGCCAGGTGCTGGGTTATTGTTTGGCACACCCCTGGGTGGAAACCACACCGCCTCCCCTGTATCACGCCCTGACCGAGCTGCCCACACCCAATACCCTGTATCTGCACGATATGGCAATTTCTGCCCGCGCCCAGGGCCTGGGTGCCGGTGGCAAGGCACTGTCCAAACTCAAGCAGCTGGCAGAGCGCTGGTCACTGAGCTCTCTGTCTCTTGTGGCGGTTCAGGGCGCCGACAGCTACTGGCGCCGTCAGGGCTTTGCCGACAGCCAAAGCCTCAAATGCCTTGGCAGCTACAGTGACGATGCCAGCTATATGATACTGCCCCTGTGAGGCAATAATGCACCCAGCACTCACCACGGTTGCTCTGCTCTGCCTGTCGAATATCTTTATGACATTCGCCTGGTATGGGCACCTCAAGTCGCTCAACCATAAACCATGGATAATTGCGGCACTGGTCAGCTGGGGCATCGCCCTGTTCGAGTACCTCTTGCAGGTACCGGCCAATCGCATTGGCTACACGGTAATGAACGTGGGCCAGCTTAAAATTTTACAGGAAGTGATTACACTGAGTCTGTTTGTGCCCTTTGCCTATTTCTATCTCAAAGAGCCATTGAAACTCGACTACCTCTGGGCAGGCCTGTGCATCCTCGGGGCTGTGTATTTTATTTTCCGCAGCGAATTCAGCTAAAAACAACGAAAGGGTTTTACCATGGCACGTCAGGTTGCATACACCTATAAAGGCCAGGCAAAAGTGATTAACTTTGCCTACGACAAGTACCACGATATGTACGAGGCCGCAGCCGCCGCCGAAGGGGTGGACCTCACCCGCTTTCTGGCCATGGAACAACAGGTTGCCATGACTGCCAAGGGCAAGGGCGCGCTGAAAAGCTATCGGTTGAATGAGTTTGCCCGCATGGGATTTAAAGATATCCGCATGCTGCGAGACGAAGAACAGGGTTAAACAATGATAAATCATGAACATGCCAACTTTCCCCGCGCCGGATTCTTCCGTCGCCTGGGTGCCATGGTGTACGACCTCATGCTGGCCGCAGCCGTGTGGATCCTGGCGGGTATCGTCAGCTTCGTGGTGTTTGCCGTATTGGTGAATGTGGGGCTTATCGACCGAGCGGGTCATGAGCATGTGATTGATGTGCTGAACGGTAACGAGCTGTATCGTAACCTCAATTTTGCCTGGATCCTGTTTTGCGTGGCCAGCTTTTACGTGGTGTTCTGGACCAAGGGCGGCCAAACCCTGGGCATGCGTGCCTGGCGCCTGAAGGTGCAGCATCCCAACGGCCAGAATCTCAGCTTTATCGCCGCCGCAGCACGCCTGGTATGGTCACTGTTTGGCTTGGGTAATCTGTTTATCCTTATCAATCCCGACAAACTGGCGCTGCAGGACAAGATGACCCGATCAGAAGTGGTGGTGTTATCGGCGGAAGCCAACCAAATGCGCAACTGGCACGGCATGAGCTAACCCCTGCTCAGCCCTTGGTTTACAGCTAAGCCGACCTGCCCGCGGGTACCGAAGCAAGCCTGGTACCCGCCTTCTGAGTCGTTTCCAACTTAAATACCGACATCAGCTTCGCGAGCCGTTCAACCTGCGACTGCATACTGGCAGCGGCAGCCGTCGCTTCCTCCACCAGCGCCGCATTATGCTGAGTCACGCTGTCTATCTGATCGATAGCGCCCCGTACCTGCACCATGCCCTGCCCCTGCCGTTGGGATGAGGATGCAATCTGCTCCAGCAGCCCTGCTACCGCCTGCACACTGTCATCGATTTCCTTCATGGCGCGTCCCGCCTTGGCGGCCTGATCATTGCCGGCAGCGATTCGGCTGGCGGCAGCGTCGATAACTTCACGGATTTCCCGCGCCGCTTCGGCAGAGCGACTCGCAAGGCTTCGCACCTCGGCGGCCACCACACCAAAACCGCGACCCGAATCACCGGCCCGGGCTGCTTCCACCGCTGCATTCAGTGCCAGAATGTTGGTTTGAAAGGCAATAGAGTCAATCATGCCGGTAATATTGGCAATCTGTGCCGAGGTTTCACCTATGTTGCTCATGGTGTTTTCTACGTCGGCAACAATTTTGGCCCCCAGAGATGCCTGCCCCGCCGAGGCACTGGCAAGACCCGCTGCCCGCACTGCGTTGTCGGTGTTGGCGCCTATGCTGTCGCTGAGACTGCGGAAATTGGCCACAGTCTCTTCCACTGAATGCGCCTGGGCCTCGGTGCGGTTGGAAAGATCCATATTGCCCGAGGCAATTTCCCGCGCCGACACCTGCAATGTTGCCGCCGCATCCTGAATTTCCCCAACCATGTTGCTCAGTCTCACCACAGTGCCATCGAGTGCGCTCAGGGTTTCGCCAAACAGTCCCGGAAACTGGCCGGACGCTTTGGTGGTCAGCTCCCCGTCGGCGATGGCGCTGGCAATGCGTTTCACCTGGGTCAGACCGTCACGGGTCACCCGGGCAAGCTCGTTTAGACGGGTCGAGAGTTCCAGCAAAAAGCCTGAGCGGCCCTCCAGCGGGATCTGACCGCTGAAATCACCGTGACGGGCGGTGGCGTTGACCATGGTGTCTATATCATTGACGAAATCCGCCAGCGCATCCACGGTGCCATTGACCCCAGCCTGGGTTGCGCCAAACAGTCCGGGGTAGTTGCCTTCCATGCGCCTGTCGAGCCGGCCGGTAGAGAGCGCGCTGACCACGGCGTTGATTTCCTTGAGTCCCGACTCGGTCACCGCCGAGAGACTGTTAAGCTGCCCGGCAAGACGTAACCGATACCCCGCCAGCCCCTGCTCTGCCATACGCTTGCCAAAGTCGCCCTGGCAGGCCGCAGCCACCATGGTATCGACATCACCCAGCGTTTGCCTGAGGCTGGCCAGGGTGCGATTAACCGACTGCGCCGCCGCACCAAATACTCCGGGGTACTGGGCCTCGATGCTTTGGCTTAAGTCTCCATCGGACAGGGCTTCTGTCACCCGGCGAATATCGCCAAAGCCCTTATCGCAGGTGGCGAGCAGGCGATTGAGATCTTCAATGGTTTCCCGAAACAGGTATTGATAGCCGGAGGCATCCACCCGGCAGGAAAAGTCACCATCGGCTCCGCTTGCGGCCATCTGTTTGATGTTGCGACTTATCCCAAGCAGGGCCGCTTTTACTTCAGCTAAGGCCTCCGTAATCGCCGCCTGCTCGCCGGGCAGCGCATCCATGTCGACACTGAAATTGCCTTTGGCGTACTCGCGGCTGACCGCCACCAGCTTGTTTTCTACATCCAGATGACAGGCCACCAGCGCGTTCACTTCGCTGGCGATATCGGCATAAGCACCATCGAACTGACTGGGATCAAGCACGGCACTGACCCGGCCTTCGCGGTGGGCACGGGCCATATCCTGCTGACCATGGATGATGGCGCTCACGGCGTCCTGCACCTGACCGAGTGCTGACAGCAGCTTGCCTGCTTCGTCTTTGCCGCTGCGATCGATTTGGTTATTCAGATTGCCGCTCGCCACGGCATTAGCCAATCTCAGCGCCTGTTGCAGCGGTGAAATCACAAATCTGAACAGTACCCAGATAGCGGCAATGGCAAGCAGACCGCCGGCTAGCATCAGTCCAGTGCTGAAGGTGCGCACCTCGGCGTAGACCGCTTCTGAGGCATCAAATTCGGCCCGGGCCACGTCCAGTTGCAGGTTGATAAGCTCACCAATCTTGTTACTGATAGGGTCGATATCCTGGTACAGCTCGCCATCAAAGTCATCGAGCTGACCGCTGATGTTACCACTGAGATTGGCGGCGAAGCGGCCAAGGCGCGCCATGGCGGCATCGGCCTTTTGGAACAAAGCCCTGGCCTCATCGGCAAGCAGGGCTTCTTCGGTGGTAAGTTGGGTAGCCGAGTAGGCCTGCCATTCGCTCGCAATAAGGGTGCTGGCGGACGTCAGTTCGGCGCGCAGCTCCTCGGCACTCATCAGTCCGGCATTGGCCTTGTTCACCGCATCAATCACGCTCACCGCATAGGCATCGGCAATCAATTTCAGCTGCTTTAAGGGAACGACTCTGTCCTGATAGACGGTACCGAGGGAGTTATGCATGCTGTCGGTGCCACGCATGCCCATGGCTCCGATAAAAAGCAGAAACAGCGTCATCAAGGCGACTATGGCGATCAGCTTGGCTTTGATACTCATGGCACGACTTCCTTGTGTGAAACCAGAATCCAAGTTAAACGAGTGATGATAAGCCAAAGCCTAGTACAAGGCGGGAAATTGCCCAGTTATCAAACGCAGGAAAGCGTTATCCGGGCCGAGGTTCATGCAAAAGCATGAGGGCGCCAACCGGCGCCCTCATCGTTAAGTCTCATCCTGCTCACAAGTCTCAGCGGCGAATGTAGTACACCGCAGCACCGGCAAAGATAATCGCGGGCGCGCCCGCACCTATGAAGGCTGGCAGCTGATATACCAGTGTCATGGGACCAAAGATTTCGTTGCAGATATAGAAGCCAAAACCGGCCACCACACCCAACAGCACCCGCGCGCCCATGGTTACAGTGCGCAGCGGCCCGAACACAAAGGAAAGCGCCACCAGCATCATCACGGCAACTGTCACCGGCTGCAGCAGCTTGCGCCACAGCGCCAGCTCGTAACGGCTCGGATCCTGAGTGTTGACCTTCAAATACTCAAGATAGCCAAGCAAACCCTGCACCGACAGCGACTCAGGCTTAACCGATACCACGCTGAGCTTGTCCGGAGTCAGGGTCGACTCCCAAGGCTCGCTGGCCAGCTCATCGCGGATAATTTTATCGTCCTGAATATGGGTTTTGCTGACATCGCGCATCATCCACACCTTGCCGTCAAACTCGGCGCGACGGGCGTTAACAACGTGGGTGAGATGCTGTCTGGCATCGAACTCATACAGGGTGATATTGCCCAGGGTGTTGAGGTCTTCCACCTCACCGATGTTCACAAAGAGGTCGCCGTCTTTGGCCCAGATACCGCGGTGAGATTTAATCAGGCTGCCGCCGGAAATCATGGTGGCCTTAAGCTCATTGGCGCGCTGTTCGGCCGCAGGAGCAACCCACTCACCCAGCGCCATCACCAGCAGCATCAAGGGTACCGCGGTCTTCATCGCCGACAGGGTAATTTGCAGCCGCGACTGACCCGAGGCCTGCATCACCACCAGCTCAGAGTTGGCGGCCATCATGCCAAGGCCAATCAAGGCGCCCAGCAGCACCGCCATCGGGAAGAACATTTCAATATCACGGGGGATAAGAAACAGCACATATATCCCGGCATCCATCATGGTGTAGGTACCGCGGCCAACCAGACGCAGCTGATCCACCCACTTGATAATGCCGGAAAGACCGGTCAGCACCAGCAAACACAGCGATGAAGTGCTGATAAGTACCCGGGCAATATACCAATCAAGAATACTCATGCGGTGGCCCTCCGCTTGAAGCGACCACTGAGACGGGCCCCTAAAGGCCGCTCCTTGCCAAGCAGCATTATCCCCATCACCAGGGCCGACAGGTGTATCCACCACATCCCCAGGAAGGCGGGCACGACCTCATCTTCCAGCGCCTTGCGTCCGGCCACCATCAGGCCGAAATAGCCCAGATACAGCAAAATCGCCGGCAGCATTTTGGCAAACTTGCCCTGACGCACATTCACCCGCGCCATGGGCACAGCAATCAGGGTCATCAGCGGAATCGCCAGCGGAATAGCCAATCGCCAGTGCAGCTCTGCCACAGCTTCAGGGGTGTCCTGATCCATCAGCTGCCCCAGCGGCAAGGCCGACATCTTACGTCTGCGCTCGTCCACTTCCTGCTCTTTGATTTGCATGCCGTAGCCGCCAAACTCCAGCACCTGATAATCGAGGCGACTGGGCGAGCCCTGATAACGCACGCCATCACTGAGTTTCAGTTGCTGACCGCCACTGGCATCTTCCACAACCTTACCGCCCTTGGCAGACACCAGATTAACCTGGCCTTGCTCATCTTCTGGGTCCGGCAGTTGTGCCACGAATACTTTTTCCAGCTCGTTGTCTTTCCCAATCTTTTCAACAAAGAGCACCGCACGGCCATCGGGACTGGTTTGAAAACGCCCCTGCACCAATGCGGCAAGACCAGCTTCAGACTGAGCCTTTTCCAGCACCTGATTTTGGCGCTCTTCCGCCCAGGGGGTAACAAACAGGGATAAATAGCCGGTAAACAGCATATTGAGCACGGCAAGCAGCAGAGTGACCCGGGTGACATACCACTCACTCACCCCCACGCCATGGAAAACCACCATTTCGTTTTCGGCGTACATACGGCCGTGGGCGAGCAAGATCCCCAGAAACAGGCTGAGCGGCAACACAAGTACCGCAAGATAGGGCAAATTAAGCCCTAATAAGGTAACAACCAGAGAAGCAGGAAACTCACCGTCCGATGCATCGGCGAGAACGCGGACAAAATGCTGGCTGATAAAGATAGTCAACAGCACCAAAAGTACCGCGATTTGTGCCTTGAAAACTTCTCGGAACAGATATCTAAATACAATCACAGGCAGGATCCGGTATCAAAACTTATCATTTTGCTGGTATCAGCCTAACTTTCATGTAAACTGTCTACTTTTGATAGTTTTCTGACCAATACCATCGCAAGGCGCCATTGAAAAAAGGCGCTGATATCAGGCCTTGGCGCGGAAACTTAGGCCCAAATTTGGGCACAAGCAGGCATTATCCAATAAATATAAAAATTTGTCTTTAAGAATCTAGGAGTGCTCATGGAGTTTAGCGTAAAGAGCGGCAGCCCGGAAAAACAACGCTCAGCGTGTATCGTGGTGGGAGTTTACGAACCCCGCCGTTTGTCCGGCATTGCAGAGCAACTGGACAAAATCAGCGAAGGCTACATCAGTAATCTGCTGCGTCGTGGCGATCTGGAGGGAAAACCCGGTCAGATGCTGCTTCTGCACCATGTCCCCAACGTGCTCAGCGAGCGTGTTCTTTTGGTGGGCTGTGGTAAAGAGCGTGAACTGGATGAGCGCCAATACAAGCAAATCATTGCCAAAACCATCAACACCCTCAACGAAACCGGCTCTATGGAAGCAGTGTGCTTCCTGACTGAACTGCACGTTAAGGGTCGCGACACCTACTGGAAAGTCCGTCAGGCCGTAGAAACTACCCAAAACAGCCTCTACAGCTTCGATGCACTCAAGAGCCGCAAAGGCGAAACCCGCCGTCCACTGCGCAAACTGGTATTTAATGTACCAACCCGCCGCGAGCTGACCGTGGGCGAGCGTGCCATTGAGCACGGCGTGGCCGTGGCCTCCGGTATGCACCTGTGCCGCGACGTGGCCAACATGCCACCGAACATTTGTAATCCTGCTTATCTGGCTTCTCAGGCGCGTCAGCTGTCTGAAGTGTATGAGAACCTGAAAGTCACCACCATCGGTGAAGAGCAAATGGCCGAACTGGGCATGAACTCTTACCTGGCCGTGGGCCGCGGCAGCGCCAACGAGTCCATCATGACTGTAATGGAATACAAGGGCGCCGTGGACAGCACCGCCAAGCCTATCGTGCTGGTGGGTAAGGGCCTGACCTTCGATTCGGGCGGTATTTCCCTCAAGCCAGGCGAAGCCATGGACGAGATGAAGTACGACATGGGCGGCGCTGCAGGCGTTATCGGTACCATGAAAGCCATCTGCGAAATGAAGCTGCCACTGAACGTAGTCGCAATTCTGGCCGGCTGTGAAAACATGCCTTCCGGTAATTCATATCGCCCCGGCGACATCCTCACCACCATGAGTGGCCAAACCGTGGAAGTGTTGAACACAGACGCCGAAGGCCGTCTGGTACTGTGTGACGTGCTGACCTATGTTGAGCGCTTCGACCCTGAGCTGGTAGTGGACACCGCCACCCTGACCGGTGCCTGTGTGATTGCCCTTGGCAAACACGCCTCTGGCCTGTTCTCTTCTCACAACCCGCTGGCCCATGAACTGCTGAGCGCCGGTGAGCAGAGTGGCGACCGCGCCTGGCGTATGCCGCTGTGGGATGAGTATCAGGACATGCTCGATAGCCCCTTCGCCGACATGACCAACCTCGGTGGTCGTCCGGCTGGTTCTATCACCGCGGCCTGCTTCCTGTCGCGCTTCGCCAAGAAGTACCACTGGGCTCACCTCGACGTGGCCGGTACTGCCTGGAACAGTGGCGCCAACAAGGGTTCTACCGGTCGTCCGGTACCTTTGCTGAGCCAGTTCCTGTTAAACCGCGCTGGTGTAGAACAGGGCGAATAAGCCTATCGCCAAAGATGCACATAAAAAAGCGAAGCCTCGGCTTCGCTTTTTTGTTGTGTTCAATCCGTGATTGTCAGGAAGCCTTGTCGATACGCAGGTCCTGATCATTGCCGGCACGGCGACGGCAGGCCTCACCAAAGGCCTTGAAAATCTTGATTGAATCAGGGTTTTCCATGGCTTTCCACTCCGGATGCCACTGCACGCCCAAGGTGAACTGTGGCAACGCAGGCACATGAATTGCTTCCACCAGGCCATCTTCGGCGTGTGCCAAAGGCTCAACGCCCTCACCCAGGTTATTCACGCCCTGGCCGTGGAGCGAGTTCACCGAGATGGTGTCGCCCAGCAGCTTATGCAACCATGTTCCCTTCACCATGGAGATGCTGTGGCTTTCGCCGTACTGCACTTCCGGTGGCGTCTCAGGATCTTCACGGTGATCGTCCAAATGCTCCTCGGCATACACCTTCTGGTACAGGTCACCGCCAAAGGCAATGTTCATTTCCTGCATACCACGGCAAATACCAAGCAAAGGTAATCCGCGTGCCACAGCGCCTTTAATCAGCGCCAAATCCACCAGATCGCGAGCCTGATCCTGCTTTTTCTCCGGGGTCAGGTTTTCCTGGCCATAGAGTGTCGGGTCAATATTGGAGGCGGCGCCCGACAGATAAACCCCGTCGGCCATATCCAGATATTGCTCAATATCTTCAGCACCAAAGCAGGTAGGTACCAGCAGAGGAATGCAGTCTGAGATTTCCACCACGGGCTGCATATATTTGTGGGTCATCACCTGGTAGGGGTGGCCATTTCTGTCCTGTTGCCCCATGGACATCAATATAACCGGCTTGTTCTTTCTTCCACTAACTTCTTGTTTTAAAGGCATAGATCACCTGATAGTCAAAACGCTTGAGTTCGCGTTTTGGGCATAGCCTGCTACTGCAAAAACTGGTCAGGACATGCGCAAAACCCGTACCTGCTACGTCCTCTTCAGGACGGCAATCACAAATCCAGCATGCCCAAAGGTGTTCAATATGTCAAACGTATAACAATATATTATTTACAACAGCAGACTGTAACCACGCAGGAATAAGCACAGGGTGAAGCCAATATCGGTGCAAAGAGGATAAAAAATGTGCGCCCTGGTTAAATAACATTGAATATTCCCGCTGATTCACCAATATTCGGCTTCGTATTCCGCAAGGAATCAACAAGGATAGCCGGGACTGTCTTCGCAATCAGCGCCAGAGTGATGCGAAGACCTGTTCGCACCTTCCTAACACTGCACGGAGCAAAAATTATGTCTCTTGGACTTAAAATCAAAGACTTCCGCCAGACTGCTGGCATGAGCCAGCCACAGCTTGCCGAGGCAATCGGCATTGAGCAGTCCTATCTGTCAAAACTGGAAAACGATAAGTCATTGCCCTCTGCCGACGTGCTCAGTCGGCTGTTAAGTGCCATGGGGATAGATCTCGAGACACTGCTCAGCGATCCCCTGCTTGGCACCGATAAGCAACGTTTGGCGCAGCTGCCGGAGGTGGCTGACAACCTTAAACAACAGCGTGGACGCAGGCTGAACGAGCGCAAAGGTATTTTGCTCGCATCAAGCCTGTTGGTTGCCATCAGCAGCGCCTTATTTTATGCCGGTGAGAGCAAGTTGCTGTTCAGCGAGGATATGCATATTTACAGCTCGCGCGGCATTGAGCTGGCGGGCGAGCCTAACGGCATATTCGACGAGGATGTGTTTTTGGCAATGGTGCGCGCCACTGACGCAAAGGACTACCGCAAGGAAATGGATGTAACACGGGCCCAGATGATGAGCCGCGAAAGTCTTGAGACCCGCATGCTGGCAACTTTCCAGGGCAAGCGCTTTACAGAAGCAGTCGAAGGCGGTAAACGCACCTTTGGCTTCGACGGAATCAAAAAGATATCCCGTCCCGTCAACGCCTGGTTGAGAATGGTGGGCGTTTTCGGTTTTTGCCTCGGCCTGCTTGGCTTCTTTATCGAGTGGCGCCTGGGGCGCATGGCCAAAGGCTAATCGGCGCACATCCCTTCGCGCTGGGGCTCACTGCGAAGCTCCCAGCCAGCCCATGAACGATAGCGCCTCGCACCAGGCGATAGACTGGGCCGAAACACTCAGCGTGCATCCAGGATTTCGCCACGGGTGTTAACGTCAGGGATTTCGCCGGCTTGCTCAACCATGGCGAGATTCCACCACTCCCGGCCTTGTCCGGGCGTTTGCAAACTCAGTGCCTCACCAAAAATGGGGGTGGCAATTTTTACCGACCGCTCCCAGGCCAGCGCCCGAATACGCTCCAGCGGTTCGAACCAATCGTGCAGCGCCAAATCGAAGGTGCCGTTATGAATGGGCACCATCACCAGCCCTTTCACGTCCAGATGCGCCTGCAAACTTTCTTCTGGCATCATGTGAATATCACGCCACAGCTCGTTGTAGGCACCGGTTTCCATCAGAGTCACATCGAATGGGCCAAGGCGCTCGCCAATCTCGGCAAAGCCTAGGAAGTATCCGGAGTCACCACTGAAAAACACCCGCGCCTGCTCCCCTCGAATCGCCCAACTCGCCCACAGGGTCTGGTCCCGGTCAAACAGACCCCGACCGGAGAAGTGCTGCGCGGGAGTTGCCGTAAGCTCTATGCTGCCAAGGTGCGCCGACTGCCACCAGTCGAGCTCATCAATGCGCGAGGCTGCAACCCCAAGTTTAGTGAGCCGCTTACCAAGCCCCAGCGGCACAAAGAAACGGGCCTCGGTTTTTGCCAGATAACGGATAGCATCGCTGTCCAGATGGTCGTAATGGTCGTGACTCAGCACAATCGCATCGAGGGCCGGTAAGTCTTTAAGGGCAATCGGGCTTTGATGAAAACGCTTGGGACCAAAGGCGCGAAACGGCGAGGCGCGTTCGGCAAATACAGGATCGGTCAGCAGGTACTTGCCATCAAGCTTTATCAGCACTGTGGAGTGCCCAAGCCGATACAATCTGGGGCTTGGATCGGCAAGTTCGGCTGCTGTGATTGGCGCAAGCGGGATTGCCTCTTTAGGGACAGGCGCCTCACGCTTGGCACCGAGGTAAGCTGCGATGATGCGAAACAAGTCAGACAACCCGGATTTATAGGCTTTTTCACCGTTCACAAAGCGGTTTTTGAGCCGTTTGGCGCCCGGGCGGCCCGCACGAACCGGGCTATTGCCATTGATTGAAACCGCTTCGCTCACCAATCCTGCGTCGTTCTGCGCCGGGCTCTTGCCTAAGCTGTTCA
Source organism: Shewanella khirikhana (assembly GCF_003957745.1). Lineage (NCBI taxonomy): Bacteria > Pseudomonadati > Pseudomonadota > Gammaproteobacteria > Alteromonadales > Shewanellaceae > Shewanella > Shewanella khirikhana. Next base: position 380,268 of record NZ_CP020373.1, on the reverse strand, counting down.
TTGCCACACTATCCTTCACTTCACTGTTGCCGCTTACTTCACTGTTACCGTTCACTGGGCTTGTGCTGTTCATACAGCCTCCGACAAATGTAAACTACACTGTGCAGTTTACATTTGAATTTGGAAAAGTAAACTACTCAGTGTAAAATTTCTCCACCAAGGGCACACAGACTGGAAAACTCAGGTGCAAACTCCAAAGCGAAATCGCAGTGAAATCAAACGTGAAGCCATAATGCTCGCCGCCAAGGAGCTGTTTCAGACCCAGGGCGTGCAAGGCACCAGCATGGATGAGCTGGCACGGGTGGCCGAGGTTTCCAAACGCACCGTGTATAACCACTTCGCCAGTAAAGAGGCGCTGGTGCTGGAGCTGGTTGCCGAGCTGTGGCAATCGGCCAATGCCGATATTCAATTTAGCTTCGCCAAAGACACCCCCGTGGGAGAGCAGCTGCTTGAGGTGCTTAACGCCGAAATAGCCATCATGACCAACCCGGATTATCTCGAGCTGGTGCGGGTCGCCATTGGCCACTTTATGTTTCATCCCGGCGCGCTCAAATGTGAGCTGGAAAGTAGGGTCACCCACGAATCGGCGCTGCGCCGCTGGCTGTCTGAAGGCATCAAGTCCGGCGCCCTGCCCAAGCTTGATGTGGATGAAGTGGAAGCGACGCTGCACGGCATGATAAAGGGCGTGTGTTTTTGGCCGTCGCTGATGCAGCTGTGTGAGCCGCTGCCCAAGGGCGAGCTTGAGAGCCTTGGCGCCGATATTGCCGCCTTTTTCGAGTTCAAATACTTAAGCTGCCGCCGCTAATCAGCAGCCAGGTCGCTATTAACGTTGGCACCCCACACCGATCAGCCACGCTGCTTTATGTCGGGCGTCTATCTAAGTTAGAATGCGGCTTTCGTTTTCTTTAGCCGGAAACTCCATGACCCAGGCACTTTTTTACGTACTTCCGCCATCCCAAATGAGGGATGCTGCCGAGCTGCTGGCCTGCCGTCTGGCGGCGTTTCATTACCGCCGCGGCGCCTGGGTCTATATTCACTGCAACGATGAATCCCAAAGCTTTGCCATCGATGAGCAACTTTGGCAGTTTGACCCCAACGATTTTGTGCCCCACAACCTCAAGGGCGAAGGGCCTCAGGGGGGGGCACCGGTGGAAATCGGTCACGATCGCCTCGGGCCGTCAAAAAACCGCGGCATTCTGATAAATCTTGCAGAAAAAGTACCGCCTTTTGCGGTACACTTTGGCCACTTTATCGACTTTGTCGCCGGTGACGAGGCCACCAAGGCACTGGCACGGCTGCGCTTTCGCGAGCTTCGCGGCCTTGGCATAGAGCCATCCACTCAGGATTTGGCGACACAACCCCTTAATCTAGTTTGAGAAAATCTGATCCCCATGGAAAAGACATACAATCCACAATCCATCGAACAGGCCCTCTACCGCGTTTGGGAAGAAAAGGGTTACTTCAAGCCACACGGTGATGCCAGCCAGGGCAACTACTGCATCATGATCCCGCCGCCGAACGTCACCGGCAGCCTGCACATGGGTCACGCCTTCCAGGACACCATCATGGATACCCTTATCCGCTATCAGCGCATGAAGGGCAAAAACACCCTATGGCAAGTGGGTACCGACCACGCCGGTATCGCCACCCAGATGCTGGTTGAGCGAAAGCTTGAAGCCGAACAGGGCAAGAGCCGCCATGACCTTGGCCGCGACGCCTTTATGGAAAAGGTTTGGGAGTGGAAAGCCCAGTCCGGCGGCACCATCACCAGCCAGCTGCGCCGCATGGGCGCCTCTGTGGATTGGGACCGTGAGCGCTTCACCATGGATGAAGGCCTGTCCAACGCGGTGCAGGAAGTATTCGTGCGCCTGTACGACGACAAACTGATTTACCGCGGCAAGCGCCTGGTGAACTGGGATCCCAAGCTGCACACCGCCATTTCCGATCTGGAAGTGGAAAACAAAGAAAAGCAGGGCCACATGTGGCACTTCCGCTATCCGCTGGCCGGCACCGAGCTGACCGCCGATGGCAAAGACTATCTGGTAGTAGCCACCACCCGTCCTGAAACCATGCTGGGCGACAGCGCAGTTGCGGTACACCCCGAAGATGAGCGTTACGCGTCACTGATTGGCAAAGAAATCATTCTGCCTATCGTGAACCGCCGCATCCCCATCATCGCCGATGAATACGTGGATAAAGACTTCGGTACCGGCTGCGTGAAAATCACCCCGGCCCACGACTTCAACGACTACGAAGTGGGCAAGCGCCACAGCCTGCCGATGTTCAACATCCTGACCCAGGATGCCACTATCCGCGCCCTGGCCGAGGTACTCAACACCGACGGTAGCCACAACAGCGAGCTGGATGCCAGCCTGCCCGAGCGCTATGCTGGCCTCGACCGCTTCAAGGCCCGCGATGCTATTGTTGCAGAGTTTGAGACTCTGGGTCTGCTTGAGAAAATCGAGCCACACGCCCTCAAGGTGCCTTATGGCGATCGCTCAGGCGTAGTGATTGAGCCGCTGCTCACTGACCAGTGGTACGTTGCGGTGCAAAAGCTTGCTCAGCCTGCCATCGAAGCGGTGGAAAACGGCGACATCAAGTTTGTGCCGCAGCAGTACGAAAACATGTACTTCTCCTGGATGCGCGACATTCAGGACTGGTGTATCTCCCGCCAGCTGTGGTGGGGTCACCGCATTCCTGCGTGGTACGACGAAGCCGGTAAGGTGTACGTTGGCCGCAGCGAAGACGAAGTGCGCCAGAACCATAACCTCGGCGCCGACGTGAAACTGCGTCAGGACGATGACGTGCTGGACACCTGGTTCTCTTCTGCCCTGTGGACCTTCTCCACGCTTGGCTGGCCGGAAGAAACCCCAGAGCTCAAGACCTTCCACCCCACCGACGTGCTGGTGACAGGTTTTGACATCATCTTCTTCTGGGTTGCCCGGATGATCATGATGACCATGTACTTCGTTAAAGACGAAGACGGCAAGCCGCAGGTACCGTTCAAGACGGTATACGTGACCGGTCTTATCCGCGACGAACAGGGCAACAAGATGTCCAAGTCCAAGGGTAACGTCCTCGATCCATTGGATATGATTGACGGTATCGACCTTGAATCCCTGGTTCAGAAGCGTACCGGCAACATGATGCAGCCACAGCTTGCCGCCAAGATTGAAAAGAGCACCCGCAAGGAATTCGAAAACGGCATCGAGCCACACGGCACAGACGCGCTGCGCTTTACCCTGGCGGCCATGGCCTCTACCGGCCGTGACATCAACTGGGACATGAAGCGCCTCGATGGCTACCGCAGCTTCTGTAACAAGCTGTGGAATGCCTCACGCTACGTGCTGATGAACACCGAAGAGCAGGATTGCGGCCAAGGCGGTGGCGAGATGAAGCTGTCGCTGGCCGATCGTTGGGTCATCGGCAAGTTCCAGGAAACCGTCAAGACCTTCGATGAGCACATCAATGCCTATCGCTTTGACTTGGCCGCCAACACCCTGTACGAGTTCACCTGGAACCAGTTCTGTGACTGGTATCTGGAGCTGACCAAGCCAGTACTGCAAAACGGCTCTGAAGCCGAGCAGCGCGGCACCCGTCATACTCTGGTGACTGTACTTGAGCAGCTGCTGCGCCTGATGCACCCCATGATGCCGTACATCACCGAGACCATCTGGGATCGCGTTAAGCCGCTTGCCGGTGTTGAGGGCGACACCCTGATGCTGATGTCCTTCCCCGAGTTCGATGCCGCCAAGGTAGATGCCAAGGCAATGGCCGATCTCGAGTGGGTTAAGCAGGTGATTGTGGCCGTGCGCAATATTCGCGCCGAGCTCAACATTGCGCCAAGCAAGCCGCTGTCAGCCCTGCTGCGTGGTGTAAGCGATGAAGACAAGGCCCGCATCGAAGCCAACCAGGCTTTCTTCGCCACCTTGGCCAAGCTTGAGAGCATGACCATTCTCGCCGAAGGCGAAGCCGCCCCCATGGCCACCACTCAGCTGATTGGTGAAATGGAGCTGCTGATTCCTATGGCAGGCCTGATTGACGTTGCCGCCGAGATGGCCCGTATCGACAAGCAGCTGGAGAAGCTGACCGGTGAAGTGGCCCGTATCGAAGGCAAGCTGTCCAACCAAGGCTTTGTGGCCAAGGCCCCGGCCGAAGTGATTGAGAAAGAGCGCGCCAAGGCCGCCGACATCAAGCGCGACATGGACAAGCTGACCGAGCAGAAAGCCGAGCTTGCCAAGCTGGAAGCCTGAGACGGTGTAAAGCCAAGTCTCTGACGCCGTAAAAAGCAGTAAAAAAGCAGCCATCAGGCTGCTTTTTTTATTGGTCAATTTTTACTGAGATCAAAAGCCTTTGTCAGTGCGCCGCTCAATCAATGCGCCTTGGCACCAAGGCCAGTCAGCTCCACCGGCGTAACCATGGCGGCCGGGCTTAAGATTTGGCTTAAGGCATCGTCGCTCAATAGCCCATCGCGGCGCACCAGTTCCGCCACACCGGCGCCACTCAGCAGGGCTTCACCGGCGATACGGGTGGCGTTCTCATAACCGATATGCGGCACCAGCGCCGTGACTATACCGATGCTGGTATTCAGGTGCTGCTCGCATTTGGCCTCGTTGGCTTCGATACCCTGAATACAGCGGCTATCGAGCATGGCGATGGCGCGGGTCAGCAAGGCGCAGTTATTCAAAAGGTTATAAACAATCACCGGCTCCATGGCGTTCAGCTGCAGCTGCGCCGCCTCGGCCGCCATGGTGATGGTCATGTCGGTGCCAATTACCTGAAACGCCACCTGATTCACCGCCTCCGGAATAACCGGGTTTACCTTGCCCGGCATAATGGACGAACCCGGCTGCATCGCAGGCAAACGGATTTCCCCAAGGCCGGTGCGCGGACCGCTGGAGAGCAACCGCAGGTCGTTACTGAGCTTGGAGAGCTTCACCGCCAGGCGCTTCAGCACAGATGATAAAGTCACAAAGGCGCCCATGTCGGTGGTGGCATCGATAAGGTTATCAGCCTGAGTCACCGGCAAACCCGTGATATCGGCAAGGGCCTTCACCGCCAGCACGCCGTAGGCCGGATGGGTGTTGATGCCGGTGCCAATGGCCGTGCCGCCAAGGTTCACCACGCAAAGCTCAGCGCAGGCATCATCGATGCGGGCGATGTCCGACTTGAGGCTTGCAGCAAAGGCTTCAAATTCCTGCCCCAGGGTCATGGGCACGGCATCCTGCAGCTGGGTGCGGCCCATCTTGAGGATATGGCCAAACTCGCGGCCCTTGACCTCAAGGCTTAAGCAAATGGCCTCGATGGCAGCCTTGAGTGGCTCTACCGCTTCCACCATGGCCAGACGCGCCGCCGTCGGGTAGGCATCGTTGGTTGACTGGGAGCAGTTCACATCGTTGTTGGGGTGCAGATGGCGATACTCGCCCTTGCCGTGGCCAAGCTTGGCAAGGGCCAGATTGGCAATCACTTCATTGGCATTCATGTTGGTGGAGGTGCCGGCGCCGCCCTGAATAAGGTCAACCACAAACTGGTCGTGCAGCGCGCCCTGGATAATGTCATCGCAGGCGGCGGCAATGGCGCTGGCCTTGGTGTCAGATAATAGTCCCAGCCCATGGTTGGCGCGGGCGGCAGCGGCTTTTACCCTGGCGAGCGCGCGGATAAGCTCGGGGAAGGCGCTGATGGGGGTGCCGCTCAGGCTGAAGTTTTCCAGCGCCCTCTGGGTTTGAATGCCATACCAGGCGTGGGCAGGAACCGGGGCATCCCCCAGCAGGTCGTGTTCAATACGTGTATCCATCTTTATGGTGCGCTCCCGGACGCGGTTTGAGCAGGGCTTGTTTCAAGTGGGCTTGTTCTGGGCCAAGCCTGATTATTTCGCGCTATTACAGCAGCCTGCGCTGCAATAAGGGAGTTGACGCACTGATGCAAATTGGCGCTGATTGGCGCAGTTTTGGCGACAAACAACATCTGACGCAGTCTGTCGCACTTTGCCGCTTTTAGGTACACTGGGCGGACTGTTTCGAGCGATCCGCGCGCCAATTGCCGCCGGGAATAATCACAGGTCTGCCATGCATCAGGAATTTGCCAAAAATCTTCGCCTCCTTTGCAGCTACTACCGTTCGGTGGCCGAGGTCTGTCGTCGCCTCGATATCAACCGGCCGCAGTTCAACCGCTATTTAAGTGGCAAGTATCGCCCCTCGGCCCATAGTCTGCGGCGCCTGTGCGACTTCTTCGGGGTGGAAGAGCATGAAATCCTTATGCCCCACAGCCAGTTTCAACTGCTTATTCAGGTGCGGCCGCGCCCCAGTGAGCCTGTGAGCGAGGCACCCGAGCTTGAGCATCTGGCCAGGCTGCAAAGCCTGAGTCAGGGGCTCGATAAATACCTTGGCTATTACTTCGAATACCACCTGTCGATGGCCTTTCCTGGCAAGATTTTGCGCAATCTCATTTGCCTTGAGAAACAAGGCGGCAAGGTGTACTACCAACGCACCGAGCGCCTGCAGCAGGGCCCCGGTGAAAAGGTCTATCACAGCAAGTATTTCGGGATGGCACACCTGTTGGCTGACCGAATCTTTTTAATGGATTATGAGTCGCTTACCGGCAATCAGCTGACCCAGACCATCCTTATCCCCACCTTCAAGAGTCGGGTTGGCCGCTTAAGCGGTTTGCGCCTTGGCGCCTCGGCCAGCGGCGAGCGGATCCCGAGCTGCACCCGGGTGGTGTTCGAATATCTGGGGCATCAGCTGGATATCCGCAAGACCCTGAAGCTTTGCACCACCTTAGACCCCGACAGCGGCCAGATAAGCCCCCGGATCCTGGAAGCCATTCAAAACGATATGGCGCCGGGCGAGCGCCACTTTCGCGCCCGCCACAGCTTCTAACTGGCATTTTATGCCTGTGCCTATACACAGCGGGAAAACTGGCGCCGATACTGGCTGGGCGTAATGCCCAGCTGCTTTTGAAAATGCAGCCGTAAATTCAGCGCCTGACCAAGCCCCGCTTGAGCTGCCACGGCATCCAGCCCCAGATTGGTTTCTTCCAACAGCCGTTTGGCCCTATCCAGCCGGTGCTGCAACAGCCACAGCTTGGGGCTGGTACCTGTGGCAAGCCTGAAGCGCCGGTCAAAACTGCGGCGCGACATATGGCTCTTTGCCGCCAACTCTTCCACACTGATGGCGTTATCGAGCCTTGATAACGCCCAGTCCAGGGTAGCGGCAAACGCATCGGGGCGACTTGGCATCGGGGTTTGCACAAACTGCGCCTGACCGCCACTGCGGTGGGGCGACAGCACCAGCCGCCTGGCTACCTGATTGGCCACCTCACGGCCAAAGTCGTGGCGGATCAATGCCAGCCCCAAGTCCAATGCCGCCGCGCTGCCGGCCGAGCAGCCGATACGGCCATCGAAGGTGTAAAGCACCTCATCCTGCACAGTTACATTGGCAAACCTTTCCCTGAAAGCTGCGCCATAGCGCCAATGGGTGCTGGCGACTTTGCCATCAAGCACCCCAGCTTCGGCCAGCAAAAAGGCGCCGGAGCAAAATGAAATCAGCCTGCCACCGCCCTCAAAAAAGCGCCGTATGGCCATCAGCAGCGATGGGGGCGGCGCCACATCCACAGGCCAGCTCGGCACCACCAGGATATCGACCCCATCGAAGCGATTACCGCTTTGGACGCTTAGCCCAAGGCCGCCGGTGGCGGGCACCGGCGAGCTGCCAGCATCGCCTGCAAGGCCGTCTTCATCCTGCCAACGCATAAAGCGTGTTTGATACCAGTGGTGCAGTTCGGGCCTTGGCAGCGCAAACAGCTCGGCGGCGCAGCCAAGCTCGAACAGCGACACCTGCGGCGGCACCAGGATCAGCAGCTGATGGCCAGCAGCTGAATCAACTTTTACAACGCCAGAACGCATGGCACCTCCTCATTGTTCCCAGATTCTATGATCTGGATTCTAGGATCTGGATTCCAGGATCTGGATTCAGGGATTTAGGGGTTGGGACGCCAAACGTCGAAGCCTGGTGCCCAGACAGTTATTTTCGGGGTTCACTCGGGCGACACAAGTCGCCTGCAACGCATTGGCTTAAAACTATCTAACAATGGCGATAAAGCCAATCACGATTGATGCCCGGGTGGCGCAAACTGACAACATTCCCCAAGACCAAGGAGCTTTGTATGTCATCAGTTGTCAGTCGTCCGCCCGCCGCCGAATCGCAGCGCGCCGCCAGCCATTTCGCCGCCCTGCTTGCCTTTGAAACCGATTGTTGGGATGTAAACCACGCCATCACTCAGGGGCGGCAGGACTTTGTTCTTTTGGACGTGCGCGGCGAGGCGCTGTACGGCGAAGGCCATCTGCCCGGCGCCCTCAGTCTGCCCCACAGCCGCATCAATGAAACGACCCTTGCAGACTTTCCTGCCGATACCCTGTTTGTGGTGTACTGCGCCGGGCCACACTGCAATGGCGCCGACAAGGCAGCACTCAAGCTTGCCAGCCTCGAGCGGCCGGTGAAAAAGATGATTGGCGGAGTAACGGGTTGGCTCGATGAGGGTTTCAGCCAGAGTGCTGACTGACCCAGCGCTTATGTACCGCTCACCTGTGAGCGGCTGTCTGCGGGCTTGACCCGCAGCACAGGACAAGGGCAAACTCCTAAAAATACTGAATTTTTATAGAGTGGCCTTATCGTGCCAGACAATGCCCCAATGACCGCCAAATCAAGCCCTGCTTTGGCCAGGCCTTTGGCACTGCCGCTGACCAATCTGCTGGCCGAAGGCGGCTACACCGCCAGCCTGACGATCGGCAGCGAAGCCCAGCCCGTTAACCTCATCATAGATACCGGCAGCTCGACTCTGGTGGTGCACGAAAGTGGTTATCAGGCGACCAGGGACACTGAGCTTAAAGCCACCACCCTGGCGCAGGAAGTAAATTACGGCCTCGGTGGCTGGCTTGGTGCCGTGGTGCACACCCGCATACATGCCGGGGAGCTTGCCATGGCCGACACCCCGCTGGCACTGGTGCACGCCGAGGCCGAGCACACCTTTTTGGATGCCGATGGTATCTGGGGTATGGCCTATCATCCGCTCAATCGCGGCTACGACCTGACCACTTACCTCACAAGCCACGGCATAGACCCGGCCAGCACCTTCCCCTGGCCCTTTCCCGATGAGGCGCATCCGCTGGTTAAACAGCAGCTGGATGACTTTAAGGCGCTGCTCCCGCAACTGCCCGAAGAAGACGTGGCCACCTGCTTTACCCTGATGGAGGAGCGGGGCCTGTGCGCCAACCGCTTTACCCTGATAACCCGCCGCTCCAGCATCCATGTGGCGAGCGAAAATGCCTGTGCGGATAGCCTCGCGGCCGATCCCCTCAATCAGGGGCTGTTGATTTTGGGCAGCCATGAAGAAGATGCGGCGCCCAACCATGGCAGTGCGGTCGACCTCAAGGTGGTGCACGACCGCTATTACAACGTCAACCTAAAGGCGGTGCGCTGGCAAAACGATATCGATATTGCGCTGCCAACGGCGCAGGCAGCCCACCTGCAACGGGGCTCCAGCAATGCCATTGTCGACTCTGGTGCTTCGCTTATCAGTCTGCCTGCAGTGGCCTTTACCCCGCTGATGCAGCGGCTGTGGGCACTGTTACCAGACAGCAAGCAGCTGACTTCGCCTTTTCTGGGCGATATCAGCCAGATAATTGCAGCGCAAAAACAGGGCATCGACAGCAAGCTGCTCAAGCTCGAGAGCTGGCCACAGCTTGAGTTGGTATTTGAGGGCGCCAACGGCGAAGAGGTCAGCCTTGGCGTGGATGCCCACCACTACTGGCAAGTGAATGCCCCAGGTCATGGCAAGGCGGTGTTTAAACTCATGGGGCAGTTGCCCCACTGGCCCGCTCAAAGCGTACTTGGACTGCCGCTTTTCAATCCCTACCGGGTAGTGTTTCGCCGCGACCTTGGCGAGCAGGGCGTTATTCGATTTATTCCCTGGACTGAATAGCATGTACTCAACCAACAGACTCACCATCAGGCCCATGCAGCTGCAAGATGAAGCACTGTTTTGTGAGCTTTTTTGCAGCAACCGCATCATGGCCAATATCGACACAGCCTTTCATCTCGAACGGGCGCAAAAAGCCTTTAAATGCACGCTTAGAGAATCAGAAAAAACCACGTCAGCCACCCTTTGTTGGGTAATACAACTGGGGCACAGTTCGCTGGGACTCGTCAGCCTGAACAACATTGAGCCAAATCAGGGCGCGGATGTGGGGATCATGATGCTGACATCTGCCCAGGGCAAATTAATTGCAGATGAAACCATTGATTGGCTGGCAAAACACGCCTTCGGCCAGCTTGGGCTAAAGTATCTTAGAGCCGAGTTTTCATCCAACAATTTCGCAACAAAAAGAATTACCAAAAAGTTTGGATTCTCAAGCCCAGTCAATCTCACTGGAAAGACCAGCTGGCAAGAATGCATTCTCCGTAATGAAAACTTTAAACCAATGTTTTAATTGCATAAAAAAATTGATAACTTCGGACGGTCTATTATTCAACATCGAACGCCAATGACAGGAAGCCTCGTCTGTGTCGGCACCGGTATCTTGCTGGGCGGACACCTAAGCCCCCTCGCCCAAAACCTGATTGAACAGGCCGATGTGGTATTCAGCGGCATGTCAGATGGCTTTACCGAACTCTGGATTGAAGGGCTCGCCAAGGATACCCGCAGCCTGCAACAGCACTACGCCGACGGCAAATCCCGTAACCTCACCTACAAGGAGATGGTCGATGCCATGCTCACTGAGGTGCGCTTGGGTAAAAAGGTAGTGGGCGCCTTTTATGGTCACCCCGGTATTTTCGCCAAGGCGCCCCACGAGGCCATTGCCACCGCCCGCGCCGAAGGCTTCGATGCGCGGATGATCCCCGGCATTTCTGCCGAAGATTGCCTCTATGCCGATTTGGGGCTGGACCCCGGCAAGACCGGCTGCCAACACTTTGAAACCACCCAGCTGATGCTGTATCAGCGCCGAATAGACCCAAGCGCGCTCCTTGTATTGTGGCAACCGGCACTGGCCGGTGACCTGAGCATGGGCATTCGCCCCACAGGCAGCGCCGAGCGCGAGCTGTTGGTGGAACTCTTAAGCCAGGACTACCCGCTTAATCATGAGTGTATTCTCTACGAGGCCGCCACTACGGCGCTGCATCACACCCGTATCGAGCGCCTGCCATTAAGTGCCCTGCCCCAGGCCAAACTGGAGCTGCACACCACCCTGGTGCTGCCTCCAAGTCAGCCGCTCACGCCCAACAGCCAGCTGCGTGCCCGGCTGCAAGCGCTGGCAGACACACAAACGCAAGGAACCCCGCAGGGCGCCACTGTACTGCCCTTTTCACGCAAAAAAGCGAACTAACCATAAGGAAGATAAGATGAATCAAGCTGTTGAAATTTTAGCAAAACTGGGCACAGACACTACTGTGTCACTCGATACTCTGCCAGCCCACATCGCCGCCATGATCGAGGCCAAAGACATTCAAGCTCTAAAGGCTGAGCTGGATGTAGTGCCTGACGTCGTTTGCATCATGCTCCCAGCCGAAGATGAAAATGACCAAGGCGAAGATGAGCAGGAAGAAGCACCGTCAAAACAAGAGATTTCTGCTTGTGCTTAAGCAATTGGCATTGCTACTGATAACCGGGCTCAGCCTGGTTATCAGCAATTGGTCTCTTGCAGATGGCTGGTACCGAGAACTCGAATTAATCGATGAGGTTCGCTCCGCCGACCCTGCAACATTCGCTAAAAAACTCACTGCGATTGAAGCGCATCTGCAGGAGATGAATCAAAGTGAACTCGACTACTTTGAATATTTAAAAGCTTACGCACTGACTTATAAGGGTGATTTAGCCAAGGCCCTGGAGATACAGAGTGGGCTATCCCAAAATGCTGAATCGAAGGAGATGAGATTTCGGGCCCTGCTTACAGTAATTAATATCCATGCCATCCAACGCAACTGGAATGATGGTCTTTCATCTTTAAATCATGCGCTTACCATACTTCCCGAGATAGAGAGTGACAAACTGAGAGCGATGGTCTTTGGAATCGCGAGCATCTTTTACAACCAACTCGGCCAATATTCCCTCGGTCTGGAATACAGTCAACGCTTTAAAGAGACTAAAACCGATCTCAGAAACCAATGTGCAGCCGAGCAGTTGAGACTTGAGGCCATGCTGCAATTGGGAGAAGCCCCGAAAGAACTCGCCAGCATTTACAATAGCGGCATCCAGCTCTGTGAAGCCGCTAATGAAAAGGTAATACAATCAAATATTGTCCGTCTCTATGGACGACACCTGCTCGAAACCGATAACCAACCCTTGGCCTCCAAGGCCCTATTGGATGAAAACGAAGCCCTGGTACTGTCCGCCAAATATGCTCCTGTAATAGCCAGTTACCAAAGCCTGCAAGCCAAGGCGAACTGGGAGCTGGGGCAGCAGGAAAAAGCCTATCAACAGGCGTTGGCGGTAAACCAATCGCCGGCGGCTGCCAATGCGCTGGAAGCTCTTATTCGTGCCAACAAGGTGCTGTTTGACTATCACAGCAGCCGCGGCAACAGCGAGGCGGCCCTGGAGGCCTATATCAAGTACGCCGAGGCCGACAAGGCCTATCTGGACGAGGTGAAAGCCAAGACACTGGCGTTTCAGTTGGCCCAGCACCAGAGCCTGGAGCAGCAAAACAAAATTGCCCTGCTGGATGAGCAAAACAAGCTGCTCAAGGTGCAGCAGCGACTCGACACCGCCGAGAGGTTCAATAGCCGGTTGATGATAGGCGCGCTCCTGAGTGTGATTTTGGGGCTTATTACCTGGGGTTGGCACTCTCTTAAAAATCAAAGGCGTTTAAAGCAGTTAGCCGAATACGACAGCCTGACAGGCCTCCTTAGCCGAGGCCACTTTACCCAGGTGGCCCAAAGCGCCCTCACCCATGCCCAAACCCTCAAGGCACCGGTCAGCTGTGTGCTGTTCGATGTCGACCATTTCAAGCGGATTAACGACTGTTTCGGTCATGCCACCGGCGACTGGGCATTGAAACAGGTGGCGAGCCTGTGCCGCGAACAGGTACGGGAATTTGAGATATTTGGCCGTATTGGCGGCGAGGAGTTTTGCCTTATTCTGCCGGAATGCGACAGTGCCCATGCGCGGGTGATTGCCGATAAGCTGCGCCGAACTCTGGCAAGCTGCGACACCAGCGCCAGCGGCAATGACTTTGTGCTGACGGCAAGCTTCGGCCTGACCGACTCCCAACAGGCGGGTTACTCGCTGGACCAATTGCTGGCCCAGGCCGACAGAGCCATGTACAGCGCCAAACGCGCCGGACGTAATCAGGTAAAGGCCTACAGCCGCGACGATGATGAAGCGTCTATTGACCAGACGGACGAGGAGCAGACTCAGGCTGGCCCAGGCCGACAGAGCCATGTACAGCGCCAAACGCGCCGGACGTAATCAGGTAAAGGCCTACAGCCGCGACGATGATGAAGCGTCTATTGACCAGACGGACGAGGAGCAGACTCAGGCTGGCGATGCGCGAACCCAAACAAGTGCAGATGCGGAACTCGGGCACAGCCCGATACGTTGAAACAGTGAATTCAATAAGACTTAATGAATAAGACTTTGAGTACATTAAGGGTTTCATTGCCTAAGTAAAGGTACAAAAAGGCCGCTCAGTGAGCGGCCTTTGAATTGCTGCTGCAGTACTTTGCAATGTCAGTGAAAAGCGGCTTAGTCTTTCAGCAGCTCTGCAATGGTCAGCACCCCGTGGGTGGTGGCACCGGCGGCCCACAGAGGGCCTGCGCTGTCTTCAAAGGAGCCGGCAAGGTCGATGTGCAGCCACTTGGCATCTTCACGCACAAAGCGCCACAGGAAACCAGCGGCATTGGACGCACCACCGGCGCCGCCACCTTTCACAGGGCGGCTGTTGGCAGTATCGGCATAGGCTGATGGGCACATGTCTTTGTGCCATGGGTCCAGTGGCAGCGGCCACACCCGCTCGGCCACAGCGCTGGCCTTGGTTTTGGCAAGCTCAAGCACGGCGGTATCGGGTGAGAAAATAGCGTTGTAGTTACCGCCCACCGCCATCACGGCGGCGCCGGTCAGGGTAGCGGCATCGATAATAAAAGGCGCGCCTGTCGCAGAAGCCGCCTGCAGGCCATCGGCCAGCACCAGACGGCCCTCGGCGTCGGTGTTGACCACTTCCACGGTCACGCCGTTTTTGTAGGTGAGTATGTCACCCAGCTTATAGGCGCGGCCGCTGACCAGGTTCTCGGCGCAGCACAAAAACAGCTTCACGCGCTTGTTCAGGCCGTTTTTGATTGCCAAACCCAGCGCGCCGGTAACAGTGGCGGCGCCGCCCATGTCACACTTCATGTTAAGCATGCCTTCACTGGCTTTAAGGCTGTAACCGCCCGAGTCGAAGGTAATGCCCTTGCCAACCAGTGCCACAGACACAGGGGCGTCGTCGCCCAGCGGGTTGAAGTCCAGCTCCAGCATCGCCGGTGGACGCTCGCTGCCGCGGCCAACCGCATGCACGCCAATCCACTGCTCTTCGAGCAGCTGCTCTCCTTCGATAATACGGAAACTCACCTTGTCACCGCCAAGCTGTTTCAGCCAATTGGCAGCCAGAGTCGCCAGCTTCACCGGCGGCAGGTTTTCCGGGGTTTCGTTGGTGAGCTGACGCACAAAGCGGGCAGCTTCCATACGCTGCTCCAGCGCTTCGCGGGTGGCGTCATCGCCGGTCCACTCGATGCTCCAGCCGGGTTTGGCAGTCACAAAGCCCTGAGCGAACACCCACTGACGGTTTAAATCCCAGCCTTCGCCATCGAGTACCACGGCACTGATGCCCTGAGCACGCAGTTTGCGGGCCGCCATCTGGATTTGACGCAGGGTATCTGCCCCCTGCAGGTGGATACGGGCAATGTCACCTTCGAAACTGATATCGGCTTTGCCCCAGTGGGCGGCAGCGGCTTCAGAGGTGAGACAAACGCGCATTGCTTGAGTCATCTTACATCCTTCTTATGTCGTTCTTATATCGTGGTGGCGGGCAAACCGGGAGCCGCAAGGGCCATCGAGAGTGCTTGCCGAGTCTGTCAATCAGTGTACCCCATCGGCCCTCTTGCCCCAAGGGGCCAGACACAAGCGCCAAAAGGCACTGAATATGGGGTACACTCACGGCCTTGGTTTCAACTTCCCAGGACAACCCATGAAGTACCCGGCGCCGCTGACCGAGGCGACACTTATCACCCGCTACAAACGCTTCCTGGCGGATGTCACCCTGAGTGACGGCAGCCAAATCACCCTGCACTGCCCCAACACAGGCTCAATGAAAAACTGCCTCTACCCCGGCAAACGGGTGTGGTTTTCCACCTCGGATAACCCCAAACGCAAATACGCCAGCACTTGGGAACTTGCCGAAGACGACAATGGCCATTTGATTGGCATTAACACCGGCCGCGCCAACGCCCTGGCCGAAGAAGCCATTGCCACAGGTGCAATCAGCGAGCTTTGCGGTTACCAACATATTCGCCGTGAAGTGAAGTATGGTAATGAAAACAGTCGCATAGATATTCTGCTCAGCGCTGATACCAAAGCGGACTGCTATATTGAAGTGAAGAGCTGTACCCTGCTGGAAGGAGAGATGGGCTTTTTCCCCGATGCGGTGTCGGCCAGAGGCCAGAAACACCTGCGGGAACTGATGGAAATGAAAGCCCAGGGATTTCGGGCAGTACTTTTATTTGTAGTGCAGCATCAAGGCATTAAAGCAGTAGCCCCCGCCGACCATATTGATGCCAAATACGGTGACCTGCTTCGGCAAGCCATGGCGGCCGGTGTAGAAGTTCTGGCCTATGGTTGCACCATGAACAGTGAGTCGCTGCTGCTTGAGAACCCCTTGCATTTTCAACCACAAATCGTCGAAAAATAACCGTTAGAATTTGAAAAGTTCAGGATAAGCGCACATCATCAAAGAATTCGCTGAACCGTGGGTAAAAAGTTTGCCACCCCGTTTTTATTCTGATATAGATAGCGGCCGTTCTAATTGACGCCCGAACAACGCAAAGAATACAGGAGATGCGTTATGCCTGAAGGCACTAAAAAACTTGGCGTACTCGCTATCGCAGGTGTTGAGCCTTACCAGGAGCAACCTGGCGAGGAGTATATGAACGACAAGCAGATGGGCCATTTCAAGAAGATCCTTGAAGCTTGGCGTAACCAGCTGCGCGAAGAAGTCGACCGTACTCTCTCACACATGCAAGACGAAGCCGCCAACTTCCCCGACCCAGTCGACCGAGCCGCTCAGGAAGAGGAGTTCAGTCTGGAGCTGCGTGCCCGCGACAGAGAACGTAAACTGATCAAAAAGATTGAAAAGACGCTGCAGAAAATTGAAGACGACGATTTCGGCTTCTGTGATTCCTGCGGTGTTGAAATCGGTATCCGCCGTCTCGAAGCCCGTCCCACTGCGGACCTGTGCATCGACTGTAAGACGCTGGCCGAAATCAAAGAAAAGCAGATGGCCGGTTAATCTTAACCAGCATGCAATTGAGCGGGGCTTAGGCCCCGCTTGGTATTTCTGCGCTTTACATCATGATTAACACTGCATCCCCCGCGCCCATGCCATCCTCAATCTCCAGCCCCTATATCGGTCGTTTTGCCCCATCGCCCTCCGGCGCGCTGCATTTTGGCTCTCTGGTCGCCGCCCTTGGCAGCTACCTGCGAGCCCGCTCGCTTGGCGGTAAGTGGCTGGTGCGGATTGAAGACATAGACCCGCCGCGGGAAGTCGCCGGTGCCGCCGATGACATACTGCGCACTCTGGAAGCCTTTGGACTTTGCTGGGATGACGAGCTTGTTTATCAGAGCCGTCGCACCGAGGCCTATCAGGCCAAAATCGATGCGCTGCTGGCGAGTGGCGACGCCTACTATTGCCAGTGTACCCGCAAACAAATTCAGGCAATGGGCGGCGTTTACGATGGTCGCTGTCAAACCCTTGGTCACGACAGCGGCGCCATCCGCATTAAAAATCGCGCCCGGGTGAATCATTTTCACGATGGCTTGATGGGCGAGATTGTGGTGGCCGATGAGTTTGCCGCCGAAGACTTTATCATCAAGCGCAGCGATGGCCTGTATGCCTATCAGTTGGCGGTGGTGATGGACGATGCCGACGTTGGCATTACCGAGGTGGTGCGCGGCTGCGATCTGATTGAAGCCAGTTGTCGTCAGCTCAGTCTGTTTGCCCAGTTCGGTTTCAAGGCCCCCGGCTATATTCACCTGCCGCTGGCCTGCGCCGATGTGGGATTTAAGCTGTCAAAACAAAACCATGCCACGCCGGTTGATAAGGCCGCGCCCATGCCGGCACTGCGCGCGGCACTGGCATTTTTGGGGCAAAAGGTGCCCGATGCTTCCAGCCCCGACAGCCTGCTGGCACAGGCGGTATTGGAGTTTTCCCTCGACCGCATCCCAACCCAGCGCGAAATCCTGATTGGCAGCGGCAGCTAAGGCGCTGGCACGCTGTCAATTGACCCCATTTGGGGTTATCATAGCCGCCAGATTTTTAACCCCTAGTTAAGCTCAAGAGGTGTACCATTTTTCGCCGTATCACTCAGTTCTGTAAGCAACTGTTCACCGAGGGTGAGCAGCATCCAACGACAGAATCGATTCAGCAGGGTGCCGACCTGGCACAAGGCCTGAGTCTGAGCATCACGCCCCGAAATGCCCACACCATCTCGCGCAAGAACATCAGTGAAAATGCGCTCAAGGTGCTCTATCGCCTGCACAAAGCCGGCTACGAGGCCTTTTTGGTTGGCGGCGGTGTCCGCGACCTGCTGCTGGGCATGGAACCCAAAGACTTCGACGTGGTAACCAACGCCACCCCGGAAGACATCAAAAAATTGTTCCGCAACTGCCGTCTGGTCGGTCGTCGTTTCCGTTTGGCCCATATTGTATTCGGCCGTGACGTGATTGAAGTTGCCACCTTCCGTGGCCACCATTCCGACGAAGCAGGCGACAAGATTTCCAAGGCCAACGCCCAGGGCCGTCTGCTGCGTGACAATGTCTACGGCAGCATCGATGAAGATGCCGAGCGCCGCGACTTCACAGTTAACGCCCTTTACTACGACATCAGCGATTACTCTATCCGCAGCTATGGCGGCGGCATGGAAGATCTCAACGATGGCGTGCTGCGTCTGATTGGCGATCCTGAAACCCGCTACCGCGAAGATCCGGTGCGGATGATCCGCGCCGTGCGCTTTGCCACCAAGCTGGGGATGCGGATTGAAGAAGTGACCGCTGCGCCTATCCGCAAGCTGGCCCCGCTGCTCAAAGACATTCCCGCTGCGCGCATGTACGAAGAAGTGCTCAAGCTGTTCTTCGCCGGTAAGGCCCAGGCGAACCTGCAAATGATGCAGGAATACAACCTGTTTGCGCCGCTGTTCCCGCTGCTGGACGACATGATGCGCGAAGCGCCCAAGGGTGACTGCGCCCGTATGGCAACGCTGGTCATGCGCAGCACCGACCTTAGGGTAATGGAAGACAAGCCGGTGACTCCGGCCTTCTTCTACGCTGCGCTGCTGTGGTATCCACTTAAGCGCCGCGCCGAAGAAATTGCTCACGAGAGCGGTCTGAGCCTGTACGACGCCTACTTCGCCGCCATGGGCGATGTGCTCGAACAACAGTGCCAGTCCATTGCGATCCCTAAGCGTTTCAGTGTGCCTGCCCGTGATATCTGGCAGCTGCAGCTGAGATTTGAGCGCAGCCAGGGCACCCGTGCCTTTAAGCTGATGGAAAATCCGAAGTTCCGCGCCGCCTACGATCTCTTGCTGATGCGCGCCGAAATTGAAGGCGGCAGCCTGAAGAAATCCGCCCAGTGGTGGCAGAACTTTGTGGAAGCCTCCGAAGATGAGCGCGGCGACATCGCCCGCAGCGGCGCCAAGTCTGATGCACCACGTAACCGCAAGCGCCGGGTGCGCCGTCGTCCCCGCAGCGAAGGCGGCAAGGGCGAAGGTTCAAAAGCCCAGCACAGCGGCAGCGAAGCATGACCAAGGTTTTCGTGGCCCTCGGCGCCAACCTCGCCGAGCCCGTGAGCCAATTAAACAGGGCCTGTGAGGCCCTGTTGTCTTTAGCTGCGCCGGGTAGTTTTGCGGTGTCGCCCTATTACGCCAGTAAGCCCATGGGCGAAGTGGTTCAGCCTGACTATGTCAATGCCGTGGCAAGTTTCGATACCGAGCTTGCGCCACTGGCACTGCTGGACGCCCTGCAAGCCATTGAGTCGCAGCAGGGCCGCGAGCGTCTGGTTCGTTGGGGCGCCCGTACCCTGGATCTGGATTTGCTGCTGTATGGCGATATGGTGATGGACAGTGAACGCCTCACCCTGCCCCATTACGGCATGAAAGCGCGCAGTTTTGTGCTGATACCACTTGCCGATCTCGACCCCGGGCTGATCCTGCCCTGCAACACCGCTGTAAGCGACCTCATCACGGCTTCAATGCGCGATGAACTTCAACCATTGGCCAGCGAAGATTGAAGTCCGACCTCAGTTGGCTTATAACTCCACTTCTCTACCGTTGTTAAGAAAGAAGATTATGTCCAAAGTCACCACCGCAACCCTGTTGAAGTTCAAGCAGGAAGGGAAAAAGTTCACGGCACTGACCGCCTACGACGCCAGTTTTGCCGGCGCCTTCGACAGCGAAGGCATCGACGTGCTGCTGGTTGGCGACTCGCTGGGCATGGTGCTTCAGGGCCACAGCGACACCCTGCCAGTGACCGTTGAGGATATTGCCTATCACACCCGCTGTGTGCGTCGTGGCATTGAGCGTGCACTGCTGATAGCCGACATGCCTTTTATGAGCTATGCCACCCCTGAGCAGACCATGACCACCGCCACAGTGCTGATGCAGGCCGGTGCCAATATGGTCAAACTGGAAGGCGGCGAGTGGCTGCTGGAAAGCGTGAAAATGCTTACCGAGCGCGGCGTGCCCGTGTGTGCTCACATTGGCCTAACTCCCCAGTCGGTGCATGTATTTGGTGGCTTTAAGGTACAGGGCCGCGATGCCGACAACGCCCAGCGCATTCTGAACGAAGCCAAGGCGCTCGAAGCCGCCGGTGCCCAGCTGCTGGTAATCGAATGTATTCCTGCTTCACTGGCCAAAACCATCAGCGAAGCCCTGACCATTCCGGTCATAGGTATTGGCGCAGGCAAGGATACCGACGGCCAGATCCTGGTAATGCACGATGTGCTTGGGATCTCCAGCGGCTACATTCCGCGCTTCTCCAAGAATTACCTCAAGCAGACCGGCGAAATCCGCGCCGCCGTGCGCGCCTATGTCGACGAAGTCGCCAACGGCAGCTTCCCCGGTCCAGAACACACTTTCAACTGAGCCCAAGATGTACACAACCGCTGTAATCGCTGAAATTCGTGCCCAGGTGCGCGCCTGGCGCGCCAAAGGGGAAACCGTGGCCTTTGTGCCAACCATGGGTAACCTCCATGCAGGTCACATCACCCTGGTAAAAGAGGCCAAGCGCCGCGCCGACCATGTGGTGGCCTCCATCTTCGTTAACCCCATGCAGTTTGGCAAAAACGAAGATCTGGATGCCTATCCGCGTACCCTGGCCGACGATCAGGCCGGCCTTATCAGCGCAGGCTGTGAGCTGCTGTTTACCCCAACGCCGGACATCATCTACCCCAAAGGGCTGGACGCTCAAACCTTTGTGGAAGTGCCGGGTATTTCAGATGAGCTGTGCGGCGCCAGCCGTCCGGGGCATTTCCGCGGCGTAGCCACGATTGTGCTTAAGCTGTTCAACATAGTGCAGCCCGATATCGCCCTGTTTGGCCGCAAAGACTTCCAGCAACTGCTGGTGATCCGCACCATGGTTGAAGACCTGTCGCTGCCGCTGGAAATCATTGGGGTTGAGACAGTGCGCGAGCCAAGTGGCCTGGCCATGAGCTCACGCAATGGTTATCTGAGTGCCGATGAAAAGCATCGCGCTGCTGCGCTCAAGGCCGCGCTGGATACCCTTGCAAGCCAGATTGGCGATGGCGGTCAGATTAGCGAGGCCATTGATGACGCCAATCAGCGTCTGATAGATGCCGGTTTCCGTCCGGACTATCTGGAAGTCCGCAGTGCCACTACCCTGGCCCCTGCCACCGATGCCGATAAAGAACTGGTGGTGCTTGCCGCCGCTTACATGGGCAAGGCCAGGCTGATTGATAATCTGGTGTTTAGCCGCTGAAGGCGGCAGCAACTTAAGCAAAGGGAGCCTGGCTCCCTTTTTTGTTGCCTTTTTCAGCAAACCACTCCAATTACGCAACAAGTGTATACATTTTCTGGATATTTCGGTCGTCATACGTCATATTATTGACAGCTGTGCCCGGTTTATGACGGACGATGTCGGGTGCTATTTTCACACCAATATCAAAAGGATGTGCCATCAATGCGACCCTTTGCCCTGTGTTTGCTATTTGCCCTGCCGCTGTCGGCCTCAGGGGCTGATACCATCTACAAGTGCATCAAGGGTGACAAAGTGGTGTATTCCCAGTCCGTATGCCCCACCGAATACAATCAGCGCGAGCTGGAATTTGAACTCGGCCTGACCCGCGAAGTTGATTCAGACCGCCTCAAAGATCCCGACGATCCCCTGATGGCGCTGATGAGTGGCAAAACCATCTCCACCGAAAAGCTGTTGCTGCTTATCGACGGCGAAATCTACCGCCTAAAGCAGGAAAACAGCTACATCGAAATTCTGCGTACCAGTGAAAAACAAAAGCTCGACCGCAAGCGCTTCTGGCGCGGCGCGCCTGAGAATGATCCTGAGTATTTAAAAGACGTGGATGAGATGAATCAGCGCTTCAATGAAATGAAGACCAATAACGAAGGCACAATTGCCATGCTCAAAGAGCGGCGCCAGCAGGTTGCTGACGCCGAGAAAGAAAACGCCAAGCCCTGATTAGCTTCTAAGGCCTATGCCTCTGGAAATCAGGTAATAGGCCAGATACCAAAGCCCCGCGCAAAAGCCCAGCATCACCCCGAACGACAGCCACAGACTCAAATCAGCCGTGCCCAGAAAGCCGTAGCGGAACAGGTTTATCATGTAAACCACCGGGTTCAGCGCAGAGACGCCGCGCCAGAAGTCAGGCAGCAGAGACAGCGAATAGAACACCCCGCCAAGGTAGGTCAGCGGCGTCAGCACGAAGGTCGGAATAATGCTGATGTCATCAAAGCTCTTGGCAAACACGGCGTTGATAAGGCCGCCGAGGGCAAACAGCACCGAAGTCATAAACACGGTCACCGCCACCAACCCCAGGTGCTGCACGCTTAAATCCACAAAGCACATGGCCACCAGGGTCACGATAAAGCCCACACACAGGCCACGGGCCACACCGCCGCCCACATAGCCCGCAATCATCACATAATGAGGCACGGGCGCGACGATAAGCTCTTCGAGGTTGCGCTGAAACTTGGCGCTGAAAAAGCTTGAGGCCACGTTGGAGTAGGAGTTGGTGATCACCGACATCATGATAAGACCCGGCGCGATAAACTCCATGTAGCTTACGCCGCCCATCTCGCCGATACGGCTACCCACCAGATTGCCAAAAATCAGAAAATACAATGTCATGGTGATCGCGGGTGGCACCAGAGTTTGCACCCAAATGCGGGTGAAACGGGTGATTTCCTTGATAAGGATACTTTTGAATGCGGTCAGGTACAGCGCCTTCATGATACGGCTTTCTCCCCTTGTTGCTGGCTCTGATTTTGAACGCCTGGGGAAGGCTTGTTTTTGGCGCCTTCCACCAGCGCTACGAACAGCTCTTCCAGTCGATTGGCCTTGTTGCGCATCGACAGCACTTCTATGCCCTGGGCCGACAGCTGAGCAAACAGCTGATTGAGGCTGTGCTCCTTGGCAATATCCACTTCCAGGCTATGAGCATCGGTGACACGGCACTGAATGCCCTCAAGGGCGGGGGCAGCCTTAAGCTCCTGACGGATATCCAGCACAAAGGTTTCCATGTTCAGCTTGGACAGCAGCTTTTTCATGCTGGTGCACTCCACCAGCTCACCCTTGTCTATGATGCCGATATTGCGGCACAGCATCTCGGCTTCTTCCAGGTAGTGGGTGGTGAGGATAATGGTCACGCCCTGGCGATTAAGCTCGGTCAAAAAGCTCCACATGGAGCGGCGCAGCTCAATGTCCACCCCGGCGGTAGGTTCATCCAGAATAAGCAGCTTGGGTTCGTGCATCAGCGCGCGGGCAATCATCAGTCGGCGCTTCATACCACCTGAAAGCTGGCGTGATGGGCTGTTCCGCTTCTCCCACAAATCCAGTGCAGTAAGGTATTTCTCGGCACGTTCCAGCGCCAGCGGGCGGCTCACACCATAGTAACCGGCCTGATTGACCACAATTTGCAGCACGGTTTCAAACTGGTTGAAGTTAAATTCCTGCGGCACCAGCCCAATGCAGAGTTTGGCGGCTTCGAGTTCGCTGTCGAGATCGTGGCCAAATACCTGCACCTTGCCGGCACTCTTGTGTACCAGCGAACTGATAATGCCTATGGTGGTGGACTTGCCCGCCCCATTGGGGCCAAGCAGGGCAAAAAAGTCGCCCTGGGCAACCTCCAGGCTAATGCCTTTAACGGCTTCAACGCCGCCCTTGTAGGTTTTTTTAAGCCCCGCAATAGCAAGCGCGGCTGGTGTGTCTGTCATCTTTATCCCCCAACAACAGGCTTAAACCAATTCAATTGAAACAAAAACGGGGGCCAAGCCCCCGAACTGCAACCGCACAGATGTTATTCCAGCGGAATTACCTTGGCGATATAAGGCAGATTGCGATACTGCTCAGCATAGTCGATGCCGTAACCCACAATAAACTCGTCCGGAATGGTAAAGCCGACGAAATCTACGTGCACATCCACTTCGCGGCGCTCAGGCTTGTCTAGCAGGGTACAGAGCGCCAGGCTCTTTGGTTCGCGAACCATCAGCAGCTCGCGTACCTTGGACAGGGTGTTACCCGAGTCAATCAGATCTTCCACGATCAGCACATCGCGACCGGCGATATCTGACTGCACATCCTTGAGGATTTTCACGTCACGTGAGCTGGACATGGCATTGCCGTAGCTGGAAACGCACATAAAGTCGATTTCCACGTGGCCATGAATACGGCGACACAGATCCGCCATAAAGACCGCAGAGCCCTTGAGCAGGCCTACCATCAGCAGGCGTTCGCTGTTTTGGTAATGGGCGTTAATACGCTCGGCCAGTTCATTGAGTTTTTGGTCAATCTCGGCGGCCGAGATCATCTCTTCGATGGTGTGTTTCATAATACTCTCAATTATCAGATGCTTGTGTGGCACCTTCGCCACCATAGCCCCAGCGGTTGGTCAGGCTGTGGTCTATGCCCAAATGGTCAAGTATGCGTGCGACCAGGAAGTCTACCAGATCCTGCACCGATTTGGGATTGTGGTAAAAGCCAGGCGCTGCCGGCATCACTACGGCGCCAAGCTGGGTCAGCTTTAACATATGCTCAAGATGGATGGCATTAAAGGGGGTTTCCCTCGGCACCAGCAGCAACTTGCCGCGCTCCTTGAGCACCACATCGGCGGCCCTTTCCAGCAGATTATTGCTCATGCCGGTAGCCACTGCGGCCAGTGTGCCGGTGGAGCAGGGGCAAATCACCATCTGTTTGGGCGCGGCCGAGCCAGAAGCTGGCGGCGAGAACCACTCATCCTTGCCAAGCACAATCAGCTCACCAGCCTCAGAGCCAATAAAGCTGCGGATCTGCGCCTCAGCCTTGGCGCCATCGGCCGACAGTTTCAGCCCTTCTTCGGTGGCGAATACCACCCGGGCGGCGCTGGAGATCATCAGAAATACCCGATAATCGGCCTCGAGCAGACATTTGAGCAGCGTCAAACCATAGGGCGCACCAGAGGCGCCGGTCCAGGCCAGGCTGATGCTGTTTTTCTTGGGTGTGAGCGGCGCACTCATGAATCGTCCTCTTAAACCTTATCCAGCGTCTCGGCGATAGCCTGTTTCAGCTTGCCATGAATACCGCCAAAGCCGCCGTTACTCATCACCACCAGATGATCGCCGGAACGCACCTCTGAGGCCAATTTGGCCACCAGGGTATCAATATCATAGTCCACATCCACCGGCAGCGGCGCGGCATCCATAGCCTGACGGATATCCCAGTCGATATTGTCGGCCTGATACAAAAATGCCTTGTCGGCCAGAGTCATCGAACGGGCCAGGGTATCCTTGTGCACACCGCGCTTCATGGTGTTGGAACGAGGCTCCAGCACCACCAGAATACGGGCATTGCCGACCTTGGCTCTAAGGCCCTTCAGGGTAGTCTCAATGGCCGTGGGATGATGGGCAAAATCGTCATACAGGCTCACGCCGGCCACTTCGCCCAGAAGCTCCAGACGACGCTTGGGAGGGGCAAATGCACTGAGCGCCTCGATGGCAGCGGCAGGCTTCACGCCGACATGACGCGCGGCCGCAATGGCCATAACGGCGTTTTCCATGTTGTGGGCACCAATAAGCTGCCAGTCCAGCACGCCCTGCACTTCAGCGCCGAACAGCACCTCAAACTCGTGGCCGTCCGCCGCAAGGGGGCGCACCGACCAATCGGCACCATCGTTGTGACTGAAAGTCTCCTGCTCGCTCCACAGGCCCTTGTCGATAACCTCGGCCACAGCCTTGCTGTCTTTGGGCCAAATCACCTTGCCACTTCCCGGTACGGTACGAATGACATGATTGAACTGGCGCTGAATATCAGCCAAGGAGTCGAAGATGTCGGCGTGGTCAAACTCGAGGTTGTTAATCACCAGAGTGCGCGGCTGATAGTGGACAAACTTGGAGCGCTTATCGAAAAAGGCGCTGTCGTACTCGTCGGCCTCCACCACAAAGAAGGGTGAGTTACCGAGGCGTGCCGACACGCCAAAGTTTTGCGGCACGCCGCCAATCAAAAAGCCCGGCTCATAGCCACAGGATTCCAGAATCCAGGCCAGCATGCTGGAGGTAGAAGTTTTGCCGTGGGTGCCGGATACCGCCAGGACCCAGCGGCCCGGCAGAATATGATCGCGCAGAAACTGTGGCCCTGAGGTATAGGCAAGGCCCTTATCCAGCACAGCTTCCACACAGGGGTTACCACGGCTCATGGCGTTGCCAATCACCACCAAGTCCGGCGCAGGTTCCAACTGAGATGGGTCAAAACCCTGAATTAAATCAATGCCCTGCTCTTCAAGCTGGGTGCTCATTGGCGGGTAGACGTTGGCATCCGAACCCGTGACCCTGTGG
The DNA here is from genome assembly GCF_003957745.1 of Shewanella khirikhana. NCBI lineage: Bacteria > Pseudomonadati > Pseudomonadota > Gammaproteobacteria > Alteromonadales > Shewanellaceae > Shewanella > Shewanella khirikhana. Next base: position 353,980 of record NZ_CP020373.1, on the reverse strand, counting down.
CCCATGGCCCGTGCCAGCAGCGCCAGGCCGCCCATAAAGGTTCCGCAAATTCCGAGAATGTGTACGTGCATAGATACTGTCCATAGCGGCCTTAAGGCCCAACGCAATGAAAAATCAGCGTCATTGTACAGACCCGAACCGGCAAAGGCGAAACTTGTCGGCAGAAATGCCGCCCACCTCCCCCGCGCCCAGAATCACAACCCTAAGCCAACGGGTTTCCCATATGGTCATATCCTGTTCCCCAAATCGGGAAAAACCAGACTCACTAAAACTATAACCAACTGTTTTATTAGCAAATATTTTTTGGCATAGAGTTTGTCTTTATTTATGGAAGGTGCGAATAAGTCCCGTGCTTGCTCTGCGTGTGCTCAAAGTGGATAGATGCAAGGCACAGTTTGCAGCGAATGGCCCTAGTCCTTCACAAGAACTGTAACGTAGCAGATACCGCTTTAAGCCACGCCCTGCGGGGCTTTGATAGCAACACCATTTCGGCGTTATTCAACTTCAGCAGGCCCCGGCATGCCCTCAGTTGAATGCCTTGAACTGTCGCTGCTATCAAAGCCAGAGCTGTGCGACGACTTGCTCGCACCTTCCTTAACTTTATTCAAATGAAAAGGAACCTTCATGAAAGTCGTCTTGTCCATGCTGCTGATAGCCTCAGCAGCCAGCACTAGCCTACCGATTAACGCTTTGGCCACAGAACTACAAAAGCAATCCACCTCAGAAGGCATCAATCTGTGGACCGATGGCACCGGAGACAGCGAGCAGCTGAGCCATGATTTGCAGCAAGCAAGAACCAGCTTTGCCAAATACCTTATGGAGCCAACGCCGCTGGATGTGGTGTTGGTGAAAGACAGTGCAGCCCTGCTGAACCTGAAAAAAACCTCCGAAAGCACAGCTTCGGTTTTGCATCTCACCGGGGAGATGCTGGCGATCAAGCCAGACCGACAAGCGCAGATAGTCCGCCATGAAGCCTGTCATGTGATGGCTATAAATGGTTGGGCTATGGCGGGGTTGGCAACGGGGGACACCAAAGGTCTGGCTTATGGTCATCCCGAGGTTGCCGATTGGCTGGATGAAACCTTGGCAGTAATGTGTGAACCCGAAGGCAGCCGCCTCCGAGAGGAATTCAGCCCCATCCCCCTGGAAAAGTTTATGGCAATGCCCCATCCGGTTATGGCGCAGATGCAGCAACAAATACTGGCCATGCAACAGCAGAGGGAAGACGAAAACAGCCCCATGGTCATGGTGTTTGAGCAGCAAAAGACCACCAACAATGCAATAGACTTCTATATACAAAGTGCCTGGATAAGGGAGTTCATCCTGGCCGAGGTGGGCACTTCGGGCCTCAAATCCCTTTACCTTGCCGTGGCACAGGGGCAGGACCCGGCCGAGTATTTAAAGGCAGCCATGAATGCTGACAATTGGCAACGCCTGGATCAGAGATTCCACGCTTTTCTTGCTGATAAGGCCAGACTCAGCAGCCCCGACCCAATAGAGACGAGTCTGCAATCTGCACTCTGACCCAAGCTCTCAATAAAGCAATACACAAACTGCCCTTTGTGCTGCCCGTCGGGAGACTCTGTTTCCCGGCGGACACCGCGTGATGGGGTAGCGCAGCAACATCGGCACCAAGAGTAAGCAGCCGATTTGAACGTGATCGCGGCTGTGGCAAAGCTGTCAAAAGATTTCAGCCCCTGAGCGTACGTTCAGTACGTGATGGGGTGAAATCTTGCAGAGAAAGCAGTCTCATACACCAGCTGCGGGTAACATTCAGCACAGTGATTGGTGTTTTTGGCAAAGCCGCCGAGCGGCGACAGACCTGAGCGTGGCAGCGCTGGGTGATGGGACAGAGTGACGAAGACAATGACGTCAGCCGCGAGAGTAGGCAGCACAAATAAACGTCATCAATGGGAAGTGAAACATCCTGCAAGCTGATCTCCCGACTGACAAAGCCGTCGAGTCAATGTGGCCCTGAGCGTAGCAGCGCTACGTGATGGGACAGAGTGACGAAGACAATGACGTCAGCCGCGAGAGCAGGCTGCAGGATCAGTAGTCAAAGCCGGGCTGGGCTTTTATCCCTGCCTCAAACGCATGCCTCACACACTCAATCTCACTCACCGTATCTGCAAGCTCCAGCAGCTGCCGGTGGCAGTTGCGACCGGTGACTATCACATGCTGCATTGGCGGGCGGTTTTTAAGGGCACTGAGCACCCGCTCCAGATCCAGATAGTGGTAACTGAGCATGTAGGTGAGCTCATCCAGCAGGATAAGGTCGATGCGCTCGTCTTTAAGCCAAATCTCGGCCTGGGCCCAGGCCTTTTCGGCCGCCTGGGTATCGGTTTCGCGGTTTTGAGTATCCCAGGTAAAGCCGGTGGCCATCACTTCGAAAGGCACACCTGCGCCTTCGAGCAACTTACGCTCACCGCAGTCCCAGTTGCCCTTGATAAATTGCACCACAGCCGCCTGTTTGCCATGGCCAACAGCGCGGGCAACAGTACCGAAACCGGCAGTGGTCTTGCCCTTGCCGTTGCCGGTAATCACCATCAGCACGCCTTTCTCTATGTTGGCGGCGGCCACCTTGGCGTCCACGGCCTCTTTCACCTTCTGCTGGCGAGCCTTATGGCGTTCATCTCCACGGGCCTTGGCGTTGTTGTCGGTCATGCTGTTTCCTAACTGGTTATCGCGTTGATAATTATAAAAAGATGGCCTTAAGCCGGTTCATATCCAGATGCTGCTCCAGGGTATCGGCGAGGCGATTGAGCTGCTGCTCACGGTGCGCATCCAAAGATACTGCTACTTCTTCGCCCTGATAACCCGCCCAGGCAAGCACAGCACTCAGCGCCTCGGGAGTATCAAAAATACCGTGCAGGTAAGTACCGAACACCGCCTCATCGTCGCTGATGCGGCCCCTGTCTGAGGCCGGGTTACCGGCGTCATCGGTCAAAAACAGCGGCCGGGTCAGCTTGCCGAGCACACTGGTGTGGCCGCAGTGAATTTCATAACCCTTCAGCGCCACATGGCACTCGCCCAGAGTCAGTTCACCGGTCACATTGGCCAGCACCTTGCCGGGCTTAAGCTCAGTGATAAGCGGCAAAAACTCCAGCCCCTCGCTGCTGCCGGGGGCCTCCTCTACGCCCAGAGGGTCATCGATTTCCAGCCCCAGCATCTGATAACCACCGCAAATGCCCAGCAGTTTGCCGCCGTACCTTAAGTGCTTTTTAAGCGCCTTATCGAACCCCTGCGCCTTGAGGCATTCAAGATCCGCCCGCACATTTTTGCTGCCGGGCAGTATCACCAGATCGGCACCCGCCAAGGCATCCGGGCTGGCGCTCTGGATCTGCAGATAATCGAAATCCACCCCGGGGTGCAGCCGCAGCGGGTCAAAGTCGGTGTGATTACTGGTTCTTGGGTACACCAGCACCCGCACTTTAAGGCGCTGGGCTTCGCGCTTCTCCGGCGTAAAAGGCACCAGCGCATCTTCGGCATCCAGCAGCAAATTATGCAGATAAGGCACCACACCCAGCACAGGCTTACCGGTATGGGCCTCAAGCCAGTCGAGCCCGGATTGAAGCAGGCTGATATCACCGCGAAAGCGGTTGATGACAAAGCCTTTAACCCGCACACGCTCCGACTCGGACAAGAGCGCCAGCGTGCCCACCAGCTGAGCAAATACCCCGCCTTTGTCGATATCGGCCACCAGGATCACCGGGCAATCCACCGCCTCGGCAAAGCCCATATTGGCGATATCGTTTTCACGCAGGTTAATCTCGGCAGGACTGCCGGCACCTTCCACCAAAAGGCAATCATATTGCCCGCACAATCGTTGATGGGAGTCCAGCACAGCCTCCATCGCCATGGCTTTATAACCCTTGCCAGCCGGGCCAAAAAACTCGGCGGCTTCCAGATGAGATAAGGCCTTGCCCTGGACTATCACCTGGGCGCGGCTGTCGGAGGCGGGTTTGAGCAGAATCGGATTGAAGTCTGTGTGTGGCTCAAGGCCACAGGCGATAGCTTGCAGCGCCTGGGCGCGGCCAATCTCACCGCCGTCCTGGGTGACGGCACTGTTGAGCGCCATGTTCTGTGGCTTGAAGGGTGCGACCTTAATGCCCTCGCGGGCGAGTATTCGGCACAGACCGGCCACCAGGGTGGTCTTGCCGGCATCCGAGGCTGTGCCCTGGATCATGAGTGTGGCGCATGCCATGGGTTATCCTCCCATTTGGGGCAACTTCTTTGCTTTCCTGATAGTTACCGTTTCATCCTTGAGGCTTAGCGGCAATCCGGCCACCACCAGGGTGACCTTGTCGGCGAGGGCGGCGATGGCCTGATTAAGCCTGCCCGCTTCGTCCACAAACTGCCTGCTGAGCTCGCCAAGGGGTACTATGCCCGAGCCCACCTCATTGCTGATAAGAATAAGCTGCCCCTGAAATCCTGCCAGTGTGGCCAGCAGTGTATCGCGGGCATCGGCAATACCATTGGGGTTCGAAACAAGACACTGGGTGAGCCAGAGCGTCAGGCAATCCACCAGTACCGGTTTCTCGCTACGTGCCAGCTCATCGAGGCGCTTTGCTAAATCAAATGGCGCTTCAATTACTTGCCAGTTAACGCCCGACTCGAGCCTATCGAGTTTATGGCGCTCGATGCGTGCGGCCATCTCGCCATCACCGGCAAGCGCAGTGGCAAGATAAATGCCTTCATCCGCCAGTTCGCGGACACAGTTTTCGCCAAAACGGCTCTTGCCGCTGCGGGCACCGCCAAGCAACAGATGGATCACGACTGGCTCCAAAGAAGCAGCAGCACCAGATACAACGCCAGTTCGAGTATTTGCTGGCAGGCTCCCAGGGTGTCACCTGTGTAGCCGCCGATATGACGCTTCTGCCAGCGGCCAAGCAGGCTGCGGGTGATAAAAAGGGTCGCCAGAATCACCAGTGTGGCACCAATGCCGGTCAGCAGCAGACACACCACGGCGGCGCTCAGCATCAAAAACAGCACCTCGTCCCAGTGCATTGACTGCGCCAGCGGCTTGGATTTACTGGCATCGTCATCCCGCACATAGGTGTGGCTGAAAATAAAACTCGCGGCAAAAGCACGGCTCAGGGTATGGCCCAAAATCAGCGCGCCCACCACGCTGGACGCTGAATAGAGCGCGAGTTCACTGAGTAGCTGAAACTTAAACAGCAGCGCCAATATCAGCGCCAGAGCACCATAACTGCCAAGACGACTGTCTTTCATGATGTCCAGCTTGCGCTCACGCTCAAAGGCACCGCCAAAACCGTCGGCGGTGTCGGCAAGGCCATCTTCATGAAACCCACCTGTGATGAGCACCGACGCCACCATGGCCAGCACCACCGCCACGCTGGGCGGGAACGCCAACTGCGCCAGATAAAACACCAGCGCCGACAGCAGCCCAACCAGGGTGCCCACCAGCCCGAAATAACGGCTGGCGCGGCTAAGACCTTCGAGGCTGTATTCCAGCCGTACCGGCACCGGGATACGGGTAAAAAAGGTGAGCGCCAACAAAAACAGCTCGAGTTCACGCTTGAATGACATACGTCTTATACCTTCTCAATCCCTGCATCATCGAAACTGGCCATTTCGCGGTAGAAGTTGGCCGCCGCCTGCACCAAAGGCAGCGCCAGCGCCGCGCCAGTGCCTTCGCCCAGTCTGAGCCCCAAGTCCAGCAAGGGTTCGGCCTTGAGGTGCTCAAGCATCAGCCCGTGGGCACGCTCGCCGGAGCGGTGGGCAAAAATCAGATAATCGCGGCACTCAGGGTGCATCTTCACCGCCGCCAGCGCCGCGGCCGTGGCAATAAATCCATCGATAATCACCGGGACGCCAAGCTCTGCCGCCGCCAGTACCGCGCCGGTCATCTCCACAATTTCAAAGCCGCCGACACAGGCAAGCACAGATTGCGGACTGGTTAAGGTGTCCAGATGTAACAGCAGCGCCTGCTCCACCAGCATTTGCTTGCGCTTGAGGGTGGCGGCATCCACGCCGGTACCGCGGCCGACGCAGTCTTTGGCTTCAAGCCCCAGCAGCGCGGCCATCATAGCCGCAGCGCTGGAAGTGTTGCCAATGCCCATCTCGCCCAGACCAATCAGGTTGGTGCCCTCGGCAACATGGGCTCGGACCCGCTCGCGGCCGAAATTAAGGCCGTGCTCCACCTGACCCAGGGTCATGGCAGCACGCTTGTGGATAGGGCCAGTGCCCGCCCCCAGACGACAATCTGTTACCCCAAGACTTGGGTCCGGCGCCGTTAATATACCGGCATCGATGATTTCGATTTCCCAGCCAAGCTGGCGGCAAAACACATTGATGGCCGCCCCGCCACGGGCAAAGTTCGCCACCATCTGCGCCGTCACTTCCGGCGGTGCAATCGACACGCCGGCATTGGCTATGCCATGGTCGGCGGCAAACACCAACATGGCCGGCCGACGGATCTGCGGCTCATCCCCAAGCAGACGCACCAGCGAAGCGGCGAGCCCTTCAAGTTGCCCCAAGGCGCCGGGAGGCTTGGTTTTGCCATCAATGCGCGCCTGAATGTCCGCATCCCTTTGCCTGTCCGGCGGTGTTATTTCAAACATTGCCTATCCTTATTCAAATCCTTTTTAGGCTTGTTATTGGCCTTTGCGACCAAGCAACAGCAGCAGGAAAAAACCACTGCCTATCACGGCGGTAATCACGCCCACCGGCAGTTCCTGAGCGGGCAGCAGCGAACGGGCCAGCACATCCACCCACATCATAAACAGGCCGCCCATCAGCACCACTATCATAAGCGACTGGCGCCCGGGAAACATCAGCCGGGTGATGTGCGGGATCATTAAGCCGACAAAGCCAATGCCACCGCAACTTGCCACCAGCACGGCAGTCATCAAGGAACACATCAGCAGACTGATGATCCTGAGCCTCGCCACCGGCACCCCAAGACCATGGGCGGTTTCATCCCCGGCCGAAAGCGCCAGTAACTGGCGACGCATCACAGATAAAAAGCCAACAAACACCCCGAAGATGGTCCAGGGCAACCAGAGCAGATCCCAACTGGCGCGGGCAAAACTGCCCAGACTCCAAAAAAGCAGTGAAGCTGTTACCTGCGGGCTTGAAAAATACAGCAGCAAACTGCCAAGGGCGCCAAACAGAAACGAGATAGCCACCCCCGAGAGCAACATACGCTCCACCTGACTTTGCAGCCCAAAGCCACTTAAGGCCAGCACCATAAGCACCGAAGCCGAGGCGCCGGCAAAGGCTCCCAGCGGCAAGCTGATACCATCCGCCGCTTCCACAAAGGCGCCGCCGAGCAGGCTGCCTAGGCTCATTACCACGATGGCGCCGAGGGATGCCCCTGAGCTGATGCCAAACAGGTAAGGGTCGGCAAGGGGGTTACGGGTCACCAATTGCAGCGCCCAACCGGCCAGCGCCAGACCTGCGCCGCAGACAAATGCCAGCAGGATCCGTGGCAATCTGAGTTCCAGCAGAATACGGCTGTCAAGATATGGCACGTCCGCCGGGCGCTCACCAATCAGGGCATGCAGGTACACCGACATGGCTTCGCTGAAGTGAATATCCGCAGCGCCAAACATGCTGGCGAGCGCAGGGGAGACCAAACAGGCCAGTACCAGAGCGGCCAGCAGATAATCACGCCGCCCGAGGGGCGTAAACAAGGCGCGGATGCCACTCATATGTGCGCCCCCAGGCTTCGGTCGTAACCGTAAAAGTAATGAATAAGCGGCTTGCCGTGCTGAGGATGGGGCTCAACGGTACAGCACACCCCAAATACGTCGCCAATCAGGGATTCGGTCAACACCTGTTTTGGCGTACCTTTGGCAATCAGCCGGCCGTGATCCAGCAGTAACAGCTCATCACACAGGGCACTGGCAAGGTTTAAGTCGTGAATGGTGCAAAGCACAAACACATCGAGCCGTTTCAAAAGCTCCAGCACTTCAATTTGATAGCGCACATCCAAATGGCTGGTTGGTTCATCGAGGATGAGAATCGTCGGCCGCTGCACCAGCGCCCTGGCAATCAGCGCCCGCTGCTTTTCGCCGCCGGACAACTTGCCAAAGGGCTGCTTGCCGTAACCTTCAAGACCAACCTTGGCAAGCGCTTCGGCCACAGCCTTCTTGTCAGCGGCGCTGTCGGCGCCTAGCCAGCCCTTGTGGGGGATCAGCCCCATGGCGACCACGGTTTCGGTGGCAAGATCAAAAAGCGGCGGCAACTCCTGGGGCACCACGGCCACCAGCCGGGCAAAGGCCTTGCGGGAAAAGGCATCGATGTCCTGACCATTAATCACAATGGTGCCGCTGTCGGGGCGGATAAAGCGGTATAAACAGCGCAGCAGCGACGACTTGCCCGCACCATTGGGGCCAATCACGCCGTACATGCCACGGCCGTTCAGGGTAAAGCTGAGCGAATCCAGCAGCGCCCGGCCGTTCACCTGCCAGCACAGCTCATTCACCGTGATGGCGGTGTTCATAACAGAAGATCTCCCACGGTATCGCCCGGGGGAGCAAAATTGATAGGCATAAAACTCCTCCGGATAACCCGTCCGGATGCATAGGTTAAGTTGCGACAGATAAAGGCAGGTATCCTGACTCGAAGCACGGCTATTAACCCATAGCACACTCGCTTCACACAGTTGCGGGCACAGTCCGGGCTGGCACCAACAGGCACTCCCCGGTTCCCTTTTCACGTCGGGTTGGCTTAGCCCCCGACACCTTTACCCAATAATGTTCAAATTTGTGGCGACCACACGGCCACTAAACTGCAGATTATCCGCGCTTTAGCGCACAAGTTCCATATCCTGCCAGATAAGCTGCCCCTGCCAACCCTGTGCAGTGGCAAACCAACGGGTTCGGACACAGGCGCCATGGGGAATATCAAGGCGGTTATAAAAACCGGCGACTCTGTTCGCCCCAAGCAGGGAGGCCATCATGCAGCGGATCACGCCGCCGTGGGTCACCAGCCACAGCCGCTCGCCATCCCGTGCAGCCAAGAGTATTTGCGTAATGGCATCATCAACCCGCGCCTCGAAGGCCTGCATGGTTTCACCATTGGGGGGCAGCTGGTTGCTCGCATTCTGGCCCCATGGGTCCTGCCACCAGGCTTCCATGGGTTCGTGCTGCCACAGCTCATTAAGACTGCGGCCATCCCAGTCGCCAAAGTCCATCTCGGCAAGGCGGGGCTGCAATTGCACCGCTTGCCCCAAAGGCTGTGCCATCGCCTCGGCCAGCTCACGGCAACGACGCAGTGGCGAACTTAAAATGGCATGGGGCGCAGGCATGTTGGCGGCGCGCCCGGCAATGGCTTCAATCGCTGCTGCGCTGGGTTTACTGTCGGTTTTGCCCCGCAGCACGCCCTCATCTTCGCAGTTGCCGTGGCGCCAAAATATCAGCTCACAGGAAATCATACTGACGCTCGCCTCTGGTTGTTTATCCGCACTCTTTATCCGCGCTGTTTATCCGTGCTGTTTTTCTGCGCTGTTTTTATGCGCCGTGGCCTGCTTGCCCGTTACTTGCTCCGGGGCGGACTTTTCGCGTATTATGGACGTCTATACGTATAAATGTCCAAATCAAATTTCTGCCCCGGCCAAAGGCTGCGCAGAAATCCAGCGCAGCAGCCTCGCCACAGCCTGTTTCAGGTCGTAAACTGGCTTTTGGCTCCACCGGCACTGCCGTTTAAGCAGCCAAAGCCCCACGGGGCGGCGCATTCAGGACTGAACCTTTTTGTACTTTGCAGGTGTTTTTATGGCAACTCCAGTGTTATCCCAGGCGACCAAGGCGCTTGCCCACAGCCGTCAACAGCGACTGAACGAGGATCTCTCCAAACGCATTCTTATCCTCGACGGCGCCATGGGAACCATGATCCAGGGCCACAAACTGGAAGAAGAACACTATCGCGGCAGCCGCTTCGCCAACTGGCACCGCGACGTAAAAGGCAATAACGACCTCTTGGTGCTCACCCAGCCTGAGATAATCAAGGGCATCCACCGCGAGTATCTGCTGGCCGGTGCCGACATTATCGAAACCAACACCTTTAACGCCACCACGGTCGCCATGGCCGACTATGAGATGGAGGCGCTCTCGGCCGAAATTAACCTTGTTGGTGCCCGCATCGCCCGCGAAGTGGCCGATGAAGTGGAAGCCCAAACCGGCATCCCCCGCTATGTGGCCGGGGTACTTGGCCCGACCAACCGCACCTGCTCCATCAGCCCGGATGTGAATGACCCGGGTTACCGTAATATCCATTTCGATGATCTGGTGGCTGCCTACCGCGAGTCCACCGCCACCCTGATTGAAGGCGGCGCCGATATCATCATGGTGGAAACCATTTTCGATACCCTGAACGCCAAGGCGGCGCTGTTCGCCATCGAATCGATTTTTGATGAAGTTGGTCTGCGCCTGCCGGTGATGATTTCCGGCACCATTACCGATGCCTCCGGCCGCACCCTTACCGGCCAGACCACCGAAGCCTTTTATAACTCGCTGCGCCATATCAAACCCATCAGCATGGGGCTTAACTGTGCGCTGGGGCCAAAAGAGCTGCGCCCTTATGTAGAGGAACTTTCCCGCATCAGCGAATCTTATGTGTCGGCCCACCCCAATGCGGGTCTGCCGAACGAGTTCGGCGGCTACGATGAAACGCCCGAAGAAATGGCCGACATCATAGTGCAGTGGGCCATCGAAGGCATGCTCAACATAGTCGGCGGCTGCTGCGGCACCACCCCGGATCATATCCGCGTTATCCGCGAGGCCGTTGGAAAACACGCCCCCCGCAAACTGCCGGATATTCCGGTCGCCTGCCGTCTGGCCGGGCTTGAACCCCTTACCATCAGTGCAGATAGCCTGTTTGTAAACGTGGGTGAGCGCACCAACGTCACAGGCTCAGCCAAGTTTTTGAAGCTGATTAAAGAAGGCCAATACGAGACCGCGCTGGATGTGGCCCGGGATCAGGTGGAAAACGGCGCCCAGATCATCGATATCAACATGGATGAGGGCATGCTGGACGGCGAAGAGGTGATGACCACCTTCCTCAATCTGGTCGCCTCCGAGCCCGAGATCAGCAAGGTACCCATCATGATTGACTCCTCCAAGTGGGAAGTCATAGAGGCGGGCCTTAAGTGCGTGCAGGGCAAGTGCATCGTAAACTCCATTTCCCTTAAAGAAGGCGAAGACAAGTTTATCGAGCAGGCCACTTTGGTGAAGCGCTACGGCGCCGCCGCCATCATCATGGCCTTTGATGAAACCGGCCAGGCAGATACCCGTGCCCGCAAAATTGAAATCTGTACCCGCGCCTATCGCATTCTGGTGGACAAAGTCGGCTTCCCGCCGGAAGACATCATCTTCGACCCCAACATTTTTGCCGTGGCCACCGGCATCGAAGAGCACGACAACTACGCGGTGGACTTTATCGAGGCGGTGCGCGACATCAAGGCCACCCTGCCCCATGCGATGATTTCCGGAGGCGTGTCCAACGTATCCTTCTCGTTCCGTGGCAACAACCCGGTGCGCGAGGCCATCCACGCCGTGTTCCTCTACCATGCCATTAAAGAAGGCATGGACATGGGCATTGTCAACGCCGGGCAACTGGCGATTTACGACGACATTCCCGCCGAGCTTAAAGAGCGGGTGGAAGCCGTGGTGCTTAACCTGCCCTGCCCGGTGGCCGACTCAAGCAACACTGAGCAACTGCTTGAGATTGCTGAAAAGTATCGCGGCGGCGGTGGCGGCAGTGCCGGTAAAAAAGAAGATTTGGAATGGCGCAGCCTGCCGGTGAACAAGCGCCTTGAACATGCGCTGGTAAAAGGCATCACCGAATTTATCGACGCCGACACCGAAGAAGCCCGTCAGCAGGCCACCCGGCCGCTGGATGTGATTGAAGGCCCGCTGATGGACGGGATGAACGTGGTGGGCGACCTCTTTGGCGAGGGCAAGATGTTCCTGCCCCAGGTGGTTAAATCCGCCCGGGTGATGAAAAAGGCCGTGGCCTATCTAAATCCTTTTATCGAGGCCGAAAAGGTCGCCGGCCAAAGCAACGGCAAGGTGCTGATGGTCACGGTAAAAGGCGACGTGCACGACATCGGCAAGAACATCGTCGGCGTGGTGCTCGCCTGTAACGGCTACGAAGTGATTGACCTGGGCGTTATGGTGCCGGTGGAGAAAATCGTCGAAGTCGCCAAAAAAGAGCAGGTCGACATTATCGGCATGTCGGGGCTCATCACCCCAAGCCTCGATGAAATGGTGCATAACGTGAAAACCTTCGAGCGCGAAGGGCTCACCATTCCCGCCATCATCGGCGGCGCCACCTGCTCGAAAATCCATACCGCGGTCAAGATTGCGCCCCACTACCCACACGGCGCCATTTATATTCCGGATGCGTCCCGCGCCGTGCCCATGGTGAGCAAGCTCATCAACGATGAGACCCGCGATGCCACCATCAAGGCCACCTACGATGAATACCATGTGATGCGCGAAAAGCGCCTGTCACAGGCCAAGCGCAAGGAGATTGTCTCCATCGAGGCGGCGCGGGAAAACCGCTGCCAGCTCGACTGGGCCAACTACCAGCCAAAAGTGCCCAACAAGCTTGGCATTCAGGTGTTTGAAGACTACCCACTGGATGACTTGGTCGACCGCATCGACTGGACGCCGTTTTTCCGCGCCTGGGAACTCCACGGCCACTTCCCGCGCATTCTCGACGATGACGTGGTAGGCGAAGAGGCCCGTAAGCTGTATGCCGACGCCAAAGCCATGCTGCAAACCATCATCGATGAAAAGTGGCTCACCGCCAAAGGGGTGATTGGCCTGTTCCCGGCCAATACCGTGAACCATGATGATATCGAGCTTTACACCGACGAGAGCCGCAGCGAAGTGCTGATGACCACCCATCATTTGCGGATGCAAATCGAGCGAGTGGGTAACGATAACTTCTGTCTGTCGGACTTTGTTGCCCCCAAAGACAGCGGTGTGGCCGACTACACCGGCGGCTTTGCGGTGTGCGCAGGCCACGGTATCGATGAGCATCTGGCACGCTTTGAAGCCAACCACGACGACTACAACGCCATCATGCTCAAGGTGCTGGCCGACCGTCTGGCCGAAGCCTTCGCCGAGCGCATGCACGAGCGGGTGCGTAAAGAGTTTTGGGGTTATGCCGCCGACGAAAACCTCGACAACGAGGCGCTTATCCGCGAGAAATACCGCGGCATCCGCCCCGCCCCCGGCTACCCCGCCTGCCCGGATCACACCGAGAAGGGACTCTTGTGGGATTTGCTGAAACCCAACGAGTGCATTGACCTCAATATCACCGAAAGCTTCGCCATGTACCCCACTGCTGCGGTAAGCGGCTGGTACTTCGCCCACCCACAGGCACGCTACTTTGGCGTGACCAACATCGGCAAGGATCAGGTAGAAGACTACGCCCGCCGTAAAGGGATGACAGTAGCAGAAGCCGAGAAGTGGTTAACACCAGTGCTCGATTACGATCCTGAGTGATCGAGAGCACTCTTTGAAGCGGCCAAGCTGCGCTTGGCTAAGATCGTGGGGCTTCACCCCACACCCGAGGAAAGGGGGCAGTTTCGACTAGCCCCCTTATCCAATCCCCCTGCGACCCGCAACGAAGCGGACAGCCCCTCCGGCACTCGATGCCTTCCCGCTAGCGCGTCAGACGCTCATCCCTGATTCGACTGACGCTGCCTCGGCTTCCTTGCCTCGGCCACGCTTCAGGCATCAATGCCCTCGGCCGCTTCGAACGGGATTGGTGTATTCCTCAGCAAAAGTGTTTAGGGTGTCCTAGCTCTTGTTCTTGTCTTTTGTGTATCTTATTTTCTGTCCTTTTCATTTTTTATACTTTTATAAATTAACTCTCTCTCTGGCAAAGCACTTGACATAAATAACCAAAAACGCCCACTCGTATGCTGGAACTGTTTGTAAATCCTATAGGATTGATAAATATCAATAGGCAGAAATAACAATGACACTATAGAGAACGTGCAAGACAAATATATCCACGCCATAAAATGTAGTGTTAACGACTTTTCTGAGTCATATGACAAAAAAACAATAAACGCACATGTTAAGCTAATTATAAATATAAATGTAATAGTATTCGTGAATAAATTTATAATCAATCTAAGAAACTTAATGAAGATCACTTCAGAAATTCCTCTACTTTTTCGGCACCAAATTTAACAAAATCACCGGAGTTACCGACACAACTTCCTGCTGCCTCTGCCACTCCCGTTCCAATATTTGTCATTTCATTTGCCCTTCCCCATACCGAACCTGTAGCTCTCATCGCAGACTTAGTCGCCAAAGCACCCGCTGCAGTAGCCGCCGCGGAATATAACGCCCCGTCTTTTGCACTTTGTCCCAATTGACTCAAAGTTAGTGTGCCATCTGAATCACCTTGCAAACCATCTATACCTGCATTTGCAATCGCAGATGTCGCCCCTAAACCAGCACCAACTGCTGCGTTGGCACCGACATTTGCAGCAAGTGCACTTACTCCTGTTCATCCGGCATTGGTTACCAATAACTGAGACGCCCATAATTGTTGATGTCTGATGGCGTTGGCTTGAAACTGCCGTTGCCATCCTAAATGCCGTGCATAATACCTATAGAATAATACCTATAGAGTGATGACTGTCCTCATTCTTCGTCATTCTTCGTCATTCTTCGTCATTCTTCGCCACACAATCAACACCATAGCTACAGTAAACAACAGGGAAGAGAGGACTGCCAGACCGTTTTGAAATTTCGCAGCCCCAACTGGACGAACTTTGAAAATTGAGAAACAGGTAAAGGGGTCGGAGTGAATTAAAATGCGAAGGAGACAGGACAGGCATAGCCTTCCTGCGCCCCAACTAGAGCTTCTGCAGCCAGGCTATTTCCCCGAGCGGTTGAGTACGACTAGTGCGATGCCGCCGAGGACTGCGGTGGAGCAGAGGATGAGTCTGAGGCTGAGTGGTTCGCCAAGCAGTAACAGGCCGCCGAATGCGGCTATGATGGGTACGCTGAGCTGTACGGTTGCCGCAGTGGTGGCTTCAATGCGCGGCAGTACCGCATACCAGAGTGCATAACCTAGCCCGGATGCAATAGCGCCTGAGCCAATGCCGTACAGCACGCCAATGGCGGAAACGCTGAAAATCTCTCCCCCGCCTCCCTGTCCGGCGATTTCTCCGTGAGAATCAAAGCCCACCGCCGCTATCACCCCATACAGCAGCAATGCCAGGGGGACGCTGCGGACAAAGTTGCCGGCAGTGGCGCAAAGCGGCGATGCAGCGCCGCGCCCTAGTAACGAATAAACGCCCCAGCAAACGCCTGCCAGCAGCATTAACAAGGCGCCGACGCTGTCGGGCGCTGCAACCCCCGGCAGTAAAAACCAGCCCAAGCCGAGCAGGGCCAGTAGCATTCCAAACAGCTGCAACCGATTTGGCCGCTCACCCGCCCAAAGTCCATAGCCAATCATGGTGGCCTGCACCGCCCCAAACAGCAGCAGGGCGCCGGTGGCCGCAGTGAGACTGTGGTAGGCAAATGAAAAGGCTGCTGCGTATCCCAGCAGCGCCAGCGCCGAGCGCCAGTTGCCGCCAAGCCACGCCTGCTTTGACTCTTGTTTTGGATCTGGCTTTGGTTCTGGCGCCGAAGCGGTTCTTGATTGCAGAAAAGCAAGCAGCATAAGTACCAGAGCGCCGCTCACCATCCGCACCAGGGTAAAGCTCGCCGCATCGATACTGCCGGACACCAACGCCTCGCGGCAAAGGAGCGAGTTGGCCGCAAAGGCAAGCATGGTCAGCGCCGTGAGCAGCCACAGCCGACTGTTATCCTGGGTTGATGCAATCTCTGGCTTTTTGTTCATTCGGCCTTTCTGCTCAAGTGGATTTGCTGGTTATTGACGCTTTCACCTTTTGAAGATGACGACATCTGGCGATAAGCATAATGACAATGGCATCGGCCATGTCTTTGATGTTAGCCCGCTTCTGGCGGCAAATTCCTGGCGTAAGGAAATCAGCCCGCATTATTGCTACAATAGCCTCGCCCCGGGCACATGCCCAACCCGATTAAGCACATTTGCTGCTGACACAGGCTAAGCACACAGGTGTAGAGTCAGACCGGCCAAAAGCAGATATAATTCCGGGGCAAGTCGCAAGACGACACAGTAACAACCGATTCAGTTGAATCATTGCAGTAACCGCTATTTCAATAGCTTTCATCAGCCGTGCCAACGCCCGGTTAGCCACCACAGGACACCTTCCTTGAGCAATTCAGATCTCCAGCCGTCACTGGCTTTCTCCACCCTTAAGCTTAAACCCGAACTGCTTGAGAACCTGTCCTCCATGGGCTACCACGAGATGACCCCCATTCAGGCCCAGAGTCTGCCGGCCATCCTGGCGGGTGAGGATGTGATTGGTCAGGGCAAAACCGGCTCGGGTAAAACCGCCGCCTTTGGGCTCGGGCTACTGAACAAGCTGGATGTGAAGCGTTTTCGCATTCAAACCCTGGTGCTGTGCCCAACCCGCGAGCTTGCCGATCAGGTAGCGCAGGAAATCCGCACCCTCGCCCGTGGCATCCACAACGTGAAAGTGCTTACCCTGTGCGGCGGCGTGCCCATGGGGCCACAGGTGGGTTCGCTTGAGCATGGCGCCCATATCATTGTGGGGACGCCGGGGCGGATTGTGGACCATCTGGAGCGCGGCCGTCTGGATTTGAGCAACCTTAATATGCTGGTGCTCGATGAAGCCGACCGCATGCTGGAAATGGGCTTTCAGCCTCAGCTGGATGCAATTATTGCAAACGCCCCGCGCGAGCGCCAAACCCTGCTGTTCAGCGCGACCTTCCCCGAGCAAATTCAGTCTATTGCCCAGCAGGTCATGTACAAGCCGGTAATGGTAAAAGTGGCAGTCACCCACGAGAAGAGCACCATTGCCCAGCACTTTTTCCATCTGGAAGACGATAGCGCGCGAATGCAGGCACTGCGACTGTTGCTGCTTGAGCATAAGCCAGAGAGCGCCGTGGTGTTCTGTAATACCAAGCGCGAAACCCAAAAGGTGGCCGATGAGCTCAGCAATGCCGGTTTCAGCGTGCTGGCGCTGCATGGTGACCTGGAGCAGCGCGACCGCGATGAAACCCTGCTGCAGTTTGCCAACAAGAGCGCCTGCGTACTGGTGGCCACTGACGTAGCCGCCCGAGGTTTGGATATCGATGCCCTCGATGCGGTATTCAACTACCACGTGGCCCACGACACCGAAGTGCACATTCACCGCATTGGCCGCACCGGCCGCGCTGGCAGCAAGGGCGCCGCCTTCACCTTCTATAACGACAAAGATGGCTACAAGATGGCGCTGCTGGAAGAGTATCTGGAGCGTGACATTCAAAGCGAGCCGCTGCCATCATCGAGCCTACTGGGTAAAACGCCCCAGGCGCCAACCATGATCACCCTGCAAATCGATGGCGGTAAAAAGGATAAGCTGCGCCCCGGCGATATCCTCGGTGCCCTAACCGGCCAGAACGGTATCGAAGGCGGTGAGGTGGGCAAGATTTTAGTGACCGACTACCGCGCCTATGTGGCGGTGAACCGTAAGGTTGCCAAAAAGGCACTCGGTAAAATCACCTCTGGCCGCATTAAAGGCAAGTCGTACCGCGCCTGGCTGATGAAGTAAGCCAATGCCGCCACTTGCTCAACATAAAGCCCGCATGAAGCGGGCTTTATTTTTGTGTTGGCTTTGGGCGCTTATTCAGAAGCAGGCGGGCTATCGAAACTCTTTAACGACCGTAAAAACAGCCCCAGGCCACCGAAACTCAGCACCAGGATCACGATTAAATCGAAGGCGGTTATGGCTCGTAAGCTGAAATGCACCGAGGTGATCACCCCGAACAGCAAGGCTGCGAGGGAGCCAAAGGTCAACAGCCAGCCAAAGGGATTCTTGGCATTGTAAAACATGATGCCCACGCCAAAGATAAAGGGCACCATCACCATGCCAGTGGTGATACTGACATTCATCCCCATGGTCTGAAACCCATAAAGCGACATGCCAAAACCAAAATGTGACCTGACCTGAATGGCATTGAGCAGCAAATACACACCAATCACCATCATCGCCAAGCCAATAAAAAAGTGGCCCAAACCACCATTGCTGCCGCCTGCACCGCGCATGCCCCTCTCCCTTTTCCGCTGAAATTATCCCTGAACTCTATCGGTTCGCTGAGATAGGGGTTGTACCCCTTCAACGGGCGGATGTAAATAGCGCTGGCAGCTGAGATGACTCAAGGACGAACGTCGCCACCTGCACTCACGGGCCAAGTCTGTTAGAATCCGCCCATCTTGATGTTTGACCGATGTTGAAGGAAACGCGATGAACCCCATTATTGCGCTGCTCAAAGAGCACAATGTGAGTGATGAGCAGGTTAAAAGCCTGTTCCAAACCCTGACCGAGAGCCCACTGATGGCCATGGGCGTGCTGGGTCAGCTTGGTATTGCCCCCGAAAAACTGCAGGGCATGATGATGCTGGTCATGCAAAACCCCGGGCTGATTAAAGAAGCAGTTGAAGAGCTGGGGCTGGATTTCTCCAGGGTGGAAGCGGCCAAAGCCAAGATGGATGAGCAGTCTGGCGCAGGCAACTGATCTGCCGCTGTGAGCTGAAGCAGTCCGGTGCTCCCTTTAAGTTGAAAGTTAAGCGCATCTGAGTCCAATCTTATGCACCCAGTGCAAACAGCCTTAACTCAGCCGGACTGGTTCTCCCTTTAATATCAAAACATTAAAACCTATCGCCAGCGCTTATCAAGCGTCTGCCTCATCCCATTAAATCTCTGGAAAATACGGTTTAAGCAAGGCCTCAAGTTCAACCACCTGAGCGGCAGCCTGCTCCAGAGCCGCCAGCACCCGCGCATCGGCAACCACCGGCTCGTTGCTGCTTTTATCGCACTGATGCTCCGCTTCCCGCAGCAAGGCTGACAAGGCACCAAAACCACAGGTTGCGGCGGCGCTCTTCAAACTATGATATTGAATTCGCGCATCTTTCATATTCAGTTTTGGCTGTACCAATAAGGTTTGCGCAAGCTTGATATCGGCCAGAAACTGGGTCAGTACCATGCTGTAAAGTGCGGTATCCCCCAGCCGTTTGCAGGCCACATCCAGCTCCAGTCCGAGTCGTTCACTGAATTGCAGCACCTCTTCTGGCAGGCCATCTGCCGCCAGCGGCACTGATGTGCCTGTATCCGATGTTGCTGCCAACGCGGCAGAGGAGCCCTGGCCATTACCGCTGGATTGGCTGGGTGAGGCGCTTTCAAGATACTGGCGCAATTTGTCAGCAACCTGTTCAATATCAAACGGTTTGGCAATGTGGTCATTCATGCCTGCCTGCTGGCAAGCCTGTTTGTCCTGGGGCATGGCATTGGCCGTCATGGCGATAATCGGCAGCGCGGTGAGTTTCAACTGCTGGCGAATACGGCGGGTGGTTTCATAGCCATCCATACCCGGCATCTGAATATCCATCAGCACCAGGTCAAAGCTCATCGACGCCAGGCGTTCCAACGCCTGAAAGCCATCCACGGCATCGGTCACCCGGGCGCCAAGCTGCGTCAGTAAGGTGGTGGCGACCAGCCGATTGGTGGCATTGTCCTCCACCAGCAGCAGATGCTTGCCCTCAAGCGACGCGCCGGGCAGTGCCAGTTGCTGGCCGTCTTTGGCTTTGGGGTGCTCACCGGCCACATCACGCAGGGTGGTGTACAGCATCTCCCGGGTTATGGGTTTAATCAGGGTGGCATCGTAACTGCCATCGGCCTGCTGCAATTGGGCCTCAAGGATCCTTTCACTGAAGGCGGTCACTATCACAATCGCCGGTTGCTTGGGCAGGGCGGTTAATCTGCGGATGGTGGCCGCCAGCGTCAGACCGTCGATATCAGGCAATTGCCAGTCAATGAGCAGCACATCAAACCCGGCGGTCTCCGGCGCCTGTACGCTCCAAAGCGCCGACTCGGCATCTTTGCAAAGGCTAATGTCACAGCCAAGCTTTTGCAGCATTTCCTTCAGTACCAGCCGGGACGTGTCGTTATCTTCCACCAGCAGCACCCTGAGATTGGGCAGCTGCGGCTTTTGCGCGGTTTCAGCAGGGATGTAACCCAGCGGCACCCTCAGGGTAAAGGTGCTGCCCTGACCAGGGATGCTGGCGACCTCAATATCACCATGCATCAGGCTAATTAATTCGCGGGTGATGGCAAGCCCAAGGCCGGTGCCGCCGTAGCGGCGGGAAATAGAGGAATCGGCCTGCTGAAAGCCTTTAAAAATAATCGCTTGCTGCGACTCCGTCATGCCGATGCCCGAGTCCTGAATGGCAATATTCAGCTCACAGCGCTGCTCATCGTCGAACCGCACACCAATCCGGGTTATCACATCGCCTACCTGGGTAAACTTAATGGCATTGCTGAGCACATTAAGCATCACCTGCCGTAGCCTCAGGCTGTCCCCCACCAGGGTATCAGGCACCTCATCGTCCACCTGATACACCAGCTCAATGGCCTTGTGCTGCGCCTGGGACGACAAAATACTGCCCATCTCGGTTAAGAGCTGCTGCAACGAGAACGGATGCTGCTCAAGCTCTATCCTTCCTGCCTCGATTTTGGAGAAATCCAGAATATCGTTCAGCAGCGCCAGCAGTGATTTGGCCGCCTGCTGTGTCTTCAGCAAATAGTCACGCTGCTGCGGCTCAAGTTCGGTGTACAGGGTCATCTGCAGCAGCCCCAGCACCGCATTCATCGGGGTGCGGATTTCATGGCTCATATTGGCCAGAAAGTCCGATTTGGCCTGACTGGCCTGCAGCGCCTGCTCCCTGGCATCGGCCAGTTCCTGCTCGCGGGCAAGCTGCTCGGTAAGATCGTAGGCAATACCAAGATAACCGCTCAGCTCACCGTCTTCACTGCACAGGGCCGTCACACTCAACCGCACCGGGATCTGCCTGCCGCTCTTGCTGATGTAGGTCCAGTTATTGGTATCGGGCTTGCCACGCCTGGCCTTGGCCACAAAGGCCTCGAAACCGGGCTCGACGTTTTGCCCAAGCTCCTTGCTGAGCACGGCGGCACGGCGCACAACCTCTTGTTCTACATGGAATATGGCCGGGGTTTGCCGACCTATCATTTCATCAGCACTGTACTCCAGCAGCCGCTCGGCGGAGGGGTTAAACACTGTGATAATGCCCTCGGGATCTGAGGCGATAATGGCGTAAGCAGCGGCATTAAAGATGCTGCGCTGCATGGCAGCCATCTGCTCAAGCTGGGCGGTACGCTGTTGCACCAAGACTTCCAGCTCGGCCTTGGCAGCAATCAGGGCATCTTCCTTGGCTTTGGCAAGCTCGGCGCTGTGCCTCAGTACCGTTAAACGCCTGAGCCACATCAGCTGCGCCAAATACACCAGCACGGCCAAAAGCCAGCTCGAGATCCAGGCATTCCACAGCCGGGCGCGGGGCGCAGGCAGTGCCATGGCGCTGATAAATGCCTGGGTCGGGGTCAGGTTAAGCTGCCAGTTGCGTCCAAAAAGCGAGATGGACTCACTGACTTCCAGCGCAGCGAGGGTATCCAGTTGCTCGCCGCGAACAAAAAACAGCTCTTTGCCTTCAGGGGTGACATCCACAATCGACAGCGCCAGATTGTCATCAAGCCCGGTCACAGTGCTCAGCACTTCATCAATCAATATCGGCGTATAGGTCCAGCCCACCAGGTTCGCTGGCGCTTCGCCACTGGCTGCCGGGCTACCCGTCGCCTGCTCATCCAAAGGGCTTGGCATGGAGCCTGTCGCCATGGCGGCCTCCGGCCGGTACACCGGCAGCAAAATCAAAAAGCCATGTAAGCTTTTTTGGCTTGCCTGCACCAGTGTAATCGGGCCGGTGATCCGGGCGGTGTGCTCCCGCGCCGCGCCCATGGCAGCCTGGCGCCGATTGGGCTCAGAGCCAATATCCAGTCCCACCGCCTGCTTATTGCGATACTCGGGCTCAATAAAGCGGATCACCAGCACATCGTCGTTATGGGGCTGCAGTTGCCGCAGATTAAAGGTGCCATCGGGCCGCTCTGCCGCCGCTTGTTCAAGGAATTCAGTAAGTTGGTTTTGGGGCACATATTGCACAAAGCCAAACCCTCTGGCGCCGGGGAACTCCACATCGTAGTCCCGGGTGCCGGTGTAGGTTTGCATATGTTGATAATTGAAGTTGTCGGGGCCAACGGTCACCATGGTGCCCCTGAGTCCGCGCAGGCCGTGTTCGTACAGCGAGACCTTTTCGGTCACCCCGGCGGCAATTTCCTGAACCCGGATGTGCAGGGTCTGGGCTATTCTGGCGTCGTTTTCAGCATGCTGACGGGCGGCAAGCTCGCTGCCCATCCAGTATCCCAACAAAATGATCAGCAATGGCAGCCACAGCGACAATAAGGATTGCTGCGAAAAAGAGCTTTTGAACAGTCCTGTGCCTTGCATGAATTCCTCTGCCAGTGTTGCCTGAGTGGGTAGGGGAAAAGCGCTTTAAAAACATGTGGTTTTTAAATACAAAGCATAGTCGGCTGAGCCGATATCGCACTGATTTTTTCGCCCCCTGCTGATTTCCCTTTGAATTTCATAGTCCTGCCGGCAAGCGCCTCTGAGGCGAATACAGCCAGGCGGTGCCCAAGGCCAATTGTGATGGCTGCGGCAAGTGTTGCAAAAGCCAACTCAAGGCTGACTGAATCCTGTAAAAACATACAAATACATCGACTACACTCTTAAGAGATATGCCTAAGGACGGTCTATGAAAGAGCGCATCCAACAAACCCTGCTGGAGCAGTACAAGATCTCAGAGCTTGAGATCCAAAGCCGCAAAAAGCTGTTTGAACTCAGCGATCGCGAGCTTGAGGCGCTGCACGACTACCGTTTTTTGATTGAAGAGCACTCGGGCTCGATCATCGGCCGCTTTTACGAACTGGTATCGCAGGATGAACATGCCACCCTGCTGATTGGCGACACCGACACCTTTGAGCGGCTCAAGTTGGGGCTGAATAAATACATTCTCGATATGTTTTCAGGCTTTTACGACAGCGAATACGTTAACAACCGCCTGCGTATCGGGCTGGTGCACAAACGCATTGGGCTGGAACCCAAGTACTTTATTTCGGCCCAGCGTTACCTCACCAGCGTAATTCAGGAGTCCATCCGGCAGATCATTGCCGATCCGGACGAAGCCTGGCGTATAGGGCTCCTGGTCGAGCGGCTTATCTCCTTCGATACGTCCTGGATTTTCGATACTTACATCACCTCGCTGGTCGATGAAATGCGCTCGCAAAACGCCAAGAATGACCTTTACGTGCGCTCACTCGAAAGCAAAATCAAATACCTGGAAGGGCTTGCCAATAAGGACGTGCTTACCGAGCTTTACAACAAACGCGCGTTCCGCGAACTACTCAGGCGCGAGATGCTGCTGTCGAAGCGCACCAATAGCACCATTTCCATCATCTATATCGATGTCGATTCTTTTAAGGGCATCAACGACAGTCGCGGCCACGAAACCGGCGACAAGGTGCTGGGCACACTGGGGCAAATCATCAAACAGGTGGTACGGGAAACCGATATTCCTTCCCGTCAGGGCGGCGATGAGTTTTGTATCGCCCTGCTCGACTGCGCCCTGAAAGAAGCCAAAGCCAAGGCAGAGCTCATTATCGAGCATTTCAGCAGCACCTTCGCTGAGTACAGCATCAGCATTGGCATTGTGGAAATGCTCGACAAGGTCGATGTGGATGTCGACAGCCTGCTGCACCGCGCCGATCAGAAGATGTATCTCGCCAAAAAGAGCAAGGGCAACAAAATTTGTGAATAGCCCGGCAAGCGCACAAAAGTCTTGTTTAATCAGCCACTCTTAAAGCGCTGCTTTTAGGTGTGAGTAATCCAAACCGCTGACTGCCTTTAACAAAGCCGCCTGCAACTAGTCGCTTTCGATATGAGCTGCCAGACAGGCAAACTCGGCCTCCAACCGCTGCTCGCTGAACCGCGGCGCCAGTTTCAGCAGCCACTGCTGCCACAGCCTGCGGGCATCCAGCATCTCTCCCTGCCAGAAGAATCGCGCCGCCATGCCATGTCGCACCGCCTGCCAGCGGTTTTCGCGCAGTTGCCAATCGGCAAGCGAAAGCGGCAGCTCGCCATCCAACAGACCCCGCAGCAACTCGGTTGCCAACAAAGCGCATAGCGTTGCCACTGAAGATGCCAGCATGGGGTCGGGCTGCATATCCATCACCCTGATTTCTATGGTGCGATGCACAGGATGCAGCCGCGCGTCGGTCCAGATACAGGTAGGTTTGTGAATAAGCCCGGCATTCAGTAATTCGCTGATGGTTTCAAGTTCGCGCTCAAAGGAAACCACCTCTGGCGGCGTGCCGCCGCGGGGCAGTTGCCCGAGTGCGGCACAGCGATAACTGGCAAGCCCGGTGTCACGGCCTGCATACATCCGGGAGTTGGCACAAAGTGCAATCAGCGGCGCCAAAAATGGCCGCAGTGCATTAAAAAGTCGGCTAAGCCAGGGATCGGGGCAGGAGCCAATATGGCAGTGCATGCCAAAGGTGAAGAGCTGACGCAGCAGCTCCTGCAGCTCATCCACACTGGCTCGATAGCAATCACGAATGGCCATCTCCCGCCAGTCCAGAGTGGGATGGGCGCCGCCCACAAAAAGCCGCAGCTGCGGTTTACCGAGCCGCAAGGTTAAAAAGTCGCGGCAGCGCCGCAGGTGCAACGCCTGCTCGCGGGCATTGTGAAACACAGGACTGCTGTGCTCAAGCATGCCAATATGGGCTTCGGGGCTCCACAGCCCAGGCGGCCCATCCGTGCAGATAAGCGCCTCAAAGGGCAGCTCAGCCACCTGCCCGCTGGCATCCAGCAGCAAATACTCTTCTTCGAAGCCAAAGCTCAAACCGGCCAGCAGCGCTTTTGCATCCATTGCCGTATCGAGTTTTGTACCAACATGGCCCGCGTTTCCCGGAATGTCGCCCTGTATTGAAAGCCTTTCCATGGCTCATTCACCCCAGCCGATAGCTGCAGGACCCGTCACCAAACAGGCACCAGCCAAAGGATGGCGATGACGGGTGGCGCTGACCATGCCCTCCACCGAAGTGCGACCCATCAGCCCTGAAATTTGTGGGCCTGGTGCGCCTTTGGGCCACAAACACAGGGCTCGTACTTCAAGGCGCAGACTCAGGTCTTCCGGCGCCAGATACACGCAAGGCGCGTACTCTACCCGCTGCTGAGCAAGCACAGGGCCACGGGGTAAGTCATCAGCTGGTGTCAGCGCGGGGTTTAGCACCACACCTGCACCGCCATAGCCAAAAAGCGGCTTGATGACCTGCTGTGGTGCAATAGTATCTCCGGGCAAATGCAGCATGCGGCAAGGCAGCACACTTGGATCATCCAGCAGCGGTAGCATGGATTTGGCAAGCAAGTAGTACCAGTCGGGGTGCCCGGCAAAACTCACTTCAGCGCCGAGAAACAACTCTCGGCAATGGGCCGCTTGCTCGGGGCTGGTGACTATCAGGCGATTGTAAATGCGCTCAATCGGCTGCAGTGCGCCGCCTGCCTTGGGGCTGTGATAGAAAAGCCGGTTGCCGCGGCGCACAATATTTGAGAGCGGCTGCGGCGAAATGCCGTATTGGCGCGCCATCAACTCAAAACAAAACCCTGTGGCCTGCGTCAAAGGCGCCTCATCAAGCATGACCACAGCATCGGTAGAGGCAGCCTGCCCCAACACAATTTGCCCAAGGGCACGGCGTCGCTCGCTCAAGGGGGCAAGCCCAAACGCAGCGCATGAAAGCGCGGCTTCCTGGCTGTGTGCCCAGGCATAGAGAGATGGAAAGGCCTGCAACTCAATCAGTCGATGGCTGAGGGTACCGGCAGTTTCACAGATGGCAAAATCGACCGCAAAGAATTCGCACCAATCCGGCGCATCGCCAATCAGCAGCGCTTTGGGTACCCACTGACGGGCCCTGGCAAGCCGCTCAGGCGCCATGGCCTGCTGCAACAGCGCAACGGCACTTTGGCAAATCCCCTTAAAAAGCGGCCCGGGAAGCTGCAAGGCATAGGGCGCCAAGTGGCCAGATGAAGTTTGAACACAGGGCAAAACCCCGTGCTGCCCGGCGCTGCGGACAACGGATACGTGATGCATGGTGTTGGCCTCCCCTGGCCCAAGATCCTTTTCCCTGCAACAGGGCGGCCGCTTACAGCGGTTTCAGGTAGACGTGGCTGGTTTTGTTGGCTTCAAAGCCGATGGCGCGATAAAAACGATGGGATGCTTCGCGGCGGATATCTGAGCGCACCAGCAACCTTTCCAGTCCTCGCTGACGGGCCCAGGTCTCGGCCTGAGCGACCAGGGCTTCCCCCAGTCCTTGCCTGCGGGCATGGTTCCCCACCACCAGGCCGGTGATCTCGGCCTTAACGCCGGTTTCGAGGGTGAGTCGTTGCTCAACCACCAGCCAGGCGGCCACCCGCCCCTGCCACTCGGCAACAAAAATAGCGTGGTCCTGCGAAGCAAGGAGCGCAGCAAGACAGACGCCGGTTTCCATCACAGTGGTTTGATAGCCAAGCTCCAGAGTAAGGGCGGCAATTGCACTGACATCGGCTGGGGTGGCGGCGCGGCAAGGCACCTTGGCGAGGGTCTCGGTCATGACACTTCTGCCGCCGTCTTTTTGGGAAGGGTGTCGTTGATGCTGACCCAATCGACATGGGTATCGTAAAACACATGGGCCATTGGCTCGGTTTCGATGGCCTGGTGCAGGCAGGCGCGCACTATGTGCAGTTCACCTGGCCAGCGGCTGGATGTGAAAAAGAGGCTGCTGCCACAGCGGCCACAAAAGCCCCGCCGGGCAGGGGCGGAAGAGGCAAACCAGATTAACATGCCTTCAGGGTCGCCAATCTGAGCCTGCTGCTCATCGACCCCAAGCCAGGTGACAAAGGCCGCACCATGGGCGCGCTGACATTGGCTGCAGTGGCAGTGAGCAACCCACTTCACCGGCGTATCAAAGGCCACTGTCACAGCGCCGCACAGGCAACTGCCGCTAATCTTGTCGTTGGCCATAACCTTCCCCCAAAGGCGATACATACTGGAGCCATTGTTGGCAGACTGGTCACTGATTGTCCAGCCTGCCGTTATCCAGGCGGGGATCCGGCGTCAGATTAACCTGCGCCCCGGTCTGGCATACGCTGTCAGTCCAGTCCTTTCATCAGATCGTTGCCAGCGGCAATGCGTTCCTGACGAAGTTGTTCGCCAAGTTTTCTAAGCTCTGCCTCTTCGCTGGCCGTGGGCTCACGCTCGCCGATTTTGTCCATCATTTCCATCAACTTGCGCTCAGTAGGGCTCATTTCGGCCATGTGCAGCCCGTTTTCCGCATCATTGAGCCTTTGCCCCAGCGAGTCATACTGAGCTTGCAATTGCTCAAGGCGCGCATCATCAGCCTCGCTCCTGTCTTCCATGTCATAGAGCGCATCTATACTGGATTGCAGTGACATCATCTGCTCACGGAGCGCTTCCACATCTGACGCCAGCTGTTCTTCGGCTGTTTCCTCTACAATGAAGCCTTTTTTAGCCATACAGGCGTCGATTTCCTGCTCAGACAAGCCCAGCGCAGTTTGCGGGCCTTTATCCAGACATTGCTCAACCTGGGTGCCGTCACCGGTCTTCAGATATTGGTCGTAACACCCCCTGAAGGCTTTTTCCAGCGCCTTACCGGCTTCTTGCTTGCTCATGCCGGCACAGGCGGCAACGGCTTCAAAACCAGGCTGGTTCATGCCCTGGGCAATCATGGATTTCAAGGTGTTCTCAAGATATTCCGGGGTCAGCCAGGAGGTATCATCTTTGGCAAAAACCGCTGTGCTGACCAAGGGGGCCAAAACCAGTGCGGCAATGAGAGTGCGATTTTTCATGCTGTAAATTCCTTTTACTCAGGGAGCGGGACATGGGCTGCCCCTATGGGAATAGGATCCTTCTAAGGCAGGGCAACTGCAAAGGGCAAACTAAACAAAGTTAACGGCTTTGCCTATCAGTCATTTGTATGAGAGTCATCAGGCGATGCTGCGGGCGACAGTGCCAATCACTGTACGTTCGAGCCAACGCGGAGGCTGACGTTAGGCTATGCTTTAGGAGTCGCAAACACTGTCAGATTGCGGCCGAAACTGTCTTCACATGCCCGACAAAGAGACAACACCATGGCCAAATTCGGCATTGCCCTTCTGTGGTTGGTAAGCTGCTTGTCGCAGGCGCAAACCCAGATCCTGGTCTTTGCCGATCACCCGATTGATATTCATCTCAGCCAGGAAACCCTCAATGCCAATATATTGAATGCACTTGAAAAACATGCGGACGGCCAACTGCGCTTCAGTTATCAGCTGGTACCCCAGAACCGCAGTTGGCGCATGCTTGAGAAAATGCCGGCCTGCCTTATCAATCAAATCAAGACCCCGGAGCGGCAAGCCAAAGCCTATTTCACACACTTCCCGCTGACGCTGTATCCGCCGCTGCGCTTGATAGTGGCACAGGCTACAGCCACAAGCTGGCCGGCAGAATTTACCCCAGCCAATTACAACCTGCCGGGCGATAACCTTATAGGGCTGGTAAAAGGCCGCAGCTACGGCGAGGCGCTCGATAGTGCCTTTGCCGCCACGCCGCAACATTACTTTGTGCGGGGTGGCACCGAGCCTGCCGAGCGCACTTTGGATATGTTGATCGCCAGGCGCATCAGCGCCACCGTTGATTACAGCCGTTCGGTGCGGGTGTATCTGGATGAAATCCAAAGCCCTTTTGCATTCAAAGCGATACCCATCGCCGGTGAAACTTCTGCGGTGGCAGGTTTTATTGCCTGCAGCAAGGATAATCAGGGCAAAGCCATGGTGGAGGCGCTTGATATGGCCTTTGCCAAGGACGCCATGCTGGAAGACTACATTAAATTTCACCGCGCTTTTTTTGGTGATGAAGAAGGCGCGTTTTTGGAAGCCGATATCCGCGCACGCCACCTCAGTCTGAAAGCCTCCCACTGAGACAATGCACCCAGACTCGACTGGCATCAGGCTCGGCTTGCTTCAGACTTGGCTGGGCTAGGCTGGGCCAGACTCACCGCTATTTGGCATTCCCCCTGCCAAATAGCGGTAACATACTGCAATTACAGCTGCTTTTTCAGCGCTTTGACTTCTTTGGTGAACGCCTTATCATCGGGCGCTATCTGCGCGGCGCTGTCGAGCCAGGTGCGGGCTGAGGTCTTATCCCCCATCAGTGCCAGCAGCTGCGCCCGACGAAGCTGAGCCCAGGGACGGTACTTATCCGGCAAGTTGGCAAACAGTGGCTCCATGCCTTCGCTCGCTTCCTTCAGATACACCCCGCCCTTTACCGCATGTTTTAACAGCTGGTATCTGAGCTGTGGATCCAATTCGGCATCTTCATCGGGCTGCTTGCCCCAACCAATGGCTTCACTGAGCACAGCCGCCGCCTTTTCATGGTCATCACCCATGCGCACCGAGTGGCGCAGGCTCAGCTGCCTGTCAGTGCGAAACGCCTTGCGGGCTTCGGCGAGCTGAGCATCGAAGGTCTTGTTATCCTCCTGCTTAAGGGCAACATCCAGTAAAGCCAACTGTCCTTCCAGTGGAGAAATAGCAGCGATATTCAACGCCACTTCCCGCGCCTTGTTTTCATCGCCCCCCACAATGCCGGGGGCATGAAGGTAGAAGCCAAACAATGCCTTGGCAATCTCCATATCCCCGGGGGCAAGTTGCTGCGCGCCCTGATAATGTTCGAGGGACTTTGATGCCAGCCCCGGCGCCGAAAACACCGAGGCACGCATCGCCATATTGGCGTAAATATCGCCGGCCATTTTCAGCCCCTGCGCCCTGGCAGAGGTCGGTGCCATGGCATTGCCGGTAAGCCAGGCTGTGAGCTCATCTTCGGCCTCATCTTCACGCTCGAGTTTAATCAAACTTTTTAAGCGAAAGGCCATCAGATTGGCGGGTGCATCGGCATCAATCAGCCCCAGCAGCGCCTGGTATTCACCTGCCTGATAACGGCTCTCAACGGTATCTATCTCGGGGGGAGGCAAGTCGGTAAGTCTGGCGTGGGCAATGGTGGAAGCGCCGCAAAGAAGCAGCGCTGAAAGCAGCGAGAAACGCAGAGTGCGACGCTCAAAAAGGTTCAAAGTCAGCATAGGGTGGCCAGGTTAATTATTTTGGCTTTCGACCCATCGCCAAGAATTAGAGTTCCATGAACTAACTGAGATCAGTCAAAAGCATTAACCCCAATCACCGCAGCAAGCTCGCCGCTAATCCAGCTCCTTCAGGGTGGCGGCACCAAGCTGTCCCATCTGGCGGCTAATCCAGTCGGCACGGCCGGACATATATTCGGTGGGCGGACTGATACGGTATTCCCAAGGGTTTGGCAACAGCGCCGCCAGCAGCGCCGCTTCACGTACACTGAGCCTGGAAGCACTCTTGCCAAAGTAATGCACCGAGGCAGCCTCGGCGCCATAAATGCCGGGGCCAAACTCCACAATATTCAGGTAAAGCTCCAGCGTCCGGCGTTTACCGGCAATGGTATCCAGCAGCAGCGCAAACCAGGCCTCAAGGCTCTTACGCAGCAAACTGCGGGATGACCACAAAAACAGATTCTTGGCTGTTTGCTGGGTCAGAGTGCTGGCGCCGCGCAGTCGCTCTCCGGGCTCCCTGTCTGCCAAAGCGATTTTTATCGCTTCAAAATCAACCCCATAATGCAGTGGAAACCGCTGATCCTCAGAGGCAATCACCGCCAGTTGCAGATTGGGGGAGATATTCTCCAGCGGCCGCCAGCTGTGGCTGACCTCTATCCCCGCCTTGGGTGGAAACAAGCTGCGGTCGATACGCCAGGCCCAGGTGGGCGGGTCGAAGAAGGTAACGGCCGCAACCAGTGCGACGCTGAGCAGCACAAAAATTACAGTCAGCTTAAACAGCCAACGCCAAAGGCCGCGCCAGATGCGGCTTAAAAAGGATCGTTTCGGCTCGCTGGGCACAGGGACATCACTTCCATTCATCGCATCACCAGACATGGGCAAACTCCCTTTCTACCTTCCGCTTGTGTCGCATTAATCAGACGGGCAAACAATAAAGATCCACTTGGGATCCCGGCTCCATGGTTTGATAATTTTACGCTTTTTATCTTTGGTATAGAAACACTTGCCGAACAGGATAATACCGGCGCCCTCAAACTCCCGACGCTCTTTGATGCCGAAGCGTTTAAGCAGGCTGTCACGGCTCTCTGAAATGGCGATGCCGGTTTCACGGCTCTCGCTGGGGTTAAGCCAGTTCATGTCTTTATCTGAGTGCGACAGTGTGCCCCAATACATCCGGGGCGCACCGTTTTCGGTCGGCTCAGCGTCGGCAAAATTCACAAACAGGTTTTTTGCCCGCCAGCGGTGCACTTCATCGGTATAAACCCACAGATCTGAGCTGGCAAGTTCACTGCCGCGCAGCAAACTTTGCAGCACTTTCTTCAGCCCCAGCTTGGGCGCTGAGACAGCGGCTTGTGCCACATCGGCGGTTTGGGGCTCAGTTTTGCCTGTCTGGCGGGAGGCGGGTTGATAATCCGCTTTAGGTTCACGAACGCCTTCATCACGGGCAGCCGCTCTCTTTTGCCGTGGTAAACGCACAGGCGCATCAAAGTCGATACTGAGGCCATCTTCCCGCTCAATGGCTACCCGCACTTCGGCAGCCGCGCCTTCTTCCTCTTTACGCGCCGTCGATGGCCGGTATTCGGGGCAATCATCGGCGTGGTAGAGCGAGCCAAAACAGGCCGCCTTACCGTCGCTGGAGGCACGGCGAAAGTAAGCACGCGCGCCGCAACCGATGCAAAAAAGTGACTGACGCAGCAGCTCCTGCGTGGCTTCATCAAGCTTGGCAAAGCCATAAACGGAAAACACCCGTTCGACTTCACCTTCCGGTTCACAGCGTACGTCCAGCACCTTTCACCTCCAAGCCACCAGTCCAAATACAGGGCCTGAGCATGATGGTAAAGACTGCTGATTAATCAGGCAAATTGTTTGAGCCACTGGGTAAATGCCTGCTTGGGTAAGGCGCCGGCCTGCTGTGCCAGCACCTTACCACCCTGGATCACCATCACAGTGGGAATGGAGCGGATCCCAAACCTGGCCGCCAGCGCCTGCTGACTTTCGGTATCCAATTTGCCAAAGCGGAACCTGGGTTCAAACTCGGCCGCCGTCTGGACAAATACCGGCGCAAAGCTCTGACAGGGGCCGCACCAGGCCGCCCAAAAGTCCACTACCAGCGGCAACTCGGATTTAACGGCATGGGCGTCGAAGTTGGCAGCTGTCAGCTCAAGCGGCTTACCAACAAACAGGGGCGATTTACAGCGGCCGCAACTGGGGGCGTCGCTGAGTCTGTCTTCAGGCACCCGATTAAGGCCGTGGCATTGGGGGCAAGCAAGGATCATGGCTATGGCTCCAAAAATAAAGGCTGGATAAAACCACACATGGGGGCGCTGTAGCGCCATTACAAGGCGAAAAATCCAGCATCCTTCACTTTTGACGCCAACTCTGGCAGGGTAAAACACTGGATATAAGATGATTACAATAACAAGGACCTCAGATGACATCAGGAATTCAGCCGGGCAAGTGGCAGTATCTGCCCCGCAGCTTGCTCCTTGGGCTGCTGCTGACCACTGCCGCCCCCCTGGCCACTTTCGCCCAAGCCGAAACTGCCGAAACCAATAACTCTGCCAGCGCCGCCATTGCCATGCCACTGACCTACGGCAACAGTTATCAGGCCCCATCACGCCATTTTGGCGAAGACAGGCGCTTTATGGTGGCGTTGCCCGAGCGCTATCAGGCCAGCGAACGCCGCTATCCCGTGCTCTATGTTATCGATGGCGATTTTCAGTTTCGCCATGTCTCTGCGGCGGTAAATAACCTCACCCGCATGGGCAAGATCCCGCCCATGATAGTAGTGGGCGTTGCTACCCAGGGGCAGGCGGACTATATCAAATCCACCACCTGGGCCTCCGAGCGCGAAGGTGATGAGTTTGGTGGCGCCGAAACCATGATGGCCTACCTGAAAGACGAACTGGTGCCGCTGATTAATAGCCGATTTCGCACCAGCGGCAAGAACGCCATCGCGGGCTATTCATTGGGCGGCCTCTTTACCCTCGAGGCCTTAATGGCCGACAACACGCCCTTCTCCGCCTTTTTGGCCATGAGTCCCAGCGCCTGGTACGACGATTACGGCATCAAAGGCCGCATGGCGGCTTACATCAAAAAGCACAAGTCGCTGCCACCGCTGTTTTTATCGGTCGCCAACGAAGAAGGTATGGGGGTGCAGCCGCTGTTTAAGTTGATTGAAAAGTCAGTGCCACACTCCGGGGTGGTGTTCAAGCGCTACCCGGATGAAACCCACTACAGCACCGCCATGCCTGCGCTGTTGGATGCCCTGGAATACCTGGCTCCGGCCTACTACACCGACCTGGACGTGCTGGTGCCAATGGATAACTACAAAGACGTGTTGAACCACTTTGAGGCCAAGCGCAGCCAATGGGCCGGATTTCGCTTCGAATGGTTACAGTCCTACTATCTGGCCAAGTATTTTTTCATTACCAAACAGCAAGATAAAATAGGTATCTTCCTCGATGAAGCCCAAAAGCGCTTCCCCGAATCCAACACAGAGTTATGCGTTGCCATGGCCAAAGCCTATTTGAAAAAGCAGCAGCCAGAGGAAGCGCAAAAAGTGCTGCTGCGGGCACAGAAAGAAGGCGAGCAAAGCGCCGACTGGCTGGCACAAATGAGTGAGGCCAAAAAGGCCATGGGCGCCATAGCCGAAGCCCAGGCCCTGCACAGTCGCGCCATGGCGCTGGCCGAAGCTCAGGGGCTGGAAAGCTGGGAATACTGGGAGCTGAACCCAAGGCGCTTTTAATATCCGGCGCAGCCCAAATGGCAACAGGAGCATTAAAAAAGGCGCCTTGGGCGCCTTTTTCATTGAGCTTAACGGCTCACCCTCACTTCCGGTGAGTTCATCAGCGCCAACATGGGGTTGGCGGCCATCACCTGCTGCTGCATCAGCTTTCCGATGATAAGCCCCGCCACAAAGCCGCCGATATGCGCCCAATAGGCCACGCCCTCACCCGCCATGTACAAGCCAAAGATATTGAACGCCAGCCAAATGCCGAAGAACACCAGCGGCGATACCTTCTTTTGGTAGACGATGAACATAAAGGTCAGGCTCGCGTAGCGGAACCACAGCAGATACATACCGAACAGACCGGCGATGGCACCGCTGGCGCCCACCATGTAGATATCGCTGCCAGGCTCGGAGATGATCTGCGCCGCCGCAGCCGCAAGACCACACACCAGATACAGCCCCAAAAAGCGCGCCCGACCCAGGGCATCTTCCAGGTTGTCTCCCACCACATAGAGGAAGTACATATTGCCCGCCAGGTGCAAAAAGTCGCCGTGGAGGAACATGTGGCTCACCAAAGTCCACACATGGCTGCCGTGGAGGACATCCCGCGGCACCAGGGCAAAGTTTTCAAACATGGGGTCGGTCATCGACAAGTCGAAGCCGTAAATGCCGAAAATCACCATATTCAACGCCAGCAGCCACCAGGTAACCACAGGTTTGGACTTGGGTTTGAGGTTAAACTCCACCGGCATTTGCGACAAAAACTGAAACAGCCAGGTTTTTACACTCACCTTGCCATCCAGTTCGGTCAGCGCCTGACGCACCAGGGGTGATTGCACCACCTTGTCGCATTCGGCCTTGTCGAGCCACACGCCTTTACAGCTTGGGCACACATCCACTTCAATCTCGAACTCGTTCATCAGATGATAACGCTCAAGGGTGGTGTCGCAGCTGCAGCAGCGACGGCTCGACTCGCCCAGGTGGCGCCCCAGGCTCTGCTCCAGCGCCACGTTACTGTCGCCGTTATCGGCACTGGACAGTGCCTTGTTCAGCTCACCGTGCTCAAACCACAGCCCACCGCATTGCTGACAGGCATCCACCTGCTCGCCATGAAAATCAAACTCACGAAACACATCATGGCCGCAGCCGGGACAACGCATCTTCTTCATGGCTTACTCCACCATCACGCCGGCGTCTCTGAGGCTCACGCCCAACGCCTCATAGTTTTGCTTAAGCTGTGGCAGGGTATCCTGCTCGAGTTTGAGGGTCACTTCCCGCAGCAGTTTTACCCCATGGGTGGGGCCATAAAACTTGGATTCCATCTTGCTCACCACGTCGTCGCTGTTCGCATAAAAGCGGCGCGCGGCAGACAGAATATCGGCGGGAGTCTCCAGCGTTGCCTGAGAAAAGCGCATGTTTTCCCAGATAAAAGTGGCGACAGCCGGATGATGCTGTTTGATGTCGTAGGGGCGCTCTTTTTCCACCTTGTCGGCATAGGCGTTGAGAATGGCTACGTTGTCCGACAGCTCTTCATACAGCGCCCGGCGCAGGTGGTAGTTGTTCTGCTGACTCATCAACGAGTCAAAGGCGATGGCCTGACTCAGACCTTCTTTGGCGGCCAGATAGACACCGGCCACGGTGGCGATAATCATAAAGATCTGGCTTATCCAAAAGCTGCTTTTTACCAGCTCCTGATTGTCCAGACGCACGTTGTGGCGCGCCGTGCCAGTGGCCGTTTCAGCGGGCCTGACCTTGTTGTCGACTTCCATATCCATGAACTCCTAAATTATGGATTTATATAAGAAATTAATCTTGCTTCGTGCAAAGGCATAAGGATACCCATCCACGCCGCACAGCGCCACCCTTTGGCGAAAGTTACGCCAAACTGATAAGACCAGTACGGACACGGCGCCAAACAGCATTATCCACCAACAAAACCAACAAGATAGCCAGTTTCATCCAAACCAGCCCGACACTGATAGTATTCAGCGCCAAAATCCCTGTTTGCCCCGTCGGTTGGTTGGGGTATAACAGAAGGACTGCCACGGCAGTGTTTGGGGTCATAGTTGGAGGCACGACATGATGCAGGTAAGCACCAACCATGGCGGCCACAGGGAGAAAGGCGACCGCCGCAGCAAGCCCCTGTCCAGTTTGGAACATTGGAACAGGTTATCCACGGCTCAGAGGTTTGCGTTTTATACGCTGGCCAAACTGGGTTACCAACTCTTGTTCGTTCGCAGCCAGGGTGACAGGGCATTGGCGATAGCGCGCCAGGATGCCCGACTGGCGACCATAGACGAATGGGGAGAGGTAAACTTCGAGCCCGTGATCACGCTGAGGCCTTAGCCGGAACGTAAAAAAGGAGCCAATTGGCTCCTTTTTTATCTCATCACGTCGAAGTTCAAGCCGCCTGGCTGGTCACCGCGGTTTCAGATTCGGCCAACAACATCACCGCTGTGCGACCCAGCAGTTGGTTGATGGTCTTTTCACCGATGGCACCCAGCTCAATGACTGCGCTCTCGCGGGCACTGCTGATGGCACGGAACAGCGTAATGTCTTTATCGTTGCTGCCACACAGGCTGAAAAACAGCTTCAGCACGGCACGGTAATGCGATTCACGCATCGCCGTCATCCATGAGCGCTCCAGCGCTTCAGGACCGGAAAAATCCAGTGCAGCCAAAAACAAACGACCAATACGCGCATCTAACCTGACCAGAAAGTCCGTTTTCTTGGGGAAATGGTGACTGATACCAGTCCGACTGATCCCTGTCGCTTCAGACAAGGTAGTGTAGGACATAGCATCAAAACCAATACTCAGGATTTGCTTGAGCGCCTCATCCATAATCTGATTGATGGTTTGCTCAGTCTGTACTTTGGAACGTTTCGCCATGAAATGTATCCCCCCTTGTTATTTTTGTTGCAGAGAGCTTATCAAAGCATTAGAGGGATTACTGCCAAAAAAACGTCGTTCCCAAGAGTATCTGACTTTTGTTCAGCTAGGGTTCAGCTTGAAACAGCATAGCGTACGCCTGCGTTAACCTTTGATTAACAAGTGTTGCTTTGCGAGCCAATCAGACGCCATTGAGGGTCCCATCAGCTGATTCAGGGTGGGCTCGAGCACCGGAGCCAGCTCAGGTTTTCGCCAATACAGGTAGTCCGGCAAAACCGGCAGAGTGGCCGAGCCGAACAAATATTGCAGCAGATGGGAAAACTCGGTCAGATCCGCGTCAGACCAGCGTCTTAGCTTTGGATAGAAACTCTGGCAAAACTCGCCAAAACCAGTGAATAACACCAGATCTTCAACTTTATAGCTGTTAAGCAGAGGAAGGAGGTAAAGCGAACTCCAATGAGACAAATGACTGACATCATTCATCACTTGCAGGTTGCGGCGGTGAAATTGTTGCCAGGCCAGTTGCAGTGAACCCTGCTCTTTGGCGAGATGCCAATAGAGATACGCATCGGCCAGCCATTCCTGCTCCCTGAGGCTCAGCCGCTCGGGCAGCACCTTACCCTGCAGCGCCCCCACCTCAAGGTGCCCGACCTCGTGCCAGAAGGTCAGCATCAGCTGCTGGCTGAGCTCAAGCTCCAGCAGTTGACTGCCCACCAGCGCGCTTTGGGAAAACTGCTCGCGCCAGGGTGCCCACAGAATAAGCCCTGCCACCTCGGCGCTGCTTAAGGGAAACACCATGGCCGAGCGATAACCCAGACGGAAGCTGATATCGTCCGGCAACTGGGCGCGGGTCGATTCAGGCAGACGTTGCAAACAGGCTGGCAGAGTCGCCGGCTCACAAATGAGTACCGGCTTGCCCGCCACCTTAACCTCAGGCGGGCTAAAACCTTGTTGGCCCCATGCCAACCAGGGCGCTGCAAGCAGCGCCAGCGTCAGCATCCAGGGCAGCCCCCACGCCAGCACAGACCATTGCGTGGGAGCAGGTCGCATCAGTGACGGCTCATGATGTTTTGAATAATGGCGGTGGTGGACACCCCGTCTTCAAAACCCAGCACCTTCACCTGACCGCCATTGGCAAGCACTTCGGCGCCGCCGGCAATGTCTTCCACTTTATAGTCGCCGCCTTTCACCAACAAATCCGGCAGCAAACGGGCGATAACCCGCTGGGGCGTATCTTCACTGAAGGGCACCACCCAATCCACAGAGGCAAGCCCGGCTAGCACCGCCATGCGTCTGTCCACCGAGTTCACCGGGCGGCCATCGCCCTTGAGGCGACGCACAGATTCATCATCGTTTACAGCCACGATCAGGCGGTCACCCAGCGCCTTGGCCTGGGCAAGATAGCTCACATGGCCGGCATGCAGAATATCGAAGCAGCCGTTGGTCATCACCACCCGCTCGCCGCGAAGTCGTGCCTGCTCCAGTGCATACACCAGCTGATCTTCACTCACCACGCCCACACCGGACTCACCCTGATGGCTTTTAAGCGCCTCAATCAGTTCAATACGGCTGACGGTGGATGTACCCAGCTTGCCCACCACCACTCCGGCGGCGGTATTGGCAATGGCACAGGCCTGGGGCAGCTCGGCCCCGGCGGCAATGGCGGTAGCCAGCGCCGAAATCACGGTATCGCCAGCGCCGGTGACGTCGTACACCTCGCGAGCCACGGTGGGAATATGTAGCTCAGGCGCATCCGGGGTGATTAGGGTCATGCCTTTTTCAGAGCGGGTCACCAGCAGCGCATCCAGCGCTAAATCGTTAAGCAGCTTATGGGCTTTTTCCACCAGATCCGCTTCGCTGGTCACAGCGCCCACCACGGCCTCAAACTCGCTCATGTTGGGGGTCAGCAAAAAGGCGCCGCGATAGCGGGAAAAGTCGCTGCCCTTGGGGTCCACCAGCACCTTTACCCCCTGAGCACGGGCACTGGCGATAAAGTCTGCCGGCTCGGCAATGGCACCTTTGGCATAGTCAGACAGCACCACCACATCCACATTATTCAGCGAGGCTTCGGCCTGACTCAGCAGCGCCTGGCTGTGGCTTTTGTCGAACGACTCTTCAAAGTCGAGACGGATAAGCTGCTGATTGCGAGACAATACCCTGAGCTTAGTGATGGTGGGTTTGTCTTCAACCGCCAACCAGCGAGGCTCAACGCCAAGCGCCTGCACCCCTCTGGTGAGCGCAGCGGCTGTGTCGTCCTGGCCGACCAAACCGGCCAACTGCACCTGACCACCCAGGGTGGCGATATTCAGCGCCACGTTGGCCGCGCCACCGGGCCTGTCTTCAATCTGATTGATACGAACCACGGGCACAGGGGCCTCGGGGGAGATGCGGCCGGTTGGTCCCACCCAGTAGCGGTCCAACATCACATCGCCCACCACCAGAACCCGGGCCTTTTCAAACGCTGGCAAGGTAACCTTCATAT